>JAKBAM010000064.1 GCA_021809105.1 Actinomycetes bacterium
GATGTGCACCCCGCTGATGGCCCGGGCGATGACCAGCCGCTGGATCTCCGACGTCCCTTCGAAGATGGTGTAGATCTTCGAGTCACGGTGCCACCGCTCGACGGGATGCTCCCGGATGTAGCCGGCGCCCCCGAGGATCTGAATGGCCTCCTCGGTCACCTTGACCGCCGTCTCGCCGGCGAACAGCTTGGACATCGACCCCTCGCCCGACTCGAAGGGCTTCTTGGCTTGGCCCATCCACGCAGCTCGCCACACGAGGAGCCGTGCTGCGTCGACGGACATCTTCATGTCCGCCAGCTTGAAGGCGATGGCCTGGTTCTCGATGATGGCCCGGCCGAACTGCTTGCGCTCCTTGGCGTAATCCAAGGCGTACTCGTAGGCGGCCCGGGCGATGCCCACGGCCTGGGCTCCGACCATCGGGCGCGACGCCTCGAAAGTGGCCATGGCCGCCTGGGACCGCTGGCCCTTCTTGCCTTCGCGCGCCCTGGCCAGCCGTTCCTCGAGCTTGTCCCTGCCCCCCAGCAACAGGCCCCCCGGCACGCGAACATCGTCGAGGACGACCTCGGCGGTGTGAGAGGCCCGGATCCCCATCTTCTGGAACTTCTGGCCCTGCGACAGTCCCTTGGCCCCAGGGGGGACGATGAAGCTGGCCTGGCCACGGGATCCCAGAGCGGAGTCGACCGACGCCACCACGACGTGGACATCGGCGATGCCACCGTTGGTGATCCAGGTCTTGGTCCCGTTGATGACCCATTCGTCGGAGGCTTCGTCGTAGACCGCGCGGGTGCGCAGCGAGCTCACGTCGGACCCGGCGTCGGGCTCGGACACGCAGAAGGCGGCCAGAGCGATTTTGTCCGGCGTGCCGAAGCACTGCGGGAGCCATTCGCCGATCTGCTCGGGCGTCCCGTTCGCCACGATGCCCGAGACACCGAGGGTGGTGCCGAAGATCGACAGGGCGATGCCGGCGTCACCCCAGGACATCTCCTCCATGACCAGGGGCATCAGGATCCCGGTTGGGTCCCCGAAGGCGTTGGCGATGAAGTCGAGCGAGTACAAGCCCACCTTGGCGGCTTCCTCGATGACCGGCCACGGGGTTTCCTCTCGCTCATCCCACTCGTGGGCGACTGGGCGCACCACATTTTCAGCGAAGTCGTGCACCCACTTCTGTATCTGCAGCTGGTCCTCGTTGAGGTCCAAGGAGAAATCAGCCATCGTGCCTCCAGCGGCTAGTTGTTACTTAAGGGTAACATGACTGCTGTCGCTACGTACAGGGCTCGTCCTTGTCGCTTGGATCACGACCAGCGCCACCGCGCACACCGCTGCGCCCATCACATAGGGGCCCCCCGACGCCCCTGAGCCGAGCAGGACGCCACCCACCGCCGGCCCGACCACCCGTCCGAGCCCACCTGCGGATTGCTGCAGGCCCAGTAGCTGGCCACGGCGATCAGCGGCCACCCTCCCCGACAGGGTGGAGGCCATGGTCGTCTGGACAAGAGCCTGGCCGACGGTGAGAGCAGCGAGCGCCGGGACGGCCAGCACCCAATCGCGGGCGAACGCCAAGAGGAGAAGGCCCAACCCTTCAGCTGCCAGCCCGGCGTCCAAGGTGTGCTTCTCCCCGAGACGGGCGACAAGCGGACGTACCAGGGCCCCCTGCACGGCGACGAGCACCACACCCACGACGGCGAAGGTGCCGGCGGCGGAACCGATGCTCAGCCCGAAGCGGTGGTGGCCGAAGATCGCCAAAGTGGCCTCGAAGGCGCTGAAAGCTGTGAGGGCGCAGAAGCTGACTACGAGGAGAGGCGCCAGGTTGGCGCCTCGCAGGCCATCCCGGGGTACACCCCGCACCCGGTCGCCGCGGCGATTCTCGGGAAGGGTCTCGGGAAGGCGCCGGAGGGCCACCAGGGCGTTGGCGCCGGCGATTCCTGCCGCCACGTAGAAGGGCACCCTCGGCCCGGCGGCCGCCGCCAGCGCGCCGATCGCGGGACCGGCGACGAAGCCCAGCCCGAACGCGGCTCCGATCAGGCCGAACAGCCGGGGTCGCTGATCGGGAGCAGCCAGGTCCCCGACGGCCGCCTGCGCGACCGACACCGTGGAGCCCGAGGCGCCGTCGACGATCCTGCCGACGAAGAGGAGCACCAACCCTCCCGCCATCCCGGTCAGCAGGCTCCCCGCCGCCGTGCCCACCAGCGACAAGAGGAGGACCGGTCGGCGCCCGACTCGGTCCGAGAGGCGCCCCCACAACGGAGAGAACACCAGCGAGGCGGCGGAATAGGCGGCGATGAGAAGGGTCGCCTCGGCCGAGGACGCATGGAAGCGCTTGGCGTAGAGCGGGACGATCGGGATGACGATCCCGAAGCCGACCATGTTGATGGCGACGGTGACCCACACCGTCGAGAAGCCGGGGGGGAGTGGGGTCCTCTCCGACCGGTGGCGCACCAAGCCAGACAAGGCCGCACGGTCACCGCCCGTCAAGTCAGCATCACGGCCATGGAGTCCGCCATCCAACATCCACTTGGATGACGCCGGCGGTATCCAAGTGGATGTTGAAGCCGCCAACCGGCCCGGCCAAGCCGCCAAGCGGGCCCCGTCGGCCGCCAAGCGGCCCCGCCGGCTAAGGCCGCCCGCCGAGGACCAGTGCCAGCTGGCGGGACAGGGCGACGGGGCGGCCTTCGGCGTCCCACAGCTCGCCGTCCTCCTCCATCAGCCCCTCCATCAGGAACCGGGTCGAAAATGTGCCCATCATCCATCCCGGCGCCGGCCGGGACCGTACGTGGACCGTGAGCTCCAGGGTCGGCACCCACCCTGCGGCCACAGAGCCGATCAGGGTGGGCGGGAACGAATCGGCGAAGGTCACCAGCGACACCGGGTCGGGTTGCGTACCGTCGCGGAAGCGGATCCAACCGGTAACTGTGAGCGGGTCGTCTTCAGGGACCCGGCCCCAGCTCGTGTCCCTCGGCAACATCAGGTCGAAACGATCCATGATCTGGGGCACGGGCCGGCCGGCGTCCTCGCTGAGGCTGCGCAGCGACACGCATCGGTCGGGGGCGGGGAGGACCGGAGGGCGCGCCGCCACGCGGGTGGGGCCCCTCCGCGCGTCGAGGTCTCCGAGGACGCTGAGGAGGCGGACCCGTTCCCGCCCCTCCTGGATCACCTGCGCCGTCGCGTTCGCGAAGCTGCGGCCCTGCTTGATCAGGTCCACCTTGATGGTGACCGGGCCGGCTTTTGGCGGTGACAGGTAGTGGGCCGTGGTGGAGAGCGGGTCCGGGCGACCGGTCGCCTCCTGCATGGCTCGCACGGCGATGGCGAGGAGGTACCCACCGTTGGGGTTGTCGCCGACGTTCCATCGGGGATTGACGTCGGCGGACCAGGTCCGCTCGTCGACCCGGGTGACGGTTGTGTCAGTGAGGAACGCCGACCCGCCGGCGGCCCGCGATGCGGAGGAGGTCACCGGTGCAGTGTGGTGCCTGAGGGGCCGTCCTCGACAATCCACCCGTCGGCGGCCAAGCGGTCGCGGAGGGCGTCGCTGCGCGCCCAGTCCCTGGCCGCCCGGGCCACGCTGCGCTCGTCGGCTATAGCCTGGATGTCCGCCGGCACCGCCTCGTCGTCGCGTCCGAGAGGCAGGCCGAACACATCGGCCATCTCGAACACCGTCGCCGCCCACCGATCGGCGTCGCCACACCCGCCCGGCAGAGATGCGGTGCGGGCCCGGTCCCGCGCCTCGAACAGCAGGCGTACTGCTGCCGGTGTGTCGAGGTCGTCGTCCATCCGCTCCCGCAGCCGCCCCAAGAGCGCGGCATCCGGCTCGGCAGAACGGGCGGCAGCGAAGTCGGAGGCGAACGTGTCGAGCCCGCGAAGCGTGTTGGTGGCCGCCGCCAGGGTGGAGGGGCTGATCGTCATCGGCGAGCGGTAGTGGCTCTGCAGGACCTGCAGCCGCATCACTCTCGGGTCGTTGGCGTCGAGCAGCTCGGGCAGGGACATGACGTTGCCCAACGACTTGCTCATCTTGCCTCCGCCCTCGGCCTCCACCATCCCGGAGTGGACCCAGTGGCGGGCGAAGGGGCGGCCGATCGCCTCGGCCTGCGCCCGCTCGTTCTCGTGGTGGGGGAAAGCCAGGTCGTTTCCTCCGCCGTGCAGGTCGAAGCCGTCGCCGAGGAGGTCGAGCGACATGACCACGCACTCGGTGTGCCAGCCGGGGCGCCCCGCTCCCCAAGGCGAGGGCCAGCTCGGCTCGCCGGGCTTGGCCAGCTTCCACAGCACGAAGTCGATGGGCGATCGCTTGCCGGACTCCTCGGTGGCCTCGATGCGCGCCCCGGCCCGCAGGGACGAGAGCGGTTGGCGGGCGAGGAGGCCGTAGTCGGGCACCGATTCGGAGGCGAAGTAGACGCCGTCGCCACCGACGTAGGCGTGCCCCCCGTCGACCAGGCCGGCGATGAGCTCGACCATCTGCGGCACGTAGGCGGTGGCGTGGGGGCCCTCCGTCGGCGACCAGACGCCCAGGCGGTCCATGGAGTCCCACCAGACCTTCTCGTACTTCGATGCCACCAGCTCGGTAGTGGTGCCCTCGGCCGCGGCGCGGGCGATGATCTTGTCCTCTATGTCGGTGATGTTGGACACGAACCGCACCTCGACGCCGGACCACGTCAGGTAACGCCGGAGCACATCCCAGGTCAGGGTGAAACGGCCGTGGCCCAGGTGGGGCTCGCCGGACACGGTCGGTCCGCACACATACATCGACAGGTGGCCCGGGCGGCGCAGCTCGATGGGCGTCACCTGCCCTGATGCGGTGTCGAAGAGGTGCAGCACGCCAGTACCGTAGCGGGATCATGGCTGGCACAGTTCCTGACAGACCGTCCCTCGAGGGCCTCGAGGCGACGTGGGCGCAGAGGTGGGAGGAGGACAGCACCTACCGCTTCGACCGCAGCGCGCCACGGGAGCAGGTCTACGCGATCGACACACCGCCACCGACTGCGAGCGGCTCCTTGCACGTGGGTCACGTGTTCTCCTACACCCAGACCGACGCCATCGCCCGATACCAGCGGATGGCGGGCAAGTCGGTGTTCTACCCGATGGGTTGGGACGACAACGGCTTGCCCACCGAGCGCCGGGTCCAGGCCTACTTCGGTGTCCGCTGCGACCCGTCGCTGCCCTACCAGGCCGACTTCGTGCCGCCGGCGCAGGGAGGTTTGGCAAAGGGCCGGGACGAGGTGCCCGTGTCGCGACCCAACTTCGTCGAGCTGTGCGAGCGGCTGACCGCCGACGACGAGAAGACCTTCGAAGAGCTCTTCCGCCGTCTCGGGCTGTCGGTCGATTGGGGGCACCAGTACGTCACGATCGGCGAGCGGGCCCAGCGGGCGTCGCAGCGGGCGTTCCTGCGCCTGCTGGCGAAGGGCGACGCGTACAGCGCGGAGGCGCCGACGCTGTGGGACGTCGACTTCCGCACCGCCGTCGCGCAAGCCGAGCTGGAGGACCGGACGAGGGATGGCGCTTACCACCGTCTGGTCTTCCACGCCGGCGCCGACGACCTGCTGATAGACACCACCCGGCCGGAGCTGCTGGCCGCCTGCGTCGCGGTGGTGGCCCACCCCGACGACGCTCGCTTCTCCCACCTGGTCGGCGCGGCGGTCACCACCCCGGTGTTCGGCGTCGAGGTCCCTTTCCTCACCCATCCTCTCGCCCAGCCGGACAAGGGCACCGGGGTGGCCATGATCTGCACTTTCGGCGACGTCACCGACGTCGTGTGGTGGCGGGAGCTGTCGCTCCCGGTCCGGGCCATCCTCGGACGCGACGGCCGCCTGTTGGCGGCCCCGCCGGCGGGTCTGTCCCCCACGGCGGCTTCGCTCTACTCGTCGTCACTCGCCGGCAGGAGCGTCAACCAGGCTCGCGCCGCGATGGTCTCGTTGTTGCAGGAGGCCGGCGAGATGGTTGGTGAGCCCGAGGCGATCAGCCACCCGGTCAAGTTCTACGAGAAGGGCACGCGCCCCCTCGAGATCGTCACCAGCCGCCAGTGGTGGATCCGGACCCTGGACCACCGCGCCGATCTGGTAGCCCGGGGCGACTCGATCCGGTGGCACCCGCCGTACATGCAGGGTCGTTACACCGACTGGGTCCAGGGTCTCAACAGCGACTGGCTGATCAGCCGGCAGCGGTTCTTCGGAGTCCCGTTCCCCGTCTGGTACCGCCTCGACGCCGAGGGCAACCTCGATCACGGCAGCGTGTTGCTGCCCGACGAGTCGCGCTTGCCGGTCGACCCCTCGACCGACGTCCCCGACGGGTTCGACGAGGACCAGCGGGGCAAGCCGGGCGGGTTCGCGGCCGACCCGGACGTCATGGACACCTGGGCCACCTCGTCGCTGACTCCCCAGATCGCCGGCGGGTGGGAGGAGGACCCGGCCCTCTGGGCTCAGGTGTGGCCGATGGACCTGCGGCCGCAGGGTCACGACATCATCCGTACGTGGCTCTTTTCCACCGTGGTCCGAGCCCACCTGGAGCTGGACTCGCTGCCCTGGACCGATACCGCCCTCTCCGGCTGGATCCTCGACCCGGAGCGCAAGAAGATGGGCAAGTCCAAGGGCAATGCCATGACCCCGGTCGACCTGCTGGCGACCCTCGGCAGCGACGCCGTGCGCTACTGGGCGTGCTCCGCACGCCTGGGCACCGACACCGCCTTCGACGAGGGGCAGATGAAGATCGGCCGCAAACTGGCCACCAAGCTGCTCAACGCCTCCAATTTCGTCCTCGGCCCCCGGGGCCTCGGACTGGCCTCTGGCGCGCCCTTGGCGGACGGCGCAGTGACCGATCCCCTGGACCGGTCACTGCTGGCGTCACTGTCCACCCTGGTCGGCGATGCCACCGCCGCCTACCAGGCCTACGACTACGCCCGGGCGCTGGAGCGCACCGAGTCCTTCTTCTGGACGTTCTGCGACGACTACGTCGAACTGGTCAAGTCCCGCGCCTACGGCGAGCGGGATGCGGCCGGCGCCGGATCGGCCCGCGCCACGCTGCTCGCGACCCTCTCGGTCCTCCTCCGCCTCTTCGCCCCGGTCCTCCCCTTCGTTGCCGAGGAGGTCTGGTCGTGGTGGCATCCCAACGGTGCCGAGGGCCGGAGCTTCGACTCGGTCCACCGGAGCGCGTGGCCCGAGCGTCCTGAGACCGATCGCCTGGCGGCGGACGGGGACGCCGCGGTCCTCCCGGCGGTCGCCGCCGTCCTGGCGCAGGTCCGCCGGGCCAAGACCGAGGCCGGGCGGAGCCTCAAGGTCGCAGTCTCCTCGCTGACTGTGACCGGTCCCGCCGATTCGCTGGCCCGCATCGCTGCGGGGGCACCGGACTTAGCTGCCGCGGCCGGCACGACACTGGAGGCGGTCCACCTGATCGAGGGGCCGGCCGGCCCCAGCGGCCTGCCAGCCGTCGCCGTCGAGCTGGCAGAGACGTAGGCGGTCGCGCCCCCACCGCCGAGCCGGCTCGGACCGGAGGCGGACACAGGGTCGCGCCATGATGGGCATGGCTCGCCCGGCGCCCAGACGGGACCCGAGGTCCGACCGAGGAGCCCGCGTGATCCCGCCGACATCAGGCCCGGCTGCACCCCATTCCCCGCCAAGCCGGTTCCCGGACTGCGGTCGCTGCCCGCATCACGGCGTCGCGCCGCCGGGCGTGTGCCTGGCATGCTTCGGGCGCAGCCAAGCGAGCGGGGAGGAGAGCGGCGCGGGCGAGCCGCCGGGTCGGCGCGGGTGCGCGGCTTGCGGCCAGGTGGTGGGCGCCGGCGCTTGCTCCAACCGGTGGTGCGGCCGGGCGGACCGGGGCTGGTCGGTGGCCTTCGCCATCGGCCTCCACCAGGGTCCGTTGCGCCGCGTGATCGTCGATTACAAGTACCGGAGGCGGCTGCGATGGGCGCCGGTGCTCGCCCGCCTGGTCGCCGGTTGGCTCGAATCCCACCAGCCGTGGCTCGACGATTTCGACATCATCGTGCCGGTCCCGGCCTATCTCGGCCCGGGCGCCCGCCGCAGCTGGGATCCCGTAGGCGAGCTGGCGTGCCAGGTCGCTGCACTGGTCGGGCCGCTCTGGGAGGTGGGTATCGGCACAGTTGTCAAGACCGCGGACACCCCGCCGATGACTGGCCGGTCCTGGGCCCAGCGGCTGGCGCTGGCCGAAGGTCCTCTCCGCGGGTCCCTCGGGGTCCCCGAACCTCGGAGAGTGGAGGGCGCCAGGGTCCTGGTGTTCGACGACGTCCTCACCGAGGGCGCCACCCTGCGGGAGGTGGCCCGCTGCCTGATGGATGCCGGCGCTGCGGAGGTCGCCGGCCTGGCCCTCACCCGGCCTCCCTCGCGCGGGCGCCTACAGTCACGGGGTGACGCCGCGACTGGTCAAGGTGACGGTGAGCGACGTCCGGCTGGCCATCCCGTCGGGTTTGGGCGTCGAGGCGGGCCTGGTCACCCTGCGGGAGGAGGCTGAGCCCCAGCGCCAGCTCCGCATCGTCGTCGGGCAGCCGGAAGCCCGGGCGGTCAGCAGCGCATGGAAGGGCGACGTCGCGCCCCGGCCCTCCACGTGGGACCTGTTCGTGTCTGCGGTGGCTCTCCTGGACGCCCGCATCGATCGGGCCGTCATCACCGCGGTCGAGGAGGAGCGCCACTGGTACGCGTCCATCGAGCTGGAGCACGCCGGCGGCCGCCGGGCCCTGGCCTGCCGGCCCTCGGACGCGGTCGCCCTGGCGTTGCGGTCGTGGGGGGCTGGCATCTTCGCCCGCGAAGAGGTGCTGGTCGCGGCGGGCGTCCTGGCCGACGGCACGAAGCCGGGCCAGGGCCGCCCGCCCGCCGCCGGCAGGGAAGTCGACCCCGGCGGCAACGAAGGCGTCAGCTTCAGCTGAGCGCGCCCCAGCGGGCGCTAGTGACCGTCGAGGTGGTACTAACACTGCCCATGGAGATCGTGGTCGTCATCGAGATCCCGAAGGGGACACGCAACAAGTACGAGTGCAACGACGCCGGCGAGATCTGGCTCGACCGTACCTTGTTCACTGCGACGCAATACCCGGAGGACTACGGGTTCGTGCCCGAGACGCTCGCCGAGGACGGTGACCCGGTCGACGCGATGGTGCTGTTGGAGGAGCCGACGTTCCCCGGCTGCCACATCAAGGCCCGGCCGATCGGCGTGTTCAAGATGACCGACGAGGAAGGCGTAGATGCCAAGCTCTTGTGCGTGCCGGCCACCGACCCGCGGACCGCCTCGGTCACCGAGCTCGAGCACGTGCCCAGCTACGAGCTGGCAGAGATCGCCCACTTCTTCGAGATATACAAGGCGTTGGAGCCAGGGAAGAGCACCGAGATGGGCGGCTGGGAGGGCCGGGAAGCCGCCGAGGCCGCAATCGACGCCGGGCGGCGCGCCCACCAGGCCAAGCGCTGAAGTCGACCCTCGAGCTGGGCGCCGGCTGAAGCCCGCCGGAACGCTCCGCCGTCAGGGCGCCCGTGCCTGCGTCACCAGGTCCGCCAGCGCCATCCCGCTCCCGCCCACCAGAACGGCCGGCCCCAGCTGCCGCACGGTGGTGGCCAGCGCCCAGGCCGAGCCGAGTGCGGGCGACCAGGTAACGCTGACAACCACCATTTCGGGGTGGAGGCGGCGGATCATCCCGACCAGGTCCTCGAACGGTACACCCACTCCGAGATGATGGACCCGCCAGTGATCCTCCCGCAGCGCGACGGTGGCCATCTCACCCGGGAGCTTGTGCTCATCGGTCGGAGGCGAGCACACGACAGCCACACCCCGGGGCCTTCCGGGCGGGGACGGCGTAAAGCGACCGAGCAGCCTCTCGCATATCGACGACGCCCGCCGTTCGTCTGCGATGGTCAGCTGGCGCGCCGCCCACTCGTCGCCGATCAGACGCATGGCGGGCCCGAGCAGGTGGTCGCAGCAGTCCACCAGACGCACGCCGTCGGCTACCAGGTCCTCCATCAGCCCCCGGGCGGCTCCCTCCTCTCCAGCGGCGAGCGCCTCGTGCAGCTGCCTGGCAAAGCGGCCCCAGTCCCGCACGACACGCGCCGGGGGAGGTGGCCGCGGCCGGCGCCGTTCGGCGTCGAAGGCCTCGAGGTCCCCGACCCCGACCCGGTAGGCGCCGCTGACCTTGGTCGCCGGCAGGGCCCCGGAGCGCACCCACCGGTATGCGGTCTGGTAGTGGACGCCGATTCGGCCGGCGGCCTCTTGCAGGGTGACGAGGGCTTCACCAGCGGCCGTGGGAGCGTCGGATCCCGCCACGCCGGCCATCGGCCGAGGCTAGTGCTTCGGCCGCCGGCATCATCGGAGCCGCCGCGCGGTAGGGAGCAGGGCACAGCAGCGAACCGCTCGACCGCTACAGGAAGGTCAGGCCCCGGCGCCCACCAGCTCGGCCACCAAATCGAAAGCCTGGCCGACAGTCGTCAGCTTCTCGGGCTCGACGTCGGGCAGCTTGATGGCAAAAGCGTCGTTGAGAGCCAGGGTGATCTCGACCACTGCCAGGCTGTCGGCATCGAGGTCCTCACGCCACCTCGCCTCGGGGACCACCTCCGCGGCATCGATGTCGAGCACCTCCGCCACGCACTCTGAGAACGTCGAGAAGGCTTCGGACCGGTCCATCTGCGCGACGGTAGCCAAATGGAACGCCTGCTGTCCTCCCCGGGCTGCCGGGGCCACCCACGGCCTACGCCGGCTGGCGGGGGCCGATTGCCGGCTCGAGCCTGACCTGGCGCCTGACCCTACCGCGGATACGTCCCGGGAGCTCCACATAACGATATGACCCCACGCTAATGAGTGTGACCACGCCCAGGCCGCAAACGAGACGGCCCCATGTGTCGTTTTGGGGAATCTCCCTCACGGTAACAGCGAATATCAAGGGATGCCAGAGGTACACAGAATAGGAGATCAATCCGATCTTGCGGAGCACGCCGATCTCCAAGAGGCGCCGCAGAATGCTGGGGGCGGGGTACAACCCGGCCACCAGGACCCAGCCCGCAGCTACGGCAATGACGCCGAAGCCGCCCTCGTAGAGCCACGGCGCCACCGCGCGCCCGGTCATGGCGAACCAGGCCAGAAATGCTACAGCCAGCCATGCGCCTCTCTGAAGTCCGCGTGAGGGTGTCCAGCCTGCCTCCACCGCCACCGCTATCGCTGCGCCGACAACGAGTTGCACGGCCCGCACCTCGGGCTGGCTGTACAGCAAGGACAGAGAGTGCCCCTGATGAGACAGGACGGTGGTGATCAGGAGGCTGGCGAAACCTAGGGCCACCAGCATGACCTTCACCGCGGCCCGTCCGCGTGGCAGCACCAACATCAAGACCGCTGGCCACACGAGATAGAACTGCTCTTCGACACCGAGGCTCCACATCTGGGCCAAGGTGAATGGGACGGCGACCCCCATATAGGGTGACATGTTCCCGACGAAAAATAGGGCCGCTATTGCAGCCAGGAGGTCTTGGCCGGCGCCCGGCCGGAATACGATGAGGGTGTAGGAGATCTGGGCGCACACGTACACACCGAGGGCGGGCAAGAGACGCCAGGCGCGTCTTCGGTAGAAGCCGATGAAGTTGATGGACCGGGAGCGGTGGTGCTCCTCGATCAGCAGCCGGGTGATCAGGAAGCCACTGAGCACGAGAAAGACGTCGACTCCGACGAAGCCGCCGGGAAGCAACCGGTTGGCAAACTGGGGAACAAGGAAGTAAGAAAGATGATCTACGACCACCAAGAGAATCGCGACCCCCCGTAGCCCGTCGAGCGCCGCATCTCGCTTGACTCCTGCATCTCGCTCAACCTGCAACGATCTTCGTCCTTGGAGGTCGCCGGGCCGGGGTCCGGGTGTTGAAAATACACAAACCCTGGTTGCTGGGAGAGATCCCGGTATATTAGTCGCCGGCCGTCAGCCGCGTCGTGCTCGGCAGCCCCGGTCGATATGGACTCGTCACAACGTGCGCTGGGCGACGCAGTCCGCGCCCCCTCGAAGTACTCAGTAATGTACAAGCATCAGAAACCCGCACCCCTGCACGGGTTACTGATGCCTGGAGGAGAAGAGCCGGCGGTACGAGCGCTACTGCCGTTCCCACTGTGTGACGAGGGCTGCCGTCAGCCTCGGCATTCGAGCATCAGCAGTGTGCACCGCCGAGGCTGTAGTCGGCGCACGCTGTCTGGCGGGTGAGTTTCCAGGTGCCGCTGTCGAGGACCGCCGAGCCGACCAGGTTGGACGCCACCGGGTGTCCCTGTACCAAGATGCTGAACCGAACAGCGGCGCTCGTCGGGGAGGTGAACACGACCTGTTCGACAGTGTCAGTCACCCCGGTCACGGTGGGGTTGTTGCTCTTCGCTTGGTTGGCGGCGTTGACGACTGCTTGGTCGACGCCCTGGACGTAGCTGAGCGCTACGGTTTGGCCGGCCGTATAGAACTCGGTGAACGCCTTCTCCACTGCTGCCTGGGCCGACGCTGCCTGGGCCGGCGAGGCCTGGGCCGGCGAGGGGTCGGCCGGCGGCAGCCCGACTGGCGCGGCTCCCTGGGACCTAGAAGGTGCTCCCGGGGAGGGACCAACCCCCGACGGGGGCTCAGAGACCGACAGCGCTGACCCCGCCGCCTGGCGGGGCTGGCCCCGAGCGATCCAGCCCACAGCGATGCCTCCCGCCGCCAGGGCCATCGCGGCACCGACCGCCACGTACCGGACCGGGCACCGAGAACGCCGTGGTGCAGACCGATCCAGATAGTCGCCCAATCCCGAGTTGTCGATCACAGGGTCACCCCCTCACGGCCAGCCAGGATACCTCGCCGGTCACCCAGCCCTTCTACGATGCCGGGCA
>JAKBAM010000118.1 GCA_021809105.1 Actinomycetes bacterium
GGTTCCTCGCACACGACGGCCAGTTCCTCTTCGAGAACCTTCCCCCGTTCAAGGCGCTGATCCAAGGCAACCAGGCGAAGCCACTCCTCGTTACGAGCCCTGCAGTCGGAGTGCTCTCCGGGCTGGTGGCGGGGGTGCCGACCCTCAGCAGCGAGCTGTCCAAAGTTTCGCTCAGCTCCGCTCAGCAGGCTGCGGTGAAGGAAGCTGTGAGCCTGGCCACACTCGCGTTCGACATGGGCGGACCTCCAGGAATCCCCTCGGCCCGCCTCACGGTCCTGCGTGACGCCTTCAATGCGGCGGTCACCAACTCGGCAACCCTCGCTCAAGCCACGAAGGAGAGCGAGCCGATCGATCCGATCAACGGCGCGACGGTCGCCACCGATGTGGCTGCCGCCGTGAGCCAGGGACCGTCCATCGCAACCTACCTGAATGGTTAGCCCGGGCGCTTTCGCGCCCGGGCCCCGGCCTGCCCGGATCCCCGACTTACCTCGGCGCCTGCGGGTGGGGGTGGACACCGGGGGGACTTTCACCGACTTCGTCTTCCAAGATACGGTCAGCGGTGCGCTCTCCATCCTCAAAGTCCCCTCCACGCCGGACCGGCCGAGCAAAGCGGTCACGTCCGGGCTGGCAACCCTGGCGGACCCGTCGGTCGTCTGCTACCTGTGTCACGGAACAACGGTCGGGACCAACGCGCTCCTCGAAGAGAAGGGGGCCAGGACAGGGCTGCTTGTGACCGACGGCTTCAGCGGGCTCTACGAGATCATGGAGCAGGCTCGACCATACGGGGCCGCGTTGTTCGACGTCGGATACAAGAAACCAACCCCCCTCGCGCCGCCACTGCTCACCCGTCAGGTCCACGAACGTGTGGGAAGCGACGGCGTCGTGATCAGCCCCCTCGACGAGCCGCAGCTGCGTCGGGAACTGTCGGAGCTGGCTCGACTCGGGGTGGAGAGCCTGGCCGTCTGCTTGTTGTTCAGTTTCCTACATCCCTCCCACGAACAGCGGGTGAGCGAACTGGCCCGCGAGGTCAGTCCCGGGATGGTCGTCTCGCTCTCCTCGGACGTCCTGGCGGAGATCCGGGAGTACTACCGGCTCTCCACAACCGTGGTGAGCGCCTACCTCCGACCCGTAATCTCCGATTACCTGAGCCAGTTGGAGTCGGAGTTCGCGCACTTTGGGATCAGCACCCGAAGTAGCTACGTGATGCAGTCCAACGGCGGGATGACGGGCTTCGCTGCCGCGTCTGGCAACGCCGCGTCGACCATCCTTTCCGGGCCGGCCGGCGGGGTCGTCGCCGCGTCGGAGCTCGGGCGACGCTGCGGGCAGGCCAACATCGTCACCTTCGACATGGGCGGGACCTCCTGCGACGTAGCGCTCATAGAGAACGGCACGCCCGGGACTAGCACCCGCTCGGTGGTCGGAGGGCGCCACGTCGGACTACCGATGCTCGACGTGGTCACCGTAGGGGCTGGCGGGGGCACGCTCGCCCGTGCCGACTCAAACGGCCTGCTCGAAGTCGGACCGCAAAGCGCCGGGGCCGATCCGGGGCCGGCGTGCTACGGGAAAGGCGGCACCCATCCGACGGTCACGGACGCAAACCTGGTGCTCGGCTACCTCGGCGGCGACGCGCGCCTGGGCGGCGAACTGACCGTCGACCGTGACGGCGCCCGCGCGGTGCTGGCACGATTGGGCGCCGAGATCGGGCTCGATCCGCTCCGGGTCGCCTACGGCGTCGTCCAGATCGTGGAGGCTCGCATGGAGGAGGCGATCCGCGGGATCTCCACCGGGCGTGGCTACGACATCAGGGACTTCGTCCTACTCGCGTACGGCGGGGCCGGGCCGCTGCACGCCGCCGCCATGCTCGAGGTTCTTGGATTGAGGGCGGTAGTCGTTCCTCCTCACCCGGGGGTGTTCTCGGCTATGGGCCTGCTTATGAGCGAGATCCGCCGTGACTACGCCCGATCCAAGCTGACCGCCCTCGACGCCCTCGACTCCCGGGAAGCTCTGGCGCTGTTCAACGATCTGGAGGCTAGGGGCCGACTCGACTTCGCCGACGCCGGGGTGCTGGCCGGTGACGTGCGCGTCGACCTCAGCGCGGATCTGCGCTACCAGGGTCAAGGATATGAGGTCAACGTGGCGGTGGATGTCGAGGAGGTCGAAGGGGGAGCCTGGGATGTCATCCGCAAACGCTTCGACGAGCGCCACAACGAGCAGTTCGGGAACCAGGCGCCGGGCGAAGCCGTAGAGATGGTCACCTACCGTGCTGTCGCTAGAGCGGCGGTGCCGTCGGTCGAGCTGCCCCGAAAAGTACCGCAGGGACGTCCGCTGCGCGATGCCGTCGTCTGCCAAAGCGAGGCATACTTCGGCCACGGCTTCGTGGCGTGTACCGTCTACCGGCGCGACGCCCTCGAGGCTGGCCACCGCTTCGTCGGTCCCGCAGTGATAACCCAGATGGACGCGACCACGCTGGTCCGGCCCGGCCAGTGCGCCCATGTGGACGAGTGGCTCAACCTTGTCATCGAGCCTGGAACCGCGTCGTGAGCGAC
>JAKBAM010000065.1 GCA_021809105.1 Actinomycetes bacterium
GCCGGCTCTGGAAAGACCACCGCACTTTCCGCCGTGCGGAACGGCTTCGAGTCGGCCGGCTACCGGGTCATCGGGGCGGCCACCTCCGGCCAGGCCGCCCGGAACCTCAGCCACGGCGCCGGCATCGGCGCACACACCGTGGCGTCACTCACCCGGCGCCTGGACCACGGCGGCATCACCCTCAACGACCGCGATGTCGTCGTGCTCGACGAAGGCGCAATGACCTCCGACCTCGACATCGCCCGGCTCCTCGGGGCGGTGTCTCGATGTGGAGCGAAGCTGGTAATCGTCGGCGACGACTGTCAACTCGGCGCAATCGGCCCCGGAGGGGGACTCACCGCCCTCTGCCAACGCCACCCCGAGCAGACATGGCAGCTCACCGACAACCTGCGCCAAACCGAGGCAGGCGAGGCCGCTGCCCTGGCCCACCTCCGAGCAGGGCACCTCCCGTCCGCCCTCACGTGGTACGCCAGCCACGCCCGCATCCGCCCGGTCGCCGACCGCCGGGCAGCCGTGCTCACCATGGCGAGAGCCTGGGCCGGCGATGTGGCCGCCGGCCGAAACAGTCTGCTCCTCGCCTACCGCCGAGACAGCGTCGAAGCCCTCAACCAGGTGGCCCGCACCCTCGTCGAACGAGCCGGCGGCCTCACCGGCCCCGAGATCATCGCCCCCGGCGGACGCCGGTACCGGGCGGGCGACCGAGTCGTCACCCTCGCCCCAGGCCCCGACCGAGCCTGGGTCACCTCCCAGACGGCGCTGGTCACAGCGGTCAACCCCGATAGCAACGTGATTGACGCACGGACGCCGGAAGGGCGCCACCTCCACTTTGGTCCCGAAGAGATCGGTGCAGACCGGCTAGCCCACGGCTATGCCATGACTGCCCACCGAGCCCAGGGCGCCACCGTCGACGCCGCTCACGTCCTCGACGACGGCGGAGGCCGGGAGCTCGCCTACGTCGCCATGAGCCGGGGCCGCCATACCAGCCACGTCTACGTCGTCGCCGGTGACCCTCAGAGCGCCGCCGCCCGCCTCCAGTGGTCCTGGGACGACCAGCGTCGCCACCAGTGGGCGCTCGACCAGGCCCGGGTTGCTCAGCGCCTCACAGACCTGCAAGCAGAGCGAACGCAACTCCTCGAGCAAATCCCCCCCGATGTCAGCAAGCAACTCGCCGACGCTCGCGCCGAGCTCAACTTGCGGGAGGCCGAGGACGCGTGCCGTGATGGCGAGCCAAGGCCGACGGATCGGGTTGCACAGCTGGAATCAGCAGCTGCCGCCCGACGGCAGTTCCTCCAGCACCACCCCGAAGTCGTCGAGCGAATCCAAGAGATCGATCGGGAAGTCTTGCAACGGCGCACGGCAGCCCGCCGAGCGACCGCGGCCATCACTGCACTCGGCCGGCCGACTGCCGTTATCCAGGGGGCGGACGGTCCGGAGGTGGGCCGTCCGCCTAGTCCGGTCCTCTGACTGTCAGCCGGAAGTCAGACGTCGTGATCCGGCCGGCATTCTTCGGAGGTCGAAGGCGAAGACCGCCCGTTGACCTGTGGGCACGTTCTGCCCGGAGATCGTGAGCCTGGCTAAGTTCCCGAGCCGTCGTTCGGCGCTGATCACGTGCATCGGGGGGTGGTGTGGCACCGACCCGAGAACGACCGTTCTGTGCCGCCCTGGGGCGCGCTAGCGGCCAGCGCCATCTGTTTGATCGTGCAAGCAGCCGGTGGCGGCCTGGCCGGCGAGGCGTTGGCATCGTCCGCCTGTCCCGGTTGGCGGCCCCTTGCGAGAATCGTCTCCGGGCGGGTCTTACGGGACACCCCCCACCAGTGCACCTTTTCTAACCTACGCTGTTCCCGTAGAGGGTTTGACTTACGGGACCCCCGTGGGTTAGCGACGAAGGCTTGAGAGCCTCGTCGCCGCTCAGCTCAAGGAGCCCCATCCAGTCGGGCGGGGTCGAGCTCGTCGGTCACCCACCCGCTCGAAGCTGCGGTCTACGGTGCGCCAGGCGACACCGCACGAGCTGGTGATCGCTGTCGTGTCGGCCCGGGTTCGGTCCACGTAACCCCCCTTGACGACCATCTATGCGCCCAATACCCTCGACCACACGAGAGGCGTGTAGAGGGGTTTACGTGATCAATCTGCCAGTGCCGTTCAGCCTGTGGATGCAGCCGACGAAGCGGTCCAACCTGCCTCGTAGTCTCTTGGCCTACGACGTGTCGGTCCCGGGCGCTGCCGAGCTCCCGCTGTCGCGGATGAAGGAACTTCTGCAAGAGGTGTTTGACCGCGAGGTCATCAGCACCTTCTTTGAGGGAGGTGAACCATTCTTGCGAGAGGACTTCCTCGATCTGGTGCGCTACTCGACGCCCAACGCCTTTACCATCGTGAGGACCAACGGCACGCTCGTCGACCGGGACGTCGCGAAGGCGCTCAAGGACGCGTCCGTGGGCGTGGCGTGCGTCGACCTTGAAGGCGCCACCGCGTCGACCCATGAGGCGCTGGTCCGAACGCCAGGCGCGTACGACCGCACGATCAACGGCATCCGCTCCCTGGTCGCAGCAGGCGTGCCAACCTTTGTCACCGCGATTCTCAACCGGATTAACGCCGGCGAGATGCAGGCGTTGCTCGATCTCACGGCGGATCTCGGCGCCGAGAAACTCGGGATTCTGCGGCTCTACCCACTCGGGGTCAGCCGGCGGCATTGGGACGCTCTGTCGATGACACTTGAGGCTCAGACGGCCGTGTTGGACGCCCTCCAGACACCGCCGGACGTCCAGCTGATGCGGTCCTGGCACCCGAGCGACCCCAACTGCTGCTGGCAGATGGCGGCGATCGACGCCTACGGCAACTCCATCGGGTGCCCCTACCTCCGGGACTTCGCCAACTACGGCAGCGTCGTCGATGCGCCTTTTATGGACACCTGGCGCAACAAGAAGTACATTGAGGTCCGCTCGGCGTCGGTCGAAGGAGCCTGCACCGACTGCGCCGCCACGGACAAGAACCGCAGCGGGGGTTGCCGGTCCACGGCTTACGCTTTCCACGGGCGGTGGGACGCGCCCGACCCCTACTGCAGCACCATGAACCAGGGCGTTGACCTCACTGTCCTGCCTGATTGGCTCGTGCACCACCCCGCCGGGCCGCCCTCACTCGAAGATGCCGATCGATGACTGCCTCCGCCCAGTTCCGCTATACGAAAAACGCCCGGCTACGGATGCGGCTGTTCAAGCCGTGGCACGCGGCCATGGTGTACACGGCCGACGCTCCGGCACTGCACTGGATCAACAGCACGACCTGGTTGATCCTCGAACTGTGCGAGGAACGCACCGAGGACGACATCGCCGCCGACGTGGCGACCGTCCTCGAAAAGGAGGAGGAGATTGTCCGCGCCGACGTCCGATCGGCATTGATCGAGTTGGAGCAGAAGGGGCTCATCATGAAGGGGCCGGTGGCTGCCGCCCCGGAAAGGAAGGAGGTGATAACAAATGGATCTTGACAAGTTGAAGAGTTTCGTCGCATCGGACGACGAGGCGCCTTCGATCTCCACGCTCGACACTCAGGTGCGCACTTCGAAGTATGCGCTCCTGCCCGAGCCCAAGGACCCGTCGTTCCCGGATGCCGATGCAGAGGCTGACAGGGAGAGGTTCTTCTAGCAGCGCTGTAACGTGTGCCCGTTGCTCCTTCTGCTCCGACTCCAAAGGAGGAAACCCGTTGGCGATGATGACGAGGCCGGCGTCTGACTACTGGGACGATCTGTTGTCGACGTCGTGGGAGGTCCGCCCGCAGGTCATCGAGGCGCCTCAGCACCGCTTGCTGCTGTCCGAGGAGGAGTTGTTCGATTGTGTAGTGCGGGCCGCCCGTGCCTCGACGCCACTTCGGCGCCTCTACCTCGACGGCACCGTGGTCCACGACTCGGAGTGCGAACCGCTGCTCCCAGCAGCGACCGACCGTTCCCTCAAGGGCTACTACCGGCGGGTGGAGGCGCAAACGGGTGGCGCCGAGTGGAGCCTCTGCCTTAGTCGCATCCACAGCGTCAGCCACCTTCTGTGGGAACGCGCCGCCGCCTTCCTCGACCCCCTGATCGCACGGAGAGGCCCCCACCTCTTGGGCTCGGCGGACACCGACGCCTTCCTCGGTTGGTACCGGAGCACGCCCGTCGGGATTCACTGTGACCACGCGGCCAACTTCATGTTCACCTATGGGGGGACGAAGACGATGCTGGTCTGGCCTCCGGAGCGAGAGGCGGAGCTGCCACTGTGCCAACAGGACTGGTCCGCGGCCCGGCCGACGGCGACGCCACTAACTGGCGCACCCACGAACATGGTCTACATACCGTCAGCGTGGTTTCACCTCGCCGAGGCGTCGGCCGGTCCGGTAGCGAGTGTGAACGTCGCCCTCTTCTTCGACTCCTCGCCGATCGACGTCGCCATCACCGAGTTGCGCCAGCACCTCGGTCGAGGTGGCGTCATCGACCGCGCCTCCAGCTATGGAGAGGCGCTCGATCTGCTCGTCTCCGCGGGTGCCGACCCTGCTATCCGGGACCGCCTCACGGCCGCAACCCTGCGGCACCGGACGGCCCGGGGATTCGGTCATCTGCTGCCCCCTGCGGAAGCAGAGGATATCGAGGCGGGGACCCAGTTTGTGAGGGCCAACTTCGCCATCGAGTCAGTGATCGCCAGCGACCCGTCGGCGACGATCGTCGCCGCAAACGGGCACTCCGGGCGGCTCCGGACCTCCGCCGCCGTCGATCGACTGATCGATGACCTAAATAGCGGCCGCGAGACGAGCGCAGCGAGCGCAGCACGGGGGCACGACGACGATGAGGAGCTCGTGGGGATGCTCCTCGTCCGCCTTCGCCAGTGGCGGGCGGTGGAGCCGGCGGCGTGACGGCGCTGCTCGGCGCTGCTCGGCGCAGCGGCCTGCGTCGGGCGCTGCTGCTGGTCGGGATGTTGTTTTCTGCGTGTGGTGACGAGATCGCTGCCTTCGCACTGGTATTCCGGCTCGCCGACCGGGGGGCTTGGGCGATTGCGCTGCTGCAGGCCGGTCCCTTGGTGCCCGGTATGCTCCTCGGCCGACGGGTTGGCCGGGCGGCCCAGGGGCGACGCCCCGCGCCCCTCCTCGTGGTTGCCAACCTGCTCCAGGCCGCGACGGTGACCGGGATGGCTGCATCTGACAGCACCTGGCTGCTCCTGTTGCTCACCTACCTCCTCGGTGCCTTCGGTGCCCTGAGTGCCACACTCCTCAACAGCGCGCTCCCGGACCTCCTCGAGTTCGAGGGCGAGCGGGCGTACGGCATTCAGGCCTCCGTCGGCTCCCTGGCGACCGTTGCCGGGCCGATGGCGGGCGTGGCCCTAGCCGCCATGCTCGGGGTGAGGACGGTCCTGATCGTCGACGGGATGACCTTCGCAGCGTTCGCCATCCTCCTGGCACCGCTCGCCCATCACCACGGGAGCAAGCCGTTCGAGGCTGAGAAGGAGTCCAATCCGGCCCGAGCCTGGTCGAGCGAGATTTTCCGCCTCGTGGCGCCTCTTATGGTCGTGGTCGCTGCCACGGCCGGCACCGACGTGGCATTCGTCTACCTCGTGCGCCAGAACCTCCACAGCTCGGCCCGGCTGGGCTACGGCCTCGTATTCGCAGCATGGGCGGCCGGCATGTTCGCAGGTGGGTTCGTCGCTGGTCCCCTCAAGGCGGTCGCCGCTCGAGCGATCCTCGCCTCCTGCTCGGGGGTCCTCGGCGTCGTCTACGTGGTGTATGGATTGTGGCCGGCCATCCCGACGCTGGTGATCGCCTCGCTGTTTGGCGGTGTCGCCAACGCTACGTTCAACGCTTCGATTCGCGCCGCCATCTACCAGTCGACGACAGCCCCGAGGGCCTCTCTGGCCTTCGGCACTTTCGTGGCTGCGGCGAACGGCGCCGTGCTCGTTGGCCTCCTGGCCGCCAGTGGGATCGCTGAGCACTATGCGCGGGGCGCCTACCTGGTGGGGGGCGTCCTCGCCTGCGGGGCAGGGCTCGCCGCTTACCGCCTCACACGGCCGACGGCGGTCGAGGCGGCCACAATTGAGCCGGTCATGGTCTCGAATGGCTAGAGTTTCGCTCCGGACGTCCTTCGGGGAGCTGCGACCGCTCGGCGCCGAGGAGGGTCCACTCCTCCAGTCCCTCTTAGAGCGGGAACTCGAGTACGCCGAGATCTCCTTCGGCCTGCCGCCTGGCGCTGCAGACGCAGAGAGCCAGTACTTGGCCGGCCTCGACATGGTCGACGAGCAACAGAAGTGGCTCCTCGGACTCGTCGAGGGTGGCGACCTGGTCCTCGTGCTCGATGTGCTCGACGGGTGGCCTTCGGACGAGGACATGACGATTGGCCTGCTTCTCGTCGACGGGCGCCGACGGCGGCGGCAGTGGGGCGGTGAGGTCGTCCGACGGCTCGAGGAGACGGCGAGGGCACTTGGCCGCTCGCGCTTGAGGGTGAGTTGCCACGTCGCAGAGAACCGGAATGCCACACCCTTTTGGGAGGGCAACGGCTTCGTCGAAGAACGACGCTTCGTGCGAACCGAGACCGACGGTGGTGAACGGACCGTCGTGCTGTTGACGAAGGCGGTCGCACCGTGACAGGCGATCCGGTACCACCCCTCGGACGACTGACCGGTGCCGACGTCCGAGTCGTACAGGTCGACGACTATTTTAGTTGCCCGCTGTTCGACGCCTACGAGAGAGCCGTGGAGCGGCGGATCGGCGAGACGGAGTGGGATCTTGCCGGTATCCGGCGGACGGTGGAGGATGGTGACCGGGTCCTTGAGGTGGGGTGCGGGCCCGGACGGGTGGTGCTCGACTTGCTGAGGACCTACGGATCCTGCGAAGTGACAGGCATCGACCTGTCGACGGTCGCCGTCGCCAGGGCCGCAGGGAGAGTGAGTGAGATCGGGGAGGCCAAGCGAGCCGACTTCGTCGTGGCTGACATGACCAGGTGGGATCCGGCGGGACGCTTCGATGTCGCCGTCGTAGCGGACTGCTCCCTCAATGCCTTCGCCACCGAGGCGAGCCTCGACACGTTGCTCGACTGCCTGGCTTCGACGCTGGTGCCGGACGGCCGAATGGCGCTAAGCATCTTCGACGACGGCGCTGCCGCCGAGCTCGCTGGCTTGGATGGACGCTTCACCGTGGACACCTTCACCACCGACGACGGCATCGGCTACGCCTGTTGGTGGGCAATGGCCTTCGACCCCACCGAGAGGATGCTCAAGCGCTCGGTCTTCGTGCAGACCTCCGTCGGGGCGCCGTCGGAGGGGGTGCTCTGCACCATGGTTGATCGCATATGGTCTCCGTCGGAGATCCTACCGATGGCGAGTCGGCGCGGGTTCGAGGTCCACGACCGGGTGCCCGGTTCCGTGGACGGTGGCTCCGCCCAGGGGGCCCGCACGGTGACGCTGGTCCTTCAGCGAACCGGGTCCCGGCCACCGAGTACGGACGGTTGATTCCCGTACGATCGCCGGCCCGAGGAGCGTCTGCGGGAATGAGACGGAGGGTCCCGTGCTGTCGGTATCTCGAAATGAGGTCACCAAGGAAGTCAGCGCAGCCCGTACTGAGGTGTCAGGACAGCTTCGAAGCCCGCGTCTGGCAGCGCGCCTGGCGGGGGCCAGATGCGTCTCATTCGTGGACTGGTAGTTGCTGGTGACACCGATGCAGACCATAAGGTCAGTCTTGTGCCGCACCAAGCCGCGAGTTGCAGGAGGCGATCATCGGGATTGGTCGCAGCGGTAGCGGCGCGCCGCGGCGATCTGCGCATTGGTGATCTGGTCGGTTCAGGAGAGGTTGGGCCGTTTGGGCGAGGCGCGTGAGGACCGCCACAGCGCTGCCAGGTGTGCCTCTTGGAACCGATTCACCTTGGGTTGCTGGCCGCGCAGGTGCCCCTTGGTTGCGGCGACCTTCATGCCACTCCGGGTGCGCAGCCTGATGAGTTGGCGAGTTCAACCGGTCATCGCGACAGCAGCAGTGTAGACGTGGTGGGCGGTCGACCAGTGGAGGCTGCGGCGGGGCATGGTGTTGAGGCGGTGCTCGATGCCGAGGGCCTCCTCGTCGACCTGATCGCGCAGAGTGTCCAACAGCTTCTTGAGAGGGCCGGTGTCGTCGTCCATATCCGTGGGGTACCACACCGGCCCGCTGCGCACTTGCCATACCAAAGGACGAACCCCAAGCCCGTGATCTGCCCGGTGACGGGGGGCTATCCGCTACAGCCCCTCGGGTCGGGTCGCGCCAGTGGAGGCGGGACCAGGCCGTACACCCCGAATGATCGTTATGGTGCCGGCCCCTGACAGGACTTTTGAGTGGGTCGGCGATCCGACCGACGGCTCGGGCACTCTGACGGCCGGGCGATGGACCACGGACGATACACAGAACGTGCGCCCAGAGCAGGAACGTGACTCTCTTGAGGTGCTGGCGCCGGACCGCCGCCGTGCTGGTCACGGCGTGTATGAACGGCACCCCCGTCTGCAACCCGTTTGCAACCGGACCGATCAAAATCGGCTATCAACATCCGACACGCGTCCGGAGGCAAAAACTGCATTTCCCCTGTTCAGCAGCACTGTGCTTCAATCCCAAGATGCGTCCAAATGCCTTTCATCGGAGTTCAAGTCCCCCCTCGCCCACCCGCGAAAGTATTAGCCACAGGGCACAGGGCTCAGGGCTACCCTTCTCCTCATGCTGGAACGATTCGACCGGGTTGTGCGCTGTCGGGACGGGCATCTTTTCACGACCGTTTGGGTCCCGCTGGCCTCGTTCAAAGCAGTTCGCCTCTCCGGGAGGCGGTGGCAACGCTGCCCCGTCGGGCGACACTGGACGATGGTCGCACCAGTCGACGAGGCCGGGCTGGACTCGGCCACGCTGGCGGCGGCGCGCTCCATTCACGACATTCGTATCCCCTGACGTACCGGGCGGAGGGCGACGAGCATCGGGATCATCCACGCAGCGAGGGTGAGCCACCACCAGCCTGAGAGGTGGATCGTGGTGGCGATGTGGAAGCCGCCGTTGGCAGGCACGTGGGCGAGGTGGACCACGGCGGGCTGGCCGGGTGCGGCGACGGCCCGGCTGCCGCCCGCAGCGCTGATCTCGACGGGCAGGATCCCGGTGGGTACGACGGTGGCGACGCCCCGCCCGTGGGCGACGTGCTGCTCGATGAGGTCGACTCGTTCCAACGGGTGGAAATGGAGGAGCAGGGCGGCGACGAGCAGGGAGCCGCCGGCGTTGCGAGCTGGCCCTCGCACGGGGGCGGCCAGCCCGGAGGTGGCCAGGAGGATGACAAAGGCGCCGAGTAGCAGTAGCGGGAGCAACTGGATGGCGTAACCGGCGTCGGGGATAGTAGCTACGGCTTTCCCGACCAGGTCGCCTTGGTGGAGCACCCACTGATCCGGGGTGCCGTTGATGTCGCCTTTGGTCCTGATCCCGGGGCCGCCAGGCTCGGCCGTCAGGGCGTAGATCCGGTGGGCAAAGGTGGTGTGGGCGCGGCCGGGGGGGTGGAACACGATGATCTGGCCGACTCGTAGCGCGCCGATGGCGACCGGCCGGCTGACGACGAGGGTGCCGACTGGAGCGGCGGTCCCCATGCTCGGTGTCGTCATGGCGTGCGTGCGCCACCCGCGGACCCACGCGGTCCCACCTGCGGCGACGGCGATCACGGTCAGGATCCCGCAAGCGGCACAAAGTGTTCTCGCCCAACGCTGGCGGCCGAGGTGACGGCGGGCCGGTCCGGCCGGGACAGCGGCGGTCATAGCATGAGGTCCTCTGCCGGCCAGGTGAGGGTGGCGCTGAACGTCCCGGCTTCCGCAGCGACCGAGGCCGCAGCGGTGATGTGGAGACCTACTGCGTCGGGATAGGCCGATGTGGAGTCGGTCTGGTCCCGCGCCACCGTGACGGTGACGGTGAGGTCCTGGGACGGTGCGGGGTAGACGGAGAAGGGAAGGGTCCCGCCGGCGAGTGACATCAGCGTCACCGCCGCTGATGGCGCCGGGCATGCGGACGTAGACGCAGGTGCTGCGCACGTGGTGGAGCTGGTCGCGGCGCCGATCGTGGCGTCGACGAAGGAGCACGGGTTGGCGCTGACGCCTGGAACGGCGCCGGTATAGGGCGTGGTCCCGGTGTCCCCGAGCGACCACGAGTGGTCGGCGCCGTCGGCGACGAGATCGGCGTTCCAAGCCGCCTGTGAGCCCGCTGAGTACAAAGTGGCGATCTGGCCGGAGGTGAGGGCGGTCGGCAACGTGGCGGCGTCGGCGAGCGTGCCGTTGAAGAAGGGGTCTGTGGGGGGGTTGGACCAGCCGGTCCTCTCGTTGTCCCATCCGACGTGCCAGTAGCCGTTGTAGGACTGGGCAGCCTTGTTGGTGTTGGTGACCGCCGGCCCGCCGTCGACCGAAAGGGACATGCCCGTGGCGGTGCTGAGGGTGGCCACGACCAGGTGCCATGCACCGTCGGCATAGGTCCCGGTGGTGGTCAGCTCGACGGTCTTGCCGGGATATACGGCGAACACGATATGGCCCGTGTTGTCGACCCAGAGGATCTTGTCCCACTGGGACGCCCTCGCAGACGTGGGGATGTTGGTGAAGCCGATCAGGGTGCCCCCCGTCGTCGTCTTGAACCAGACGAGCTCGCTGAAGCTGGTACTCGTCGGACCGGGAGCAGACGTGACGTCGGCGGCGTAGCCCGAGCCGCCGGAGAGCCCGAGGCCCGACCCGCCGGCCAAGGGACCGCTCTGGTCGTAGGTCAAAGTGGCGCCCCGCACGAGCATCGGGTCGGATGGGGCGGCGCTGTCGGCCATGGCGACGGGGCCGCATGCTCCGACCGCAAGGCCGGCTCCGGTTGCTGCGGCGCTGCCCTTGTCGGCGATGGTGGTGGCAGCGATCCCGCTGCCGCTCGAGGGAAGAGCTCCCGCCGGAGCGAGGGTCCCGGCGCAGTCAGCAGTGTTGCTCGCGGCGATCGGGTTGTTGCTGGCGCCACTCAAGTCGCACTCGCTGGTCGATCCCGCGCTGGCGGCGGTCACGAGGTTGGCGGTCTGGGTCGAGTCTCCGACGTTGGCGACGCTGGCGGTCAAGCCGCCCTCGGCGCCGGTGACGCCCGCCACCGTGAGGCCGGCCAGAGCAACGACCGCGAGGGGCCACCACCACAGCCGGGATCGGCCACCGGCAGGGGGGCGGGTTCGGCGATGCTTCGCTCGGGCCAACGAGACGTTCCTTTGCTATCCGCTTCGGTGCTGCTACGCGTGTGGGCTGTGGGAGGCGTACGTACGCCGCACCGGCTGCCTTCCCCCGAGGCTCAAGGGATGGCAGCCGGTGATCGAGCGGTGGCTCAGGAGCCGAAGTTGAAGGTCAGCGGCTCGGTTGCGGCCATGGCCTGATCGGCATTCGTGGCTGACGAATCGACGCCCACGGAAACCTTGTAGGTCCGGGCTGCGCCGGCCGCGAGCGGAGCGGTCAAGGTGAGCGGCGTGGCGGAGTATGCAGCGGACAGGGTGCCCAAGTTGTAGGTGTTACTGAGGGCCGGGCACGTCCCGCTCCCCGCCGGGTAGATGCAGGTGGGCGTAGTGGTGTCGTCCTCGATGGTGACATCGACCTTGCTGCAGAATGCCGTGTCGCTACCGACGTTCGTGGCGGCGGCACCTGTAGGTGCAGTTGGGGTGGCGGTGCAGCTCCCGGTGCCGAGCGTGAACGAGTTAGCGGTCACCGACCCCTGGTTGGTGACCACCACTGTCGAGAAGCTGCTCGAACCGGGTATCGCGTTGGTGAGCGCCCCGAACTTGTTGGCGCCGCATGCCGTGTTTGCGTTGGTGCTGATCGCCGCGTTGGCAGCGGTAGAGAGGCAGGTGGTGGTCGTTCCACCATTCGGGGTGACTTGCTCCTGCATGATCAGGCTGCCGGTGGCGACCTTGTTGCCGGTGTTGGTGATCGAGGCGGTAAACCCGCCAAGGCTCGCCGTGGTGCCGACGGCCAGCGCCGCCGCTCCGGCGACTCCGCCGATCAGCGCCAGGCGGCCGCGCTCGGCCATCCATCGCAA
>JAKBAM010000066.1 GCA_021809105.1 Actinomycetes bacterium
GCCCTGATGTGTTCGTGCACTTCAGTGCGATTTCCGGCACCGGGTACCGCAACCTGGAAGAGGGTCAGAAGGTCGAGTTCGAGACCAACCAGGGCCCCAAGGGCCTGCAGGCGGCCAACGTCCGCCTCGCCTGACCGGCCAGCCTCAATCTGGCCTGACGGGCAACCTACATCCTGTCGACGGGTTCGCTACGGTGGACCCGTCTTCAGGCGCGCCGGGGGTCAGCCTGCGGTCAGGGCGCGGCGCGGGTCGATCCGACCAGCACGACCCCTGCGCTCGATGCTGCCTCGGCATGGCTATCGGCCTCTATGGCGCCGGAGGCCACCGGGTCGGTGGCCTTGCCCGGAGATCGGTTCCACACCGTGACGCGCTGACCGGACTCGATCGCCCTCGCGGCGAACGCCCGTCCCATATGACCCAGACCAGGGACTGTGACTCGCATCCCGGGGGTCCACCCAACCAACGGAGGGAGTCCGGCTATAGCCGGGCCGACATCCTTCGCAGACTCTCAGCCGCGACCGAACAGCCGACCGAACAGGCGGCTCAACAGGGCCCGAAAGCCACTCGGGTGCGGCGTGGAGGAGGTGTAGAATCGCCGGAACGCGGCCGTGTCGTCGGGGCTCGGCCCTTGCCCCAGCGGCGCGCCGCACGAGGGGCACACGGCTTCACCGTTGGCACCGACGGCGGGGGCTCCATATGACAGACCACAACCGGGGCAGCTCTGCCCGGCACCCGATTTACCAGCACTAGACGCTCCGGCCATGGCTCCCCAGGTTAGGAGCCGGGCTCGGTCGTATGAGGGATGCGCCGGCCAGAAGCTGATCGGGTTGCGCCCCGGCTGCGGTGACATACCCTTGTCACCGTGGTCTTCCTGGTCCTGGTGGGGATAGCCCTGGCCTGTCTGCTCGGCTACTGGTGGCTGGGCAAGACCGCAACGCCTGGCCAGCGAGCTATCGAAGAGCGTTGGCGCGCCAACAGGGGGTCGATCCGGCGCTCCGCCGCCGGGGTCCCGGGCCTGCTGGGGCGCATGAGCTTCGGGCGGGCCCACCGCGACGTCGATTGGTGGACGCGCGAGCCGGACAAGGCGCCTGCTGTCCCAGAGCCCGACGAACACAAGCAGCCCTGGCGGCGTTGATCGGTCCGACCCCGATCGCTGCGCCCGCTACCGGCGAGGCATCTCGGGGGTCGCGTGGGCGGCGCTACCCCAACGGGGCCCGCCACACCCGACCTGTTCAGCTCGGATCGTCGGGACGGCCCCGCCAGCGGGACTGCTCGTAGCGGCTTCTGCGGTGTCGGCCAGCTCCTGCTGGAGCTGCGCTATCTCCCGGTCGATGGCCGGCAGGTCCTCCCTGCGCCCCTGGACGCGGGCCCGCTCTCTCTGTTCCACCAGTTCCTCGAGCTGCAGCTCCAGCCCGAGGGCATGATCTGCTTCGCGTGATGTTGCCATGACGGGTCCTTACCCCCTGAATGGCGGCGCTACTGATCCCGCCTTGGCGGCCCACCATCCTGCTCGCCACCAACAATCTGGCGGCGCGCCGCTCAGCCATATGCGTCGACGCCGAGGTGCACTGCCAGGCCAATCCCCCCGAGGGCGATCAGCAGCCGCAGGGGGCCCGCAGGGACACGCCTTACGACCCTCGGGCCCAGCCACCCTCCGGCGAACAGCCCGACGCCCAATGGCACAACCGCCTCCCAGTGAACCGGTCCGAACACGATGAACGCCACCGCCGCGACAGCGTTCGCCGTCCCGAGGAGGACGTTCTTGGCTGCGTTGCTCCTGGCGAGCGGCTCGTCGGTGCCGGCCATGAGCAGGGCCAGCATCATCACTCCTGCCGCTGCGCCGAAGTAGCCACCGTAGGCGGCCACGACGAAGGTGGCGGCCTCCAGCAGCCGGCTGTCCGCCGGCGCCGGCCCCGGCGATCCGGCCGACGTCAGGGCCCGGGGCCGGATGAGGACGCCGAAGGACGCCACCGCGATGAGCCACGGAACCACCAGGGCAAACGATCCGGCTGGCGTCAGCAGGAGCAGCAGGCCGCCTGCGGCGCCCCCGCCCACCGACACAGCGGCCAGCCGGCGGATCCGGGCCCGCTGGCCGACCAGCTCCGGGCGGGACCCGAGCAAAGCGCCGGATCCCTGGGCCACCAAAGCCACGGTGTTGGTCACGTTGGCAGCCACCGGCGCCAGGCCGACACCCAACAGGGCCGGATAGGTGACCAGCGAGGCCAGGCCGGCAACGCTGCCGGAGAGCCCACCGCCGACGCCGGCCAGCACGAGCAGGCCCAGGTGCAAGATCGACAAGCGGTGCCTACAGGGTCTCGGTCAAGTCAGAGCCCGGCCCATCAGGACCGAGTCCCATAGCTCGCCGTTCTGGCGACGGTAATGCGCCACCTTGCGGCCTTCCTCGACGAAACCGGCGCGTTCGTACAGTGCGATCGCCGCACTGTTGTCCGGCCAAACCTCGAGGGCCACCTTGTGAGCACCCGCTTGCCTCGCCCAGACCAGAGCCGCTTCGAGGAGAGCTCGACCGATACCCTGGCCCCTCCAGGGTTCGAGGAGGGCCATTCCGACGCTGGCGACCCCGTAGACCGCGACGTCGACGGAGATGAAGCCGATGATGTCCGCGGTTCCAGCGGACCGGGCGTCTGCCACCACGACGGTGCCACTCTCCTCTCCGAACGTGCGGGCAAAGCGTTCCCGCCGCGCCCGGCGGTCGAAGGGGACCTCGACCCCGAGCCATCGCCCCTCAGCGGCAACGGCCCAAAAGACGTCGACTATCGCATCGAGGTCCGCCTCAACCGCAGGGCGGACGACCGTGGTCGTCGGTGGGGGAGCGCCGGGCACGGGCCAATTGTCGCCGCTCTACGAGCGGTTGCGCCCGTCTGCTCCGCGCCAGGCCGCCGAGACCACGTCGGCCCAACCCGCTGCGGGGCCCTCGGCCGTGATCCGCCCGGCCGACACGACGGTGACCCAGGGGGACGGCCCGGCTCGGTAGCACTGCCAGGTGGCAGTGCCCATCACGACCACCACACCGCGTGGGGAGAGCAGCTGCACCTGGCGACGGTCTTCCAGGCTCGGGTCGGGAGTGACTACGGTCACGGTCATGCCGCGCGGAAGTGCGGACGAAGACCCGGCCGACAGTGCGGCCCACACCTGGCGGCACGCCAGGCAGCCTGAGGTCATGAACAGCACCAAGCCACCAGGCGCTTCGATCTCGACGGCCTCATCCGAGGTCGACACCCCCCTGATCGTGGGGGCCACCGATCCGACCTGCGATGACGTCCCATACGGATGATCGGCCGGACCCCGAAGGGGGGGAGGGGGAGGGGTGGCGCCCAGCCGGCGACCCAGCCTCGACAGCGTCGCGCTCAGGCGGGTCACGATCCGACGGTACAGGCCCAGGTCGACCGTGGGCCGATCTGCGTGCCAGTCTGCTGGGGTGCGCATAGGAGTGATAGGAGGGACGGGGCCGGCCGGTCAGGCCGTTGCCGTCCAGTTCGCCGGGGTCGGCATCGAAGCGGTGGTGGGCAGCCGCTCGGAGGAGCGGGCCGCCGAGACCGTAGGCGAGCTGCGGTCGCGTTGGGCGGGACGCGACCTCCCGCTCACCCCTGGTGACAACGCGACGGCTGCGGCAGCCGACGTGGTCGTGGTGGCCACCCCATGGGAGGGGGTGCTGAGCACGGTCTCCGACCTGACCGAAGCCCTCGCCGGCAAGATCGTGGTTTCGATGGCCAACGCGCTGACCCGCTGGGGGAAGGGGATGGTGCCCCTTCTACCCCCGACCGGCTCGGTCACCGCCGCAGTAGCGCTGGCGCTGCCACGCTCGACGGTCGTAGGCGCTTTCCACCACCTCCCCGCTGGGCCGTGGGGTGACCTGGACCACCCCCTCGACGCCGACGTGATGGTCTGCTCCGACGTACGTGACGCCGCCCGCCAAGTGGTGGAGCTGATCGACGGGCTCCCCGGGCTGCGCGGCGTCGACGCCGGCGGACTGGGCAGCGCGCTGGCGATCGAGGCGTTGACCCCGGCGCTGCTCGAAGTCAATCGAAGGTACAAGACCCACGCTGCCATCAAGCTGACGGGCCTGCCGTGACCCACTCACCGCGGCCCATGCAGCTCTACGACACCGCGCAGGAGGCGGTGGTGCCCTTCGAACCGGGCCCGACGGTGAAGATGTACACCTGCGGCATCACGCCCTACGACTCCGCGCACCTCGGGCACGCCGCCACCTACCTGACCTATGACGTGTTGCAGAGGCGGCTTCGTGATCGGGGCCACGACACCCAATGCGTGCGCAACGTCACCGACGTCGACGACGACATCCTGCGCAAGGCCCGGGAGCTAGGCGTTCACTACCTGGATCTGGCGGCCGAGGAGGTCAGCCGCTTCGACAGCGACATGAGGGCGCTCGGACTGCTACCGGCCTTTTCCGAGCCGAGAGCCACCTCGGCCATTCCCGACATCCTCGGCTTCATCGGCATGGTCCTCGAGTCGGGGCACGCCTACCAGGCCGGGGGCGGGGTGTACTTCGCTGCGTCCTCATTCGAGGCGTTCGGGCAGATCAGCCACTTCGACCGCGCCACCATGCTGGAGCTGGCCGGCGAGCGTGGTGGAAACCCGGGCGACCCCCACAAGCGAGACCCGTTGGACTTCGTGCTGTGGCAGCCGTCGGCTCCCGACGAGCCTGCCTGGGAGTCCCTGTGGGGACCGGGCCGGCCCGGCTGGCACATCGAGTGCTCGGCACTGGCGATGCGCGAGCTCGGAGAGACGATCGACATCCACGGCGGGGGCTCAGACCTCATCTTCCCTCACCACGAGTGCGAAGCGGCCCAGTCCGAGGCGGCGACGGGCATGCCCTTCGTCCGGCACTGGATGCACGTCGGGATGGTCCGCTTGGGCGGCACCAAGATGTCCAAGTCCCTTGGCAACCTGGTCTTCGTCCATGACCTTCTGAAGGACTGGGAAGCCCCGGCCATCCGCCTGGCAGTGCTCGGCCAGCACTACCGGGACAGTTGGGATTGGACCGACGATCTGATGACTGCGGCAACCGAGCGGCTGTCGCGCTGGCGGTCGGCCGGCGCCGGCGACGGCGGACTGGAGGAGGCCCGCGCGGCTTTGGACCGGGACCTCGACACCCCCGCCGCCCTGGAAGCCATCGACGATGTTGCCGCCCGCGGCGGGGGGGTCTCGGCCGCCGCTGCCCTGCTCGGCATCTCCTGAGCCTCTGTGAGAGCACAGGGGGACGCGCCGTCACGTGTGCCCGGCGATAACGCATGAGCTGAGCGGGCACGCCGTCCCGTAACCTCGGCGCCCATGGCAGCCAGCATCACCGTGTCACTTCCCGACGGTTCCCAGCGCGAGCTCGACGAACGTGCCACAGGCGCCGACCTGGCGGCGGCCATCGGGCCGCGGCTGGCGAAGGCCGCTGTGGCAGTAACCGTCGACGGCACCGAGTGGGACCTCTCATCGCCGCTCCCCGACGGGGCCGCAGTGAGCGTCGTTACGGGCAACACCGCCGAGGGGCGCCGGGTGCTGCGCCACTCGACCGCCCACGTCATGGCCCAGGCGGTGACCCGGTTGTGGCCGGGAGCCAGCTACGCCATCGGCCCGGCCATCGAGGACGGCTTCTACTACGACTTCGACCTGCCTGGTGGCGCCCATTTCTCCGAGGACGACCTCGGCCGGATCGAAGATGCCATGCGGGCCATCGTCGCCGAGGACCAGCCTTTCGTCCGGGAGGAGCACAGCGTCAGCGAGGGACTGCAGATCTTCGGCGACCAGCCTTTCAAGGTCGAGATCATCCAGGGAGTGGACAGCTCCGAGGGGGCCGGCGAGGGTGTGGTAAGCGCCTATCGCAACGGCGGCGGGTTCGTGGACCTGTGCCGGGGCCCGCACGTTCCCACCACCGGCCGGCTCGGGCACTTCAAGCTGCAGAAGGTGGCAGCCGCCTACTGGCGCGGTGACGAGCACCGGCCTCAGCTTCAGCGGATCTACGGCACGGCCTGGGAGTCCAAAGCGGCCCTGGAGGAGCACCTGCAGCGGCTCGAGGAGGCGGAGAAACGCGACCACCGCAAGCTCGGTGCCGAGCTGGATCTCTTCCACTTCCCGCCAGAGATCGGGGGTGGCCTGCCGGTGTTCCACCCGAAAGGCGGCCTGATCCGCAAACTGATGGAGGATCACTCCCGGGCCGAGCACGAACGGGCCGGCTACGACTTCGTGTACACGCCGCACCTGGCCAAGTCGACGCTGTTCGAGATCTCCGGTCACCTCGGGTGGTACAAGGACGGCATGTATCCCCCGATGGAGATGGAGGGGGCCACCTACTACCCCAAACCGATGAACTGCCCGATGCATATCTTGATCTTCAACGACCGTTTGCACTCGTACCGGGAGCTGCCGATCCGGTTGTTCGAGTTCGGGACGGTGTACAGATTCGAACGCTCTGGGGTCCTCAACGGGCTGCTGCGGGTGCGTGGAATCACCCAGGACGACTCCCACATCTTCTGCACCCAGGAGCAGCTGGCCGGGGAGCTGGCCAGCCTGCTGGCCTTCGTCCTGCGGCTCCTGCGGACCTTCGGGCTGACCGAGTTCGAGGCAGAGTTGGCCACCCGCCCGGACAAGTCGGTGGGCTCCGAAGAGGAGTGGGCCGCGGCGGAAGCCGCGCTGCGCGCGGCGATGGAGGCAGCCGGCATCCCCTATGTGGTGGCCGACGGGGAGGGGGCGTTCTACGCCCCGAAGATCGATGTCCACGTGCGGGATGCCATCGGCCGGCGTTGGCAGGTCTCGACCCTTCAGGTCGACCTCCAGATGCCGCAGCGCTTCGACATGAGCTACGTCGGATCCGACAACGAAAGGCACCGGCCGTGGATGATCCACCGGGCCCTGTTCGGTTCGATCGAGCGGTTCTTCGGGATACTGGTCGAGCACTATGCGGGTGCGTTCCCGACCTGGCTGGCCCCGGTGCAGGTGCAGGTCCTCCCCGTGCGCGACGATCACCACGCTTACGCCTTTCGCGTGGCTGACCGCCTGCGGGCTGAAGGGTTCAGGGTCGAGGTGGTGCCAGCCGACGAGGGAGTCGGGGCCCGGGTCCGGCGCGGCCGCCTGGCCAAAATCCCCTACCTCCTGGTCGTCGGCGACGAGGACGTCGAGGCCGGCACTGTGGGCGTCAACTCACGAGGAGCCCAGCGGCCCGACAAGGGGGTGGCCGTCGCGGACTTCGCCTCGCAGCTGGCCGCTGAGGTGGTCGCCCACCTGGCGCCGGCTGCGCCTTGACCGAGGCGAGCAAAGGCAGGCCGGCGGCCCTCGACCGGTTGTGGGCCGGGTGGCGCACGTCCTACATCGAGGATGCGGCGGTCGCGGGAGCGCGCTCGACCGATCAGGAAGGGTGCGTCTTCTGCCGGATCCTGTCCTCGGGGCTGCCCGATACCGAGACCCATGTCCTCTGGCGCCACCCCGGCGGCCGTGCGGTCGCGGTGCTCAACGCCTACCCCTACGGCAGCGGCCACCTGATGATCATGCCGACGCGCCACACCGCCGACCTCGAGACCCTGAGGTCTTCGGCGGAGGAGCCGGAGGCCGACGACATCTGGGCCGGCGTACGCCAGGCGGTCGCCGCGGTCAAGGAGGCCTACCGTCCCGACGGGGTCAACGTCGGGGCGAACCTGGGCAAGGAATCGGGCGCCGGCGTCCCCGGGCACGTCCACATCCACGTTCTGCCTCGATGGAGCGGCGACACCAACTTCATGACCACTGTCGCCGAGACCCGAGTGCTGCCCGAGCCGCTCTCGGCTACCGACGCCAAGCTCAGGGAGGCGTGGCCGGCGGGCCTCTGAGCGCACCCGCCTACGTCATCGTCGCGCCCTGCTTGACGCGCTCCCAGAGGTGCGCTGGGAGCCGATCGTAGTGGTCGTGACGGGTGGTAAACGAGGCCCGCCCCCCGCTCAAGGAGCGCAGGTCGACCGCATAGCGGGTTAGCTCGGCGGCAGGGACGGCCGCGGTCACCACGGTTTGGCCGGCGGCGCCCGGTGTCGTGCCCTGCACCCGGCCTCTCCTGGTGTTCAAGTCACCCATCACCTCGCCGAGGAGCCCATCGGGCACGGCGACCTCGACCACCGAGATGGGCTCCAGCACCACAGCGCCCGCTTTCTCCAACGCTTCGCGGAAGGCGATGGCGCCCGCCATCTTGAAGCTCATCTCCGACGAGTCCACCGGGTGGTACTTCCCGTCCAGGCAGGTGACCCGAACGTCGACGACCGGGTGGCCCCGTAGGCCGCCCGACGCCATGGCCTCCTCCACCCCCTTCTCAACGGCGGGGATGAACTGTCTCGGGATTGCCCCTCCCACGATCCGGTCCACGAACTCGAAGCCGCACCCGGGTTCGAGCGGTTCGACGAGGAGAGTAGCCACGCCGTACTGGCCGTGGCCTCCGGTCTGCTTCTTGTATTTGCCCTCGGCTTGCGCCGGGCCGCCGATGGTTTCCCGGTAGGCGACTACGACGTCGTAGAACTCGATCTCGACGCCGAACTTGCGGGCCAGCTTCTCGGCCGCGACGTGGAGGTGGGTCTCGCCCATCCCAACCAGCAGCGTCTGGTGGGTTTCATCGTCGCGACGGACCTCGATGGTGGGATCCTCTTCGCCGAGCCGGTGAAGGGCGGTCATCAGCTTGTCGTCGTCGCCGGCGGTCTTCGGCCGTATCCCCACCGCCAGCACGGGGTCGGGCAACTCCTTGACGACCAACGAGACGGGCATGGCCCGTGGAGCCAGAGTGTCGCCCGTCGCCACATCGGTCAGCTTGGCCACAGCCGCGAGGTCTCCGCAGGGGATCTCCGACAGCGGGAGCTGCTCGTGACCTCGAAGGGAAAAAGGGGCATGGATGCGGACATCGGCATGCGTGCGACTGTCGACCAGCGTGGTGTCGGCGCCGACCTTCCCTGACAGGACCTTGCAGAGTGAGATCCGCCCCACGTGGCGGTCGGCGACGGTCTTCCAGACGTGCGCCAGCGGCGGACCGTCCGGGTCGGCCACGACCTCGACGGTACGGTCCCCGGCCACCACTGCCACGCCGGGCCGGTCCAGTGGAGACGGCCCGATCTCGCAGATGAGGGTGGCCAGGCGGTCGACACCCACCAAAGCCGTCGCCGATCCGCACAGAACCGGGAACACCTGCCCTGTGGCGACCCCGTGGGCCAGGGCTTTCTCGAGCTGCCCGACGCTGGGCACGTCCCCCTCCAGGTAGCGCTCCATGAGCTCGTCGTCGGCCACGACGATTCCTTCCACCAGAGCGTCGTGCACGGCATGTTCGCTGACCGCCATGTCTTTGGGCACGTCGCCTGGTACGCCGTTACCGGAACCGTCATAGGTGACAGCCGTGTCCGACAGGAGGTCTATCACGCCGCGAAACGTGCCCTCCTCCCCGATGGGCAGTTCGAGGGGAGCGATGCCAGCGCCGAACGTTGCGCGCAGCACGTCCAAGGTCCGATCGAAGGACGACCGCTCCCGGTCCAGCTTGTTGACATAAATCATCCTGGGCAGGCCTGCCTCGGATGCCCTGCGCCAAAGTGCCTCTGTCTGGACCTCGACACCCTCCACGGCGCTGACGACGAACACCGCCAGGTCGGCCACAGCCATCGCAGCCACTGTCTCTCCGATGAAGTCGGCGGTGCCGGGCGTGTCGAGGACGTTGATCTTGTGGCCCTGCCACTCGACCGGGACGAGGGCAGTGGCGACCGACATCTTGCGACGCTGCTCCTCCGGCTCGTGGTCGCTGACGGTGGTCCCGTCCTCGACCCGCCCCGGCCTGCTCTTGGCCCCCGAAAGGTGGAGCATGGCCTCACACAGCGTGGTCTTGCCCGACCCGTTGTGTCCGACGAGGACCACGTTGCGTAGCGTGGTCGACGGGTACCCCAGCATTGGGACCACCTCTATCCAGTCGGTTCGCCACCGCGTTCGAGGTGCGATGTCGAGATGTCGCCGGGCCCCCCGGCCCGGGCCCTCACCAAGGGGCCATCGCGGAGCGTACCCGGTCCCGGTGGTAGCCTGCGACCGTCTAGGGATCCGGGCGGACGCCTCGATCCTTCTCTCTGTGTGAGGAGCGTTGCTGCTTTGTTCGACGGACGGTTCCGTTCGGGCGTCGACGTCGCCGTCAGGCCGCTGGGGCAGGCGCTCCGGCGGACCGGCCTGTCGCCGGATCACCTGACCGCTCTCGGGCTCCTGCTTGCCGTCCCCACCGCATGGGCGATCGGGAGCGGTCGCCTCGGCTTGGGTCTGGGCCTCCTCATCGGCTCCGCGTTGCCCGATCTACTCGACGGAGCGCTGGCCAAGGCTTCCGGGCGTTCGACGGTGCGGGGCGCCTTCTTCGACTCGGTCTGTGACCGGGTCACCGACGCCCTGGTTCTCGGCGGTGTGGCTTGGTATCTCCAAGACCAGCACCACGGGCACGCCTTCGTGCTTCCCTTCGCCGTCCTCGGTGTTTCCCTGCTGATCTCCTACGAGCGGGCCAAGGCCGAGTCGCTCGACTTGGAGGCCAAAGGCGGCCTCATGGAGCGCGCCGAGCGGATCGTGGTCCTTTGCGCCGGCCTGGCTTTCAGCTTCCTCCTCGTGCCCCTCCTCTGGGCGATGCTGGCGCTTACGTCGGCGACTGCGGTGCAGCGCTTCGTTAAGGTTTGGCGCCAGGCCAGCGTCGGCGTGCGGCCACCTGCCCCGGGCGTCACGCAAGCCGGCAGCGCGGGCCGCAGCGCCAGCGACGTGGCCGTGGCCATCCGGTGGCGAGCATGGCGGGAGGCCAACGGCTGGACCCCCCGACACCGTCCGTACGCGCAAGGCAGCGCCCGCCGCGGCGCCAACGAGCGATGGGCCGAGCGGCGCCAAGCCCGTGCCGCCGCGCGTGACGCCAACGGCTTGCCGCGCCGGCGCCGTTCCGGTTCCCGCCGGCCCTGAGGGTTGGCCGAGGAGGTTGGGCCGCTCGGTCGGCCCCAGGGGTTGCTGCGCGCCACATTGGGCTCTCCGCAGTTGGTGGCCTTCAGGGCCGGAGCCGCTGTAGCCGCCGTACTGCCGGGGACAGTCGGTCGTCGGATCGCCGAGGGGGCCGGCATTGCAGCGTCACACCTGCCCGGGCTGGTGGCTCGTCTAGGCCCACTCGACAATGCAGCGGCGACGTCGGGCCTACGTCAGCGGCGCCGGCAGATGGCTCGACACCTGAGACGGGTCGAAGGCCCCGATCTGGTTGGCGTGGCCCTGTCCGAGCAGGTCGATGCCGCCTTCGCTTCTTACGCGCGTTACTGGGCTGAGAGCCTCCGCCTGCCGAGTCTCACGCCGGTCGAGGTCGATGCCGGAATGTCCTACCGGGGCATGGACCACCTCTACGACGCCGTGGCCCTCGGCCGGGGCGCCATACTGGCGCTGCCCCACCTGGGGGGATGGGAGTGGGGAGGGATGTGGCTGGCCCACACCGGGACTCCCGTCAGCGTGGTGGTCGAGGCTGTCGAGCCGCCTGAGCTATTCGAGTGGTTCACCCTCTTCCGTCGTCGACTCGGCATGGAGGTCATCGCCAACGGGCCGCAGGCGGCTGCAGCCTGCCTGCACGCTCTCGACCAGGGCCGGGTGCTGTGCCTGCTGTCGGACCGGGTGGTCGGCTCCACCCTGGGCGTCGAGGTCGAGTTCTTCGGGGAGCGAACCCGGATGCCAGCGGGCCCAGTCACCCTGGGTCTGCGTACCGGCGTACCCGTCTTGCCCGCTGCGGTCTACTTCGCAGGTCCCGGCAACGGTCATCTGGCCGTGGTCCGGTCTCCACTTCCCCTGGCCAGGACGGCTGGGCGCCTGCGCGACGACATCGTCGCAGGCACCCAGCTCCTTGCCGGGGAGCTCGAGGTGCTAATCCGGCGAGAGCCGACGCAGTGGCACATGATGCAGGCCAACTGGCCGAGCGACCTGAGCTGAGC
>JAKBAM010000005.1:0-35587 GCA_021809105.1 Actinomycetes bacterium
TTGGGGGGAGTCGGGGTCACGACCGTAGCGATGCTGCTGCACAACACCGTGGCGGCCGCGGAGCGGGCTGCCGGCGCCTAAGCCGCCGCCAGCCAGCCAGCCAGCCAGCCAGCCGGCCGCCGCCGCCAGCCGACTCAGCAGCCAGTTGGATGACAGATGCGGTATCCAACTGGATGCTGTAGGCAGCAGCAGCCTCGGCGTGGGCGCCGGGTGCCACTACCTTGGCGGCCATGGCCAAGATCGCTGACCTGCTGCGGGCCGGCCGCACCTTCTCCTTCGAGTTCTTCCCCCCGAAGGACGATGCCGAGCACGGCCGCCTCGTCGAGGCGCTCTCGGAGCTGCAGCCGCTGCACCCTTCTTTTGTGTCGGTGACCTACAGGGGCGGCCGGTCGTCGCGCCAGCGGACCCACGACCTGGTTGCGGGCATCCTTCGCACCACGAGCCTGACCCCGATGGCGCACCTGATCTGCGTCGCCCACACCCGCTTGGAGCTCGCCGAGATCCTCGTCGAGCTGCGCAAGGCGGGGGTTGACAACCTCATGGCGCTCGGGGGGGATCCGCCGAGCGACCCGAACGAAGGGCCCGGTGAGCTGGCCCACGCCGACGAGTTGGTCGATCTGGCTCGCGCCATCGGCGGCTTCTCCATTGGAGTGGCCGCTCATCCTGCGGGTCATCCCCGCTCGCCCTCCCTGGGCGAGGACCGCGCCCGCCTGGCCGACAAGCTGCGGCGGGCCGATTTCGCGGTCACGCAGTTCTTCTTCGAGCGTGACGACTACCTGCGCTTAGTCGACGACATGGGCGCCCGAGGCGTGGACCGCCCGATCGTGCCGGGGATCATGCCGGTGACCTCGGTCAGCTCGATCGACCGGATGGCGGCGATGGGTGCCGCTGTCCCCGACGCGATGGCAGACCGCATGCGCAGCGCCACCTCCCCCGGTGCGGTGCGCAAGGCGGGGATCGACGCCGCCACCGAGCTGTGCCAAGCGGTCCTCGACGCCGGCGCCCCCGGTTTGCACTTCTACACCCTCAACCGTTCCAAGGCGACAAGGGAGATCTACGCCAACCTGGGCCTCGAGGTCGGAGCCGGGTGAACACGGCGGTCTGCCGCATGCTCGGCATCGACTTCCCGTTGCTGGCTTTCAGCCACTGCCGGGACGTGGTGGCCGCGGTCACCAATGCCGGCGGCTTCGGTGTGTTCGGCGCATCGGCGCTTGCCCCCGAGGTGCTGGACCGGGAGCTGAGCTGGATCGACGGGCACACCGGCGGGAAACCTTACGGTGTGGATGTCCTGGTGCCGGGGAAGGTGGTTGGGGCGGGCATGAGCCGGGTTGAGATTGCCGCGCTGGTTCCCGAGGAGCAACGGACGTTCGTGATATCACTGCTGGCCGACCGAGGTGTCGTGGCGCCCGGCGCGGCGTCCGACGCGGTGCGGGTCGGCTCGGCGGTCGCTGCCCTCGGATCTGCGAGCCGGAACGAGGATCTCCTCGAGGTGGCCTTCGCCCACCCGATCCGCCTCATCGCCAATGCCCTCGGTCCTCCCCCTCCCTCGATGCTGGAGCGGGCGCGCGCTGCGGGGGTGCCGGTGGCTGCTCTGGTGGGCACGCGGAAGCACGCCGAGCGTCAGGTGGCTGCCGGGGTCGACATTCTCGTCGCCCAGGGCGGCGAGGCGGGCGGCCATTGCGGCGAGGTGTCGACGATCGTGCTGGTCCCCGAGGTGGTCGACGCCGCTGCCGCGCTGGCAGGAGGCGGGCCCCCGGTGCCGGTCCTGGCGGCGGGCGGGATCGTCGACGGGCGCCAGATGGCAGCGGCGCTCGCCCTCGGGGCGTCGGGCGTGTGGACCGGATCGGTGTGGCTCACCACCGAGGAAGCCGAGACCCCGCCGGCCACGAAGGCCAAGATGCTCGCTGCCGGCTCGGACGACACTGTGCGCTCGACGAGTCGGACCGGTAAGCCGTCGCGCCAGCTGCGCTCGGCGTGGACAGATGCGTGGTCGGCGCCCGACGCCCCCGCCGCCCTTCCGATGCCGCTGCAGTCGATCCTCGCCGAGCCGGCACTTCGCAAGGTTGATCAAATAGCCTCGTCCGGCCATGCGGGGGCGACCGAGCTCTCCACCTACTGGGTGGGGCAGGGCGTGGGGATGCTGCAGTCGGTCAAGCCGGTGCGGCGGGTGGTGGCGGAGCTCATGGAGGATCTGGCTGCCAGTATCGAGCGACTCGGTGCGATCACCGCCGGCTGAGCCCGCAAGGGTTGCGGCCTGCGGCGCGTCGCTTGGACCCCGGTAGGATCGGGAGATGGCCGAAAAGATCGCGATGAAGGCGGACGGCACGCTAGCCGTCCCCGAAGAGCCCATTATCCCCTTCATCGAGGGGGACGGCACGGGGGTCGACATCTGGCCGGCGGCCAAGCTCGTCCTCGATGCCGCGGCGAAGAAGCACGGGCACCGCATCTCTTGGAAGGAGGTACTGGCCGGCGAGAAGGCTTTCACCGAGACTGGCAACTGGCTGCCAGACGAGACCATCTCCGTGTTCAAGGAGTACCTGATCGGGATAAAGGGCCCGCTCACCACGCCGGTCGGCGGCGGCTTCCGCAGCCTCAACGTGGCGCTGCGCCAGATCCTCGATCTCTACGTCTGCCTCCGCCCGGTTCGTTGGTTCAAAGGGGTGCCGTCCCCGGTGAAGCGCCCTGACCAGGTGGATATGGTGATCTTCCGGGAGAACACCGAGGACATCTACGCCGGCTTGGAGGTGCAGGAGGGGACGCCTGAGGCCAAGCGGATGATCGAGATGCTCCACGACGAGTTCGGCTGGGACATCCGATCCGACTCGGGCATCGGCATCAAGCCGATCTCGGAATCTGGTTCCAAGCGTTTGATCCGGGCGGCGATCCAGTACGCCATCGAGCGGGATCGCAAGTCGGTGACCATGGTGCACAAGGGCAACATCCAGAAGTTCACCGAGGGTGCCTTTCGCGGCTGGGGCTACGACCTCGTCCGCGAGGAGTTCGCCAATGTCGCGGTCGGGTGGGACGACTGCGATGGCAAGCCCGGTGACAAGATCCTGGTGAAAGACAACATCGCCGACATCACCCTGCAGCAAGTGCTGACCCGGCCGACCGACTTCGACGTGATCGCCACCACCAACCTCAATGGGGACTACATCTCCGACGCATTGGCGGCCCAGGTCGGCGGCATCGGTATTGCTCCCGGCGCCAACATCAACTACGTCACCGGGCATGGCATCTTCGAGGCCACCCACGGCACGGCCCCCAAGTATGCCGGGCAGGACAAGGTCAATCCGGGCTCGGTGCTGCTCTCGGGCGTGCTGATGTTCGAGCACCTCGGCTGGCAGGCTGCAGCCGACGACATCGTTCGTGCGCTCGAGGCGACCATCGCCGACAAGGTCGTGACCTACGACTTCGCCCGCCAGATGGAGGGTGCCACCGAGGTCAAGACATCGGAGTTCGCCAGCGCCGTCGTCGACCGGCTCTAGGGCACCCGGCGGCCCCAGCCGCCTGCGCCTTGGGCAGAATAATGCGCTTGCATCCCAACTACATACATCCTAGTCTGTCCGTGACAAGCGGAGGCCGCAGCTCGCGGTCAGGGCGGACGAGGAGGGATCGATGCCAGCGCACCACGCTCCGAGGGCTGCTGCTCGGCAGAAGCCGAGCAGCATGCCCTACGGCAAGTACACGCCCTTCGCCGACCGGGTCCCGGTCCGGCGGGTCGAGGAGCGCCAATGGATCGACCGCCCGCTCGACTCGGCCCCTCTCTGGTGCTCGGTCGACCTGCGAGACGGCAACCAGGCTCTCGCCCAGCCGATGGCACCCCATCAGAAGACTGCGTTCTTCGACTTGCTTGTGGGCGTCGGTTTCAAGGACATCGAGGTCGGCTACCCGGCCGCAAGCGCCGCTGATCTCGGCTTCGTCCGGAGGCTGGCGACAGTAGGGCAGGTCCCGGCGGACGTCGTGCCGTCGGTGTTCACCGCCATCCGACCCGACCTCATCCAGCGAACGTTCGACGCGGTGCAGGGAATGGCGCAGGTGACCGTCCATCTCTGCAACGCAACTGCTCCATTGTGGAGGGAACGAGTCCTGCGGATGGAGCTGTCAGCGTTGGAGCGAGCCGTCACGGAGGCGGCCCGGACGGCTCGTGCCCTCGCCGCTCGACACGAAGGCGAGATCGGCTTCGAGTACTCGCCCGAGGTCTTCAACGCCACAGAGCCCGAGGTGGCCCTACGCATCTGCGAGTTGGCCGTCGAGCTGCTCGGCGGCGATTCGAAACGACCGGTCATCGTCAACCTTCCCGCCACCGTCGAGGCGGCCTCCCCCGATGTTTTCGCCGACCAGGTCGAGTGGTTCCACGAGAACCTTCAAGACCGCTCGGCCGTCGTCTTGTCCGTCCACGGCCACAACGACCGCGGTACCGCCGTTGCGGCCACTGAGCTTGCGCTTCGGGCCGGCGCCGAGCGAGTGGAGGGGTGCCTGTTCGGTAATGGCGAGAGGACAGGCAACGTATGCCTGACGACCCTGGCCCTCAACTTGTTCAGCCAGGGTGTCGACCCGATGCTCGAGCTCGGGGATCTCGCTGGCATCGAGCGCACTTACGAAGAGTGCACCGGGGTGCGAATTCCCGAGCGCCATCCCTACGTCGGCCGCCTTGTTCACACCGCCTTTTCGGGCACCCATCAAGACGCCATCAACAAGGCCCTCGACTGGCGGGAGCACACGGGAGAGATCTCCTGGAACATCCCGTACCTACCGGTCGACCCCCGTGACCTGGGACGGGACTACGACGAGATCATCCGTATCAACGCCCAATCGGGCAAGGGCGGTATCAGCTACCTCTTGAGGGTCGAGCTAGGCATGGTGCTTCCGCAGCGTTGCCTCGTCGACTTCTCCAGGGCGGTGCAGGCGTGGGCCGACACGACCGGTGGAGAGGTCACCGCGGATGACCTGTGGAAGCTCTTCGGCCAGCGGTACATCCGGTCGGACGGGATCGCCGTTCCCGTCGACGTCACCGTCGGGGTCGGCGAGGATGGGCGCGGCACCTGTCTGCAGGCCAGGATGCCGACAGGGTCCACCGCTCGGCGGGTGGTGGCCGAAAGCCTGCCTGCTGCCCTCGGATCGTGGGCGTCGGAGGTTCTCGGTCGGGGGGTGATGGTGCGCGAAGCCGAGGAGGTGCGGGGTCCCGACGGTGAGGAGATCGGCTTGGTGGAGGTCGGCGACGGGCGCCAGTGGCAGTGGTCCGCCGCCATGTGTGGTGCTAGCGCGCCGGCCCGCTACCTCGCCGCAGTGCTGGCAGGTTTGGCATGAGCCCAGCCCTGGCCGCGATCCCCAAACCTCGAGCGCAGGGATCGATAGGGGTGGCAATCGTCGGGTTCGGAACCGCAGGACATCAACATCTCTCGGCGTTGTCCCAGGTAGATCTGCTCGAGGCCGTCGCCTTCGTGGAGGAGGGCGCGCCCGGCGAGGCCGAGCTGCCCCGGGCCAGCCTGGAACAGGTGCTGGCCTCCCCGGCGATCGGCCTAGTGGCGGTGTGCGTACCTCCCGGCTCGCGCCCCTTGGTCATGCGAGAGGTGATCCACGCCGGGAAGTCGATGGTTGTCGAGAAGCCGGCCTTCGGGCGTCTCGCCGACCTTGATGCCACTGATCGGGCCGCCGCCGAAGCGGGCTCGGTGGTGGGTGTCATGCACCAGCACCGATTCGCCCTTCCCGGAGCTGTCGAACGGCTGCGCTGGTCGGGTCGCGCCAGGGCATCCCTGGTCGTGAGCCGTCCGCGCCGTGACGAATGGTTCACCGGCTGGCGCGCCGACCCTTCGCAGTCGCTCGGAGGTATCACCGCCCACCTGGGCGTGCACTATCTGGATCTGGCCTGCCAGTTGCTGGGTGAGCCGGTCGCCGTCGAGGTGATGTGCCGGCGGGACAGGGCGCCCGGCGTGGACTCCCGAATGGAGCTCACCGTCCAGTTCGAGGCGGGGGCGGTGCTCCGGGCGGTGGTCACCGGCGACTCCGACCACCGCTGTGAGCGCCTATTGGTTGCGGACCAGGGCCAGAAGGTGGACGTGTTGGATGGCCAGGTCCGACTCCGCGTCGGCGCCCGGAGCTCCCGCTGGCCGGCGCGCAGCGCCGCTGCCCTGCGCGCCGAGGTGTACCGGGAGGTCGCTTCAGCATGCGGAGGCGCCACCGGGCCCCTGATGTGCGGGCTGGCCCGCACGCGAGGAGTTACTGCCATCCTCGAGAGGTTGTACGGGGACCGAGCGTGACCCGCATCGTACGCCTGGGGATCTCATCCGGCTGTGCCCCAGACGCGCGCGCCGCGCAGCTCGCAACCGTCGCCGTCGAGGCCGGGTCGACGGTGGTCGACCTCCGGGCGGGCAAAGGCCACCAATGGGAGGAGGACGGGCTCGATGCCCTCTTCGGTGCCGGACTCGACGTCTCCTTCATCGGGCATCCCCTAGTGCTCGGCGACCCGACCCATCCGCTCGAGCGCTGGACGTGGGCGAGCCAGCAATGGCCCGGGATTCGCTGCAAGGTCGTAGCCGACGTGGGTGCCGGGCAACGGCCCGATCTCGTCGGCAGGCAACTGGGTGCGATCGCAGGCGATCGCCCTGACCTCGTCCTGGTCGAGACCCACGCCGGCTTCGCCCACCCCGCCGACATCGCGGTCATGGCGACCAGGCATGGTTGCCGAGTCGTCCTCGATACGCGAGGACTGGCCGACAGCGCCGGGAATGAGCGAGACCGGGTGCTGCCGCTTCTCGCTCCCCATGTGGACGCCATCCAGTGCAAGCAGGTCGGCTCGGACGGTCGCCACGTCCCACTGGGCGACGACGGGCGCCCGCCGGTGATGGCCGCTTTCCGGGCGGTGGCAGGAGGCGATCGGCCGATCGACGTCCTCATGGAGTCGCGCGCGTTCGTACCAAACCGTGATCTGCGCCTGCTCGGGCGTTGGTGGCAGGACGCGTCATCTCGACCGGCAGCGATATCGGGTCCGCTTGGGGATGAGTCGTGAGGTTGGCCGTGATCAGCGACGAGGTCAGCCAGAACATTGGTGTGGTGGTGGCGGCCTGCCAGACCATGGGCTTCGAAGGTGTCGAAATCCGGTCCCTCGGAGGCACGGCCCCCGAGCACCTTGCGGACGCCGAGCTCGAGGATGCCGCTGCCACCCTCCGTGAGGCGGGGCTCGAGGTGGCGGGTTTCTGCCCGGCCGCCATGAAGGATCGGCTGCCGATCTCCAGGCGGCAATTCGTCGCGGCAAGGGCCCTGGTCGAGCGCAGCGCCAGGCAGGCACACCTGTTGGGCCTGCGGGCCATGCGGGTGTTCTCTTTCTATCGGGAGGGGCCGCCCGATCCGCGCCGTGCGGCGCGGGCGGCGGCTGACGTCCTGGAAGGGTGCGATCTCGCCGGCGTGCGACTCCTGCTCGAGACAGGAACCAGGACCAACACCCCGAGCGTTGGTCACGCGCTCACGTTCCTGGAGGCGGTCGGGCGCCACGACATGGGCATCCTGTGGGATCCGGGGAACACCGCGTTCAGCGGCATCGCTTCCTCCCCATGCCTGGATGACTACCGGCAGGGGCGCCACCTGATCGAGCATGTGCATGTGAAGGACCCGCGGGGAGCCAGCGGCTATGTGCGCCTCGGTGACGGCGACCTGCCGTGGGAGGGCATCCTGCGGACGCTGGTGGAGGACGGCTACGGAGGTTGGGTGTCCCTAGAGACCCATTGGCGGCCGGGCCAGCCGCTGAGTGTCGATCTGCGCGATCGGCCTTGGGGCCACGCGTTCAGCGCAGGTGGCTTCGAGGCTTCGGTCGAGTGCATGCAGCGGCTCCGAGTGCTGCGCCAGATGGTGACCGCATCGTGACTCCACCATTGCTGTTGCTGGGGGCGCAGCGTTCGGGTACGACCGCCCTGGCGTCGAAACTGAGCGAAGCCTACGGGCGCGCCGGTGGCACGTTCACCGTCAACGGGAAGCTCCTCTACCTGCTCCGCCGCTGGTGCAAAGACGAGGACATCGCCGGCCGCCACCTGCGAGCCGACGAGATCCTCCATGCCCTCGACCGGAGGCCGGCGGCCGGCGCCGGTGCTGAAGGGTGGGCCGGGTGCGTCGAGGTCGCCCTACGCTCCGCGGCGGCCGAGGTGGCGGCCGGCTGGAAGGGCTCGGCGGTCGAACTCGTCCGACGGATTCTGGCGGAGTCGTACGGTAGCGGTGAGTGGGGAAACAAGTACAACGAGACCCTGCTGGATCTCCCCTGGGTGCACGCGTTGTACCCTCGGGCCCGCTACCTGCTCGTCATCCGTCATCCGGTTGAGGTGGCTGCGTCGATGCTGGCGTGGCGGGGCGACCGGCCCTGGCGTCCCCGCAACGCAGCTGCGGTGTACGACAAGTGGACCGCGTGGCACCAGCCGTGGCTTCGTATAGTGGGCGAGTTGGCGCCAGAGAACTGGCTCGTCGTCGACTACGAGGGCCTTTGTGGCGGGCGCCTCGACGATGCAGTGCGCAGCTTCGTCGGGCTCGATCTCGGAGCATTGGAGTTCCGGCGACGCCGGGCGCTCCCACCGCACGATCGCCTCCCGCTGGCTGCAGCCCTGACTTGGCGTCGCCTCGGTGACCTCCGGTTGGCACGACAAGCAATTCCGCAAGGAGGATGACCGTGGAAAGCAGCATTTCACCCTTCGGATACGGACCGGAGCATCCAGGCCGGTACGGGATGAGACTCCACCACGTCCAGCTGGCGATACCCGAGGGCTCGGAGCCGAGGTGCCGCGAATTCTGGGTGGAGACTCTGGGCTTCCTCGAGATACCGAAGCCGCCTGTACTCGCCCAACGGGGAGGGTTGTGGGTGCGCTGCGATGCGCTGGAGGTCCATCTCGGCGTGGAGGATCCCTTTTACCCATCCAAGAAGGCTCACCCGGGGATCGTGGTCGAGGACCTGGAGGAGTTGGCAGCAGTCCTCGAGGCCGCCGCTCATCGGGTGGAATGGGACGACCACTTCCCCGCCCATCGACGGTTCTACTGCACCGACCCCTTCGGCAACCGCCTCGAGTTCTTGTCTCCTGACCGCCCGGCTGCTCGATAGCCGTGGCGCTCCGAAGGGTCCTGTTCGAGCGCGTCCTCGGTGTCGCCCAGGTGCCGGGCGCCCAGCGGTGGGCCCTGGTCGCCCTCGTCGACAGCGTGGGCACCGGGCTGCTCGCTCCTATCACCGTGCTCTATTTCACCCAACAGGTGAAGCTCTCTCTCGCCTCGGTAGGTCTCGGGCTCGCCGTCGCCGGCGTCGCGGCCATCTGCCTCACGCCGCTGGCCGGACTGGTGATCGATCACATAGGGCCGCGGTCCGCTCTGGTCGGGTACTGGCTCCTCGCCGGCGCCTCCTACGCCGGATACGGCCTGGTGCACAGCTGGGGCGCATTCGTGGCGACGGCCTCAGTCGCGCTGGTGGCGGACTATTCGGCCAAACCGGCGAAGCAGACGTTCGTCACCCAGCTCGCGCAGGGGGCAGACCGAGTTCGGCTCATGGCCTTCCAGCGCTCCGTCCGCAATGCTGGGTACAGCGTCGGCGGGCTGTTGGCTGCCGCAGCGCTGGCGGTGGGCGGGGCTGGCTACCTGGCGGTGATTTACGGGGATGCGCTCAGCTACCTGCTGGCCGCTGCTGTGATCCTGACCATCCGCGGCGCCCATCGTGGGTCGGTGCCAGCGCCGGGCAAACCGTCTCTGCGGGACTACCGGGTGGTGGCCCGGGACCGCCGCTATCTCAGCCTCGCGGTGCTCGACTTCTTCGCGACGTTCCATGCCACGGCGCTGACGATCGCCATCCCCTTATGGGTGGCGCTTCACACCAGGGCCCCCCGAGCCCTGGTCGGGATCTTGTTCACCGTGAACACAACTCTCGTGGTGCTCCTCCAGGTGCGCGTGACCAGACGGGTGAGCGGCGCGACCGACGCACCGCCGGCCTACGTGCGTGCCGCGCTCCTCTTCGCTCTGGCGGCAGGCTCGTACGAGGCGGCCCGCTACACCGGCGAGATCGTCGCGGTGGCGCTGCTGGTAATCGGGCTGCTGCTTCACACCGCCAGCGAGCTGAACGCTTCGACCGCCGAGTGGACCGCCTCGATCGAATTGGCGCCCGAGGCGCATCGCGGCAAGTACCTGGCTCTGTTCTCTCTCGGGGCATCGCTTCAACAGGCGCTCGGACCGGTGATCATCACCTCGATCCTCACGGCCTGGGCAGGCGGCCTGTGGATCCTGCTGGCGGTGCTCATGGCGGTAGGGACGCTCTCCAGCGCGGCGCGCGTCCGCTCGTGGGGTGTCGACAGCCCGACGCCGATAGCCGACGACCTCGTCGAGTCAGGAGGAGCCGGGTGATCACGCCCGAAGCAGTACGACGCATCTGGACTGAGGTACTTGAGATCCCCGAAGGCGGCCGCCTCGACGATTTCTACGCTGCCGGGGGCGATTCCCTCCTGGCGGTCCGGATGGTCGGCGCGCTGCGCGACGGGGGATTGCAGGTGACCCTGCGAGACTTCCTTCGCCGCCCGACCCTCTCCTATCTGGTCGCTCTGGCGGATCAGCCAGCGAGTGAGCTGCCGCCCCGCTTCGATACCGCCCCGGGCATCGAAGCTCCGGGAGCGCCTTATCGGGTGCTTCCCGCTCAACAGCGCTGGCTCGACCACAACTGGGCGGAGCCGACCCACTTCAATCTCGGCGCCATCTTCTCGGTAGGGGCCGCATGCGGGCTTGGCGAGGTGGCTGCCGCAGGGACGCAGCTCGTGCATCGCCACGCCGCCCTGCGCACCGCCTACCGTCGCGGTGTTGTGGGCTGGGTGGCTGAGACCTTGCCGCCGGATGCCTGCGATGTGGTGTCCGTCATCGATCCGGGGTCGGGACCTCTCGACGCCGCGGTAGGCGAAGCTCAAGTCACGCTCGACCCCTACGAAGGCAGGGTCGCTCGTGTCCTCGTCGGCAGGGCTGACGACGGCGACTTGCTCCTGGCTCTCGTCGCCCACCACCTGACACTGGATGGCTACAGCTTGAGCCTCGCCGGTGACGACATCGAGCGGCTGCTGGGCGGCGCTGTCGGGCCGGTCAATCAGCCCGAGCACTACGCAGCCGCGTGCGATCAGTGGGAGATGTCCGCCGAGGCGCAGGAGGACTGTGGTGCCTGGGCCGCGCCACCTTGGGGCGTGGCCGGCCGGGTGACTCCGACGGCCGGTGGAGCGGGCAACCTCGACACGGTGAGGACCACCAACGTCGCCCTGTCGCCCGAGCACACCGTGGCCCTCGCACGCCGATGCCGCCAGGCATCGACCACGGTCGCCGACGCCACGCTCCAAGGGTTGTGCGAAGCGATCGCCGGCGAATGGTCCCTCGAGGCGGTGATCGTCGACGAGTACTCGCACGGGCGGGACGTGACGCCGGGCGGCATCGACATCGCCGCTACCGTCGGCTACCTGCAGAGCACCTATCCAGTGCTGGTGCGCTGCGGGCGAGGGCCCGGGACCCTCGAGCGCGGAGCAGCCGCTCACATCGGCGTCCCGGAGCGGCGCTTCGGCTTCGACATCCTCCGCCAGCGCCGCGGTGGGACGGCCGTGGGCCCCGCTCCCGGCACAGTGGACATCCGTTACAACTTTCGCGGCCAGCTCGGTCGGATCAACGAGCGGCGCAACCGAATCGTCCGGGGCGCCGATATTCAGATCCGCGGGCAGCGGTCTCGCCTTCAGAGCGAACCCTACGAGCTGATGCTCGAGGGCGACCTCATCGACGGGCGCCTCGTCCTCGGCATCAAGTCGAGCGTGGTTCGTCACGAGCCGGCCCGGATCGAAGATGTGTTGCGCCGGGCGGCGGCCGCTCTCTCGCAGGAGGCCCGGTGAGCCGTCCAACGCCCGATACGGTTGGCGGCCCAGCGCTTCTTGATGCAGCCGCCGCGTTACTCGATATCCCCACCGTCCCCGAGGGCGCCAGCTTCGTGGAGCTGGGCGGGGACTCGTTGCGAGCGGTGATGCTCGCCGCGACCGCCGACGAGATCGCCGGCCTCACCCTCGACTTGGGCGCACTGCTCGGCGACACGGCACTGCGCGAGGTGCTCGCTGGCGGGGGCTCGGTGATACCGGACGACGGGGCAAACCCGGGGCGCCAGCCCGCGCCTCCCGTGCCGCCTGATGTGGCCCTGATGCTGCTTGCCGATTCGCTCCTCGGCGGTACGCCGTACAACCTGGTCTTCACCCTCTGCTTCCCCGACAGGGTGGAGGGTGACCGCCTGGAGGAAGCGGTCCGCGTGCTGGTCGCTGCCAACCCGATGCTGCGCACCAGGTTCCGCTCCCACGACGGCGCCTTTGTGCCGGAGCTCTTGCCCCCGTCGGCCGTCGCGATCGAGAGGAGGTCGGTTGTCGGCATGGTGGAGGTAGCGGGGGCGGCTGTGCAGGAGCTGGCCCGTATCGAGGGTGCCGTGCCGCTGGACGCGAGGGCGCGCCCACCGCTGCGGGTCATCTGGTGTGCCTGCGCCGGGGCGGATCGTGATGCCGTGATCGTCGTGGTGCACCACGCGCTCGTGGATGGCCACGGCATTGGACGGCTGCTGGCGGGACTGGTGGCCGCTTACGACGTCGCCGGTGAGGACGGGGCACCGGCACCGGCACCGGCACCGGCACCGGAGCTCAAAGGCCGCGAGGAGCCGGGCACAAGCCGGGAGCTACTGGCGGCTTGGTGGGCCGGGCACCTCTCCCAGGTTCCGCATGTACTCGAGTTGCCGACGAGTCGGGCTCGGGCTGATCTCCAGGATGTTCGGGGCGCCCGGCTACCCTTCTCCCTGGACGCCGAGGAGACCCGCCAGCTACGCGACCTGGCCCGGCGCCATGGTGTGACCCCGTTCGTGGTCTGGCTGACGGCGTGGGGCCTGACGTTGGCTCGCCATTGCGGGGTGAAGCGCCTCCTGGTGGGAGTCCCGTACCTCGGCCGCCCTACCGCCGGGGCCCGCGACTCGATCGACGCCCGTTCCAGCGTTCTGCCGGTTCTCGTTGACGTAGATGAGGAGGCAGATCTCGGCGCGCACCTACGCTCGCTGCGCTCGTCGCTCACGGCGTCGCTGAGCCACGCGGGTCTGCCATTTTCCAACCTTCTCGATGCGGTTCGGCCCGAGAAGGACGGACGGCGCAACCCGCTGATCCAGCACGTCCTCGGAGCCCACAGCGACCTCGTGCCGCCAGCCTTCGAGACGAGGGCCGGGTGGGTTCGCGTGGTCGAAGGGCACGGAGGAGGCAGCCCCTTCGACGCCTCGATCTTCGTGCAGCGCGACGCCCCGGTCCTGACGGGAGCCCTCGAGTACGCAACCGCAGCCATGACCCCGGGTGAGGCCTGCGAGCTGCTCGCCAGCTTCTGTGCGCTGCTGAGCGAGCTCGCCGCCGCATCCGACGAGATCACCATCGGGGACCTGCGCGGCGTTCCCGGGTGCGCGCGCCGGGAGTTGACCGCTCTGGAACGGCCGGTTGCCAACCCGGCGCAGAGCAGCATCGAACGTCTGGTGCACCAGCGAGCCACGTTGGCGCCGGCGTCGCCCGCAGTGCTGCGCCGTGATCCCACCGCACCAGACTCGGTCCGGGCGGCAGATCAGGCCTGGTCCGTCGTGACCTACGAGCAGCTGTGGCGCGCCAGCGAGCACCAAGCGGCCGCACTTCATTCCGCAGGAGTGCGCCCAGGCGACACCGTCGCGGTAGCGCTCGGGCGGGGGCTACCCGAGATCGTCGCAGTACTCGGCGCGCTCCGGGCCGGAGCAGCGTACGCGCCGCTCGACCAGACCTGGCCGGTGGCCCGCTTGCTGGCATGCGTGGAGCGGTGCCGTCCGGTGGCCATGCTCGCCGATGATCCCGAGATGGCGGTCCTCGCCAGTTGCGTGAGCGCTCCTGCGCTGGCCGAGGAATGGCTGACCGCCCCGTCGAATCCTCCGTCCTGGCCGGAGGACCAACCCGGCCGAACCGCCTATGTGACCTTCACCTCCGGCACCTCCGGCAATCCCAAGGCTGTCGCCGTCCCCCACCGGGCTGTCACCAGGTTGTGCGCCGATGACGGAGTCACCGACGTCAGTGCGGGCGACACCGTGTTGCGCTACGCCCCTCTCGCCTTCGACGCCAGCACGCTGGAGATCTTCCCACCGCTGACCCGTGGCGCTTGCATCGCTATCGCGCCGAGAGACCCCCTCTCGTTGCCGGAGCTGTCAGAGACCATCTCGACCGCCGGCGTGTCGGTGGCGTGGCTCACCGCCGGCCTATTTCGAGTCCTGGTGGACACTCTCCCGGAGGTATTCGCGCCGCTGCGCCATCTCCTGACCGGCGGTGAGGTGGTCCCAGCGGACCGGGTTGCGCGCGTCGTCGCGCTGCACCCCAACCTGCGAGTGACCAACGGGTACGGCCCCACGGAGAACACAACTTTCAGCACCGTCGCCATATTCGAGCCGGGTGATGTCATCCCGGACCCGTTGCCCCTCGGCAGGCCAGTCCGGGGGACGGGCGTGGCCGTCCTCGACAGCAGAGGACGCCTGCTTCCCAAAGGAGCCCGGGGTGAAATATGCCTCACGGGAGACGGGCTCGCGCTCGGTTACCTACGGGACGGTGGTCCGGGCGCCGCCGCCGGTGGCGAGGCCTTCGAGCGCCGAAGTCCCCTCCTCGGGCTGCCCATGTACCGCACCGGAGATGCCGGCCGGGTCGCCATCGACGGGTCGATCGAATATCTCGGCCGGCTCGATGGGGAGGCCAAGATCCGAGGTTTCCGGGTAAACCCGACGTCGGTCGCCAACGTGCTGCGTTCCGCCAAGGGCGTCTCCGAGGTGACGGTCGTAGCGGTCGGTGCCCCGGGGCGGCGCGAGCTGGTGGCGCTGGTCCGCCCGGTGCCGGGGACGGCGCCCGGTGCGGCGATCGACGAAGCTCGGAGCCGGGCGGCGCGCCTCCTGCCTGCTTTCGAACGGCCCAGCCGCTGGGGTGAGATGGAAGAGGTTCCAGTCACCGCCAACGGCAAGCTAGACCTCGACGCCGTTGCCAGGCTGGTCACAAGTAGGCCGCGAGTGCCATTCGTCGGTGACAGCGCTTCCGGCGAGCCAGTTACTGCCGGTGTCGCCGAGCGGGTGGCCGCGGGCGTACCAGCCGCGAGCAGTGACGTCGCCGCCCTGGTTCAGGGCATCGTGGCGCGAACGCTCGGCGCCTCCGAGGTCGCGGCGGACGACGACCTCTTCGACCTCGGCGCCGATTCGCTGTTGCTGGCTCGACTCGTAGTCCTCGTGGAGACCGGCACCGGGGTCCGCGTGCCTCTGCGCCAGCTGTATCGATCACCCACGCTGAGGACTCTCGTCGCCCTGGTCGAGGAAGGAGCACCGGCATGACCACCGACCTTGGCGCCGGCGTCTTGCAACGTTGGAAGCCGGCTGGAGCCGCGCAGCAGTCCCTGTACGGCATGGCCCAGGCCGGGGGAGGCGCTGCTGAGCTGCGGCAGCTGGCCGAAGTCCTGTCCGACCACGACGTCGTCGGTGTGCGGCTCGCCGGGCGCGAGCGACGGATCGACGACATTTTGTCCTCGGACCCGGAGGTTGTCGCTGCGGAGGTGGCGGCGGCGATCGCCCTCGACCGTGATGCCGCAGCCATCCCCTGTGCGCTGCTCGGTCAATGCTCCGGTGCGTGGTTGGCCTTGGCGGTCGCGGCCCGCCTCGAGCTGGCGGAAAGGCCGGTCGGGCTCCTCGTCATCGTGTCCCAGGCGCCGCCTCCCTCTTCGTCCTCCCCCGGCACGATCATCGACGGCGCCGCTTCGGTCCGGGAGGTGGTGGACGGCGGGGCGATACCCCCAGAGGTAGCAGCCGATAGTGAGATGATGGAGATGATCCTTCCGACCCTGCGGAGCGACCTCCTCCTCGCCGGCGGGTTGGCCGCCATGCGCCCGCGGGTCATCTCGAGCGACATCCTCGTGGTATACGGCAGTGACGACGTACGCGTGGACGCCGCGTGCCTCGGTGGATGGCGTGAGTGGACCACGGGCGGGCTCAAGATCGAGCAGATCCCAGGGGGGCACCTGCCGCTGCGTGACGCACCCGCTGCACTGGGCGCAGTGATCAAGGGCCATGCGACCGGTGCGTGAGCCAGGCGGGCTCGCAGCCCGCGACCTCGTCGTCGCCGTCGGCCGCCGGGGCGAGGAGCGGGTGGTGCTGGCTGGCACCGACCTCCGCGTTGCGCCGGGGGAGGCGCTACTGATCACCGGTCCGCGCGGATCGGGCAAGAGCGCGCTCGCGGGCGCACTCGAAGGGGGAAGGGCGCTTCGCCACGGCACTGTTCGTCCCGCCGACGGGGGCGTGGTCGGGTGGTCGGTCACCGGTGGGAGCCATGCACCCCCAACGAGGGCGGGACGCCGCAAGCGGAGGGACGCCCCGGACCTCGAGTCCGCTGCGGTCCTGGTGGTAGACGATGCCGACTGGCTCGAGCCGGCGAAGCTGGCGCATCTCGTCTCCCGCCGACGATCGCGGACCTTGCCCACCGTGGCCCTGGCGCAGCGCCGTCTCGTCGGCTTCGACCGCTACCTGCGCCTCGACGGCCTCACCCTCACGCCCGAGCCCGAGCCCGAGCCCGCGCCCGAGCGCAGCGCTGCTGGCGCCGGCGATCTCGTGGTCTCCCCGGAGCAGCTGGAGCAGCTCATCGTCACCGAGTTGGAAGCGGCGGGCACTCCGACATCGACGGCGGCGACCGTGGCTTCGGTGCTCACCGACGCCGACCGGCGTGGTCACCACTCCCACGGCGTCGAGCTCCTACCCACCTACCTGGCTCGCATCCGAGCGGGTGGCATCGACGCGAGCGCGTCGCTCGGCTTGGTGGGCGATGGGGCCACCTTGAAGATCGACGCCCGGGGCGGTTTCGGCCAGGTCGCGGCCACGAGGGCGGCCCTGGAGTGCGCCCAACGCGCCGACGAGCACGGCGTGGCTGCGGTCGGCGTGTCGGGCAACAACCACGTCGGCATGATGGCCGCTTACCGGTGGCCGTTCCAGCGCCACCGGGTGGTCGGCTTCCTCACCAACGTATCCGGGCCCTCCGTCGCCCCTCCCGGCGGCACCCGTCCGACCATCGGCAGCGACGCCATCTGCCTCGTGGTCCCCGGCGAACAGGAGCCCTTTTGCGTCGACTTCGGCACAGGCGTCGTGTCCGCAGGCAAGGTTCGTGCGGCGGGAAACCGGGGGCTCCCCGTCCCGGCCGGGTGGCTGCTAGATGCAGCCGGAAATCCATGCGCCGAGCCGGCCGAGCTGGAGCGTGGCGGCTCGATCCCGGTCTTCGGCGGCCACAAAGGCCTGTGTACGGCCGTCATCGCGGAGGTACTGGCCGGCGTCCTCGGCGGTGCCACGGTAAGCCCCCTAGTAGCCAAGCAGCGCGCGCACCCCGAGCAGGTAATGGGGTGCGCGCAGATGTTCATCGGTATATCTCTCCGCAGCTTCCCCTGCGATCCCGCGGCGCTCATCGGCGTACTGCGCCGGGCCGTGCGCGACTCGTACGAGACGGAGCCGGAAGATCCATGGTTCCCCGACCAGTACGAAGAGCGCAACGAAGCGACCGCTGGGAACGAGGGCATCGCCGTGCCCTCGGCGGTCGCTACCGCGCTCGGCTGGACGGGTCGGTGAAAGCCCCCGAGCAGGCGCCGGAGCCGGCGATCGGCTCGGCGCCCGGATGGCCGTTGGTCCTCTACTACCACCACGTGCACCCGACTCTCCGGCACTACTGCTCCGTGACTCCGTCGGACCTGCGGCGAGGCCTGGAACTGGTGTTGTCGGCCTTCGAAGGGGGCAGCCAGGACCCTCACTGCGCTGCGAGCCGGGTAGTCGGCGGCGGAGACCGGCCGAGCGTCCTGGTCACATTCGACGACGGCTACGCCGACGTGCTCGATCACGGGCTCGCCGTGCTCGACGATCTTGGGGTCAAGGCGGTGATGTTCCTGGTAACAAGTTGGGTCGGGAGGCGCACCCCCGACACCAGCCAGTCGTGCATGACGTGGGCGGACGCGCGTTCGCTCGCGGCGCAAGGGCACGTGATCGGAGCGCACACCGTGACGCACCCCAAGCTCAGCGCCCTCGACGGAGGCTGCCAGACATCGCAGATCGAGGGATCCGTCGCCAAGGTCAGCTCCGAGGTCGGCGGGTGCGTACCTTTTGCTTACCCGTACGGTGTCAAGGGGGAGTGCTCGCCCGGCGACGAGCGCTCTGCGTTCGGCTCGGTCAAGGCGGCTGCCCGCCCATGGGACGACCAGCACGCCGAGATCCGGCGGACCTACCTGCCGACGGGCGCACCCGAGCGTTGGCCCGGCTTGATCGCGAACTGGAGGACGCAGTGGGAACGGTGACCCTCACGCCAACCGTGTCGGTGGTGATCGCCACCCGGGACCGGCCAGCGGATCTGGCGCGGTGCTTGAGCGGCCTCTACCACGTGGATCGCCGCCTCCTCGTGGAGGTTGTCATCGCCGACGACGGCTCCCGGCGGCCGGTCGCCGCCGGGCTGGCGGCCACGCCCTTACCCGTGCGGGTATTGCGCGTCGAACGCTCGATTGGCGCCGACGCGATCCGCAACCTCGCTGCCCGTGACGCGGAAGGCGACCATCTGGCATTCCTCGACGACGACGCCGTGTGTCGCTCCGATTGGCTCACTGTCATCGCCGACCAGCTTTCCAGCGACGTCGCAGTCACGGGACGGGTGCTCCGATTCGACGAGGGGCTGGTGAGCCGGGCCCGTCAGACCCGCTACGACGACCGCTACCGCGGGCTTCTTCCGGCCGACCGGGTCCGCTACTTCGCTGGTGGCAATGGCGCAGTTCGAGCCGATGCCTTCCACGCCTCCGGCGGTTTCGATCCTCGCGCCGCTGGTGGCGACAACACACTGGCGCACCGCCTGACCGCGTCGGGGGGATCGGTGCGCTTCCGCCCGGACATGGTCGTCGCTCATCGCAACAGCAAAGGCTTCTGCTGCGCCGCTCGTGCGGCGACCCTCGCAGGCCGCGCCACAGAGGCCCCGCCACCTGCGTGGACCCTCCTCCAGTCCGCGCTGCGGCCCGCCAGCAGCGGGGATCCAGCGGTGCGGGCCCTCAACACGCTGCTCGGACTATGCCATATCGCCGGGCAGCTGCTCAGCCGAAGCGAGCGAGGCGTGGATGACCACTGAGATCCGTCTCAACCCGTCGACGCCGCCCGCAGAGGACCTCGGTCTCCCATCGAGTCATGCCGCAGTAGGAGTCATCGGTCTCGGCTACGCCGGGCTGCCGATGGCAGTCGAGATCGCGGCAAGCGGTCGACCTACCGTGGGATTCGACGTCGCTGCCTCGGTGGTCGCTGCCCTCCAGGCGGGGTCCAGCCATGTCGACACGGTCTCGGACGGGCAAGTGCGCGCCGTCCGGGGCACCTTCGTGGCCACCAGCTCTCCCTCGGCGCTGCGTGACTGCTCGGTGGTGGTCATCTGCGTCCCGACACCGCTCGACTCCGACGGAGCTCCCGACCTGCGGCCGCTGCGCGGCGCGTGCGGCTCGCTCTCCGCTCAGCTCCAGCCAGGTCAGCTCGTCGTCGTCGAGTCGACCGTCTTCCCTGGCTGCACCGCCGAGGTGGTACAGCCGATCCTCGAGCGGAGCGGGCTGTGCGGTGGCCTCGAGTTCTCGTTGGCCTTCGCTTCCGAACGCATCGACCCGGGCAACCGGCGCTTCGACGTGGCGAACACCCCCAAGGTGGTAGGCGGCCTCACGCCGGTGTGCGGCATGCGAGCCGAGTTGTTCTACCGGAACGTCGGGGTGCCGGTCTACCTGGCGCGTGGACTGCGCGAGGCCGAGGCGTCCAAGGTCCTCGAGAACTCCTACCGGATGGTCAACATCGCGCTGGTCAACGAGTTTGCCCAGTACTGCGTCGGGCTGGGAATCGACGTGATGGACGCCATCGGAGCGGCGGCGACCAAGCCGTTTGGTTTCGCTCCGTTCTACCCGAGCGCCGGCGCCGGGGGCCACTGCATCCCCGTCGACCCCGCGTACCTCTCCTTCGCGGCGCGCAGGGCGGGTACGCCCATCACCCTCATCGAGCAGGCGCGACGCCTCAACTTGTCCATGCCCCTCTGGTTTGTCGGGCAGATCGAATCCGCACTCGGGGCGCGGGGTGCCTCCGTCGCGGGATCGACCGTCGCCCTCTTCGGCGTCACCTACAAGTCCGGCATCGCTGACCTCCGCAACACTCCGGCCGAAGCGATCGCCCGGGACCTGAGGTCCAAAGGCGCACACGTCGCTTTCCACGATCCGCTCGTCGAGACCTGGGCAGTGGACGGCGCCGCGGTCCACCGTTACGCCAGCGCCGAAGACGGCCTGGCCGACGCCGCCCTCGTCTTGGTCCTCCAGGCATACCCCGAGTACGCCTGTCTCGGGGGAGCCCGCACCGTCCTCGACCCGTTCGACCGGCTTCGGGAGGTGGGACATGGGAAAGCGTCTGCCTGAAGCGGCGAACGCCGGCGCGCCATGCCTCCCCGACCTCTTCGCCGCGCAGGTGCGCCGGTGTCCGACCGCGGCGGCGATCCACTCGATCGTCGATGGCCGCATTCTGACCTACCGGGAGTTGGATGTCGCGGTGGCGGTGCAGGCCTCGGCACTGCTCGATGCCGGCGTCGGGCCGGGAAGCCGGGTTGCCTTGGTGACCACCCGCTCGGTTGCCGAGGCAGTGGTCAGCCTGGCGGTATGCCGGGTGGGCGCCGCGTACGCTCCGATCGACGCCGACACGCCCGCCGCCCGCAAGGCACAGCTCATCGACCAGGTGGCCCCCGACCTGGTGATGGCGCAGTCAGGGGAGATGCCCCGCCTGTCGGTGGCCTGCCTGGAGCCGTCATTCGAGGGGCCGTCGGCGCCCGTATCTGGGGCACAGCCCCCTGTGGCCGCGGGCTCGCCCGCCGTCGTGGTGTTCACGTCCGGCTCCTCCGGGGTGCCGAAGGCCATCCAGCTGCCCCACCGGGCTCTCGTGCGACTCGCGCTCCACGGTCCGGCGCTCGGCTACCAGCCCGGCCGGCGGTGCCTGCGCTTCGCCGCCGTCGGCTTCGATGTCGCGGTCATGGAAGTGTGGGCGACACTGTGCAACGGCGCAACCCTCGTTGTGCCCGAACCGGAGCTGTGCTCTCCGGGGCGCTTCGCGCAGATAATGGCGGAGGGGCGGGTGGACTCGCTCTTCCTCACCTCCGGATTGCTTCGAGTGATGGAGCGCTTCGCTCCTCACGCCTTCGACGGGGTGGAGGTGCTCGTCACCGGAGGAGACATCGCGCCGGCGCCGACCATCGCCCGCCTACTCGAGCGTCACCCGCGCCTGACTGTGATCAACGGGTACGGCCCGGCAGAGAACAGCGTGGTGACCACCGCCCACGCCATGCAAGACGCCACGCTGGTCACCGATCCGGTGCCGATCGGCCGGGAGGTGGGCGGATCCTGCGTGGCCGTGGTAGACGACAGCCTTTGCCCCGCCACGACCGGCGAGCTGCTGGTAGGAGGCGACGGGCTGGCGGATGGCTACCTGGACGATCCGGGTCGCACCGAGAGGAGCTTCATCGAGATCGACGGCCGGCGCTGGTACCGCACCGGGGACATAGTCCGCCGGGACGATGACGGGACTCTTTGGTACCTCGGACGCCGCGACGACCAGGTGAAGGTGCGCGGCTTTCGAGTCGAGCTCGGCGAGGTGGAGGTGGCGCTGCGGGCCCTCCAGGGGATCAGCGACGTCGTCGTCGTGGCATCGGCCGGCGACAGCTCTGAGCGCCAACTGCTGGCGGCGTTCGTCTCGGCTGGCGGCATGGCGCCGGCGGTCGACTTGCGCCGGGAAGCGGCGAGGTGCCTGCCGGCCCACATGCTGCCCGCGCGTTGGGTCGCAGTCGACCAGGTTCCGGTCACCGCTCACGGGAAGGTAGACCGCGCCGCGGTTCTCAGGCTGTTCGCGCCGGTGGCGGGTCCTCCGTTGGCCGAGTAGGGGAGGCCCGGCCTACGCTCCTCCTTGCGGACCGTGAGCGCTGGCCACCGTCGGTGTGGTCCGCCGCGTTGCTGCACCCGCTCGCAGACATCCCGAGGAGATACCCCCATGCCCGCATCCCCCGTCCGCGTCGCTGTGACCGGCGCCGCCGGTCAGATCGGCTACAGCCTGCTGTTCCGCATAGCCAGCGGTCAGCTGCTCGGACCGGAGCAGCCGGTCATCTTGCAGCTCCTCGAGATCACCCCTGCGCTCGGCGCGCTGCAGGGTGTAGTGATGGAGCTGAACGACTGCGCGTTTCCCCTCGTTGCCGGCATCACGACCAGCGACGACCCGAATGCGGCCTTCTCCGACGCCAACGTCGCTCTCCTGGTGGGGTCGCGGCCCCGGACCAAAGGCATGGAACGGGCCGACCTGCTCCAGGCGAACGGCGCCATTTTCACGGTGCAGGGCAAAGCGCTCTCCGACAACGCCGCGTCGGACATCAAGGTGCTGGTAGTGGGCAACCCGGCCAACACCAACGCTCTCATCGCGCAACAGTCAGCACCTGGCATCGCCGCAGAGCGATTCAGCGCCATGACCCGCCTGGACCACAACCGGGCGCTGGCGCAGCTATCCGCCAAGACTGGCCGGCCGATCAGCGAGATCTCGCGCATGACGATCTGGGGTAACCACTCGGCCACCCAATACCCCGATGTGTATCGGGCTCGCATCGGAGGCCGTCCGGCCACGGAGGTGGTGGGCGACGAGGAGTGGATAGAGAAGGAGTTCATCCCGACGGTGCAAAAGCGGGGCGCAGCGATCATCGAGGCTCGTGGCGCGTCGAGCGCGGCCTCGGCCGCGAGCGCAGCCATCGACCACATGCGGGATTGGGTGTCGGGGACGCCCTCCTCCGATGACTGGGTGTCGATGGCGGTCCCCTCCGACGGCAGCTACGGAGTGCCGGAGGGGCTGATCTCTTCGTTCCCGGTGACGACGGCGGACGGCTCGTATTCGATCGTCGAGGGCCTGGAACTCGACGAGTTCTCCCGCGGCCGCATCGACGCCTCCGTTGCGGAGCTCGGCGAGGAGCGGGACGCAGTTCGAGGGCTCGGGCTCATCAAGTAGAGGGCTGGCCCCATCGAGCTGGGACGGGTGATCACCGCCCCAGCTCGATGCTCTCGGGCTGGAAGATCTAGACGGCGATGCCCGGCGGGAGCACTACGCCCAGGCGGTGCAGGTAGCACAGCTTGCGTTCGATGGCTTCTCGCCAGACCTTCAGATCGGCCTCGAAGTGGGCACGGTCGCCGTCCTCGCAGGCGTGCTCAAGCTCGTCGAACGCTGCGTCCTCGGCGTCCAGCAAGCTCCTGTACTTCGCCAGGAATCCGTCGTCGATGACCTCTGCCAGCTGCACGTGTGGTACCTCCCTGGAAGCGTGAGGCGAGCGTATCTCCCCCCGTCGGCTGGCGTCGGGGCGGCCGCCCAAGGGTCCGCTCCTGAGGGTTCCTCTCCCGGGGAGTCCCGCTCCCAGAGGGCTCGGGGACGGTCCGGGGGGATGGGCCGGGTGGTCCCGGTCCGACTGCGGTTCACGGAATGGGGACCAGTGGTGGCTGGCGTCCTGTTGGTGCGAGGCTGCAGGCGGATAGGGCGCTGGACCCGGTGAAGCTGCCGGCCCGGGTGATGTCGGCGTTCACTCGCATCGCAGCCTGTTGGGCAGCGGTGGCGCCGGATGCCCGACGCGTCGCCCCGCCACCGGTGGGGACGCCCAAGGCTACGGCTAGCTGCTGCTCGTCAGCCACGTAGTGGCCCAGGTTGTTCAACCAGTCGTCGACCGCCAGCGCAGCTTTGGCGCTCACGGGCACGGCGCGCAGCTCCCGCTCGACGTTCTCGACGGCCGCCGCGGACCGCAACGCAGATCTCGCCAGAGCGCTCGTATCACCCGGCTTCGACATTGCGGCCGGGACCGGCGCGTGGACAACGGTGAGGCCGGCCTGGCAGATCGATGTCGCCCGGGCAAGGAACGCGGCGTCGTTGCCGACTGCGCTGTTGCCAACCCCGGCGTTGCGGCTGCCTGCGACGACTGTCACGCCCATCATGAATACCGCCAGCCCGACCAAAGCGCAGAACACCCTGATGGCCCGCCGCGCCGATGCCCCGGGCACCGCCGGCCCCACCGCTCCCGGCCCTGGCCCACCCGCTCGGAGGTGGGAGCGCCCAGAGGCGGCGGGGCGGACCAGGCGTTGGGTCCGAACGACCCCCCGGTGGCCGACGCGACCGCCGCGCGCCGCGGCGTGCAGCGGTGCTGGGCGCACCGGGCCTTCGAGTACGGGGCCGCCCGGGGTGGCCTGGAGGCTGCCCCAGGCGGGATCCGGCACCATCTCGGCGCCGGAGTGCAACCACGCCGGGGGCGAACGGCGTCGGGTCGACCAGCTACGGCCGTGCCAGTGGCGGAACTGGGCCGGATTGTCGGGATCCCGGTACCAGCCGGGAGGACGCCGCTCAGCCATAGCTCATCCCCCCGCCATCCCCGCCATCCCCGCCATCCCCGCCATCCCCGCCATCCCCGCCATCGTCCCATGTCGTGGCCGCGCGCACCACCGCCGGGACAGGGTCCACGCCCAGCAGGGGATGATTTACCATCAGTCGGGTGGTATCCCCTCCGATCCGGATCCGCCCGCAGCTGAGCGCAGCCTGCACGGACAAGCGCCCGCGAGCGATCGCCGACGCCGTCGAATAGTCGCTCGTGAAGGTCACGTCCGGGTGATCGCTCGCCCCCGGCTCGATGCGGGCGCCGCTCTCGCCGACCAGAACCTGGTAGCGGATCTCCCCCCACGGAGCCCCGGTCACCACCTGCTGCAAAGTGAGAGTTGGAGGGAGGCGCGGCTCTGCCTGCTCGCGGCAGACATCGTCGAACCATTCAGCGGACAGAAACCGGCTCATCACCATTAGGCATAGCAGCGAGGGCAGCCCTAAGGCATCCGGCCGGCACCCGGATGTCCACGGCCTCAGGTGTGGGAGCGGTGGACCGCAGCCCTAGGCCAGCGACCTCTAGGCCAGCGACCTCTAGGCCAGCGACCTCTAGGCCAGCGACCTCTAGGCCAGCGAGCCCTCGGCGCCGGTGGAAGCGCCGAGGACAACGCGAGCAACGCGTCGCTGACAGGAGCGCAGCCGGAGGGCCATTCGCTGCATACCCTCCTCGGCTCGCTCCGCCCGTCCCGGCTCGCGGTCTAGGTCCGCGCCGGTCTGAGCGACCCTGTCGAGCGGGACCGTCGAGAGCCACCGATCCCAGGCTGCGTCTTCACACACGCCGCCGCCTTGGCGCTCGGCCGGCTCCACCGGCAACGGGGGGAAGACTAAGGCCTTCGAGTCCGTCCGGCCGGGGTTGGTGCGGGTCGCGTCGGCGCGGGTCGCGTCGGTGCGGGTCGCGTCGGTGCGGGTCGCGTCGGCGCGGGTCGCGTCGGTGGAGCCTCGCGTGGGGGATGCCAGGGACACAGGTCGTTTGGTACGCCGCGGCGAGGGCCGGCCGGGAGCAGCAGCGGCTCCCCTGGTTGCGGTTGGCCCGGGCTCCTCGGGACCTCCGCGAGCGGGAGTGGGCGAGTAGGAGTAGGAGTAGGAGGGTTGGGCGGCCACCTCAGTGAATTGCACGCCTAGACCCCCGGGTCGGCGCCCCCGTCGGCGCCCGCCTCGGCGCCACGTTCCGAGGTGGGCGCCGAGCGCCACTGCAGCTCTCGCCGCGGCCCGCAGTGGTAAAGGCCCGGTGGTGGCGAGGGCCTCGAGGTGCTCGCCGGGATCCGGGACGAATCCGTTGAGACCTATCCTCACCGCAACGTCCGACGGTCCATGATCGAGGTGTGGGTCAGTCATCACCTTCAGTCCTTCGGCGCGGACCCCGCCCTCTCCTGCTTTCGAGAACTTGCCTCGAGAGCTGGGCGCCGCTCGGCCGCACTTGCGGCGCCCACCATTCGAAGCAGCCCAGTCTTCGACCTTCTCGCGCAGCGCACCGCTGCGCGATTTGCGTTAGGGGGTCGCACAAATCGCGCAGCGGTCGCTGCTCCGGCCTCCTCCGGGAGCCGCTCGACCGCGCGGCCACGCGCGCTGCTCCGGCCTCCTCCGGGAGCCGCTCGACCGCGCGGCCACGCGCGCTGCTCCGGCCTCCCTGCCGCATCTCTGTCGCGTGGATGGGCTTTGGGATCATCCCAGCGGATGGGATGATCCGCCGCGATGTTGCGCCGTGATGGTGCTGGTGTAGCGATTGCTCACCGTGCCGCCGTCCCACGTCAGTAGGAGCTCGATGGTGACCGGCCCGGGGACTGCAGGGAGCCTGGCGTCCAGTCGCCCTATGAGCACGCAACTGTCTGCGCTGACCCGGCCGCCGAATCGCCAGGTATGCCCCCCTCCGGGCCATGCGGCCCGGGCCGTCACGGTCGCTCCGGCTAACGCCACCCGGCGGTCGCTGACCACGTGGACGGCGAGGCGGAGCCGTTCGCCCGGTGCATAGGTGGCAGGGGGGAGGTCGGCCACGACGATCACCGGCGCGCAGGCGGCGCTCAGCGCGGCGAAGCCGGCCTTGGGTCGCCGCCGGTGGTCGAGGACCGACCAGGACACCGCTGGCTGTGCGTCGGCCAGCAGGAACTGGCAGAACCCGCCCGAGGGTCGGTATTTGAGCCGGCGCAGGTGCTCGATGTGACCACGGATGACCTCCGCTTGGTAAGCCTGAGTGGCGGATCGCCAGCTGTCCAGGTCCGCAAAGGCCGCCGGGGGGACCCGCCGGTCGAATACCGCCTTCTGCAGGCCGTGATGCGCGCTGAGATGGTCCCAGTCCAAGTCGGGCCAGGCGTCGGCGTCGATCCACTCGTGACTGTCGGGGACGGCCTGGGCGCCGAACTCGCCCACGAAGCGGGCCAGCACCGGGAGGCGCCGGAAGGAGGCCGCAAGGTCACGGATGTCACCTCGGTACCATCCGTGGTAGAGGTGGCTGTCAGTCCCCCCGCCAGGGTGGGGAAGTACGCCGGAGTGTGCGATGACCGGCCGGGAGGCGTCGGCCTTCTCCAAGGCCCTGCGTACCGAGCGGTCCAGGGCGGTCTTGTTCCAGCTGGGCAACGCCTGCCCGACCGCGAAGCGCATGGCCTGGCGGGTGCTGACCGAGCCGTCCGGGGTCGGATCGAGGGCCAACGGTTCGTTGTGCCCGCACCACACCAGGACCGAAGGGTGGTGGCCGAGGAGCGAGACTGCCTCACGGGCCTGGCGTACCGCTTGGCGGCGGACGTTGGCATAGCCCCACTGGAGGGGTAGGTCCTGCCAGAGGAGCAGCCCGGCGCGGTCGGCGGCCTGGTAGAGCTCGGGGCGCCCGACATGTCCGTGGACTCGGAGCAGGTCCAGCCCCGCTTCGACGGCCAGGCCGACGTCGCCGGCGATCCGGTTCGCTGGGGCTTCGGCCAGCTCACGGCGCGTCGGGCCGTAGTTGGCCCCCTTGAGAAACAGCCGCTCGCCATTGACTGTCGTGAGGAAGTTGCGCATGCGCACCTGGCGCAACCCGGTCGTGACCGTCCGGCTGTCACTCGGGCTGCCAGACTCGGCTTCGCTGGTATGGCCGGCCGCGCTGGGTCCTCCGGGCTCGCCCTGGAGGGCGACACTGACCTCGACGTCGTAGAGGGGCTGGTCGCCCATGACGTGGGGCCACCAGAGCCGCGGCCGCTCGACTGTGACTCGCCACCTAGCTCGGTTGTGGCCTGCGGCCACTGCCTCCTCCGCGACGCGGCGAATCTCCTCCTCGCCGCTGGCGGCGCGCACGATCGTGGTCAGGGTGACCGAGGCGGCCTCGGCGGCGTCGAGCTCGACCTCGATGTCCAGTGCTGCGCGTAAGTCGCTGGCGTCTCGGCACAGGACCCGCAGGCCGGCGATGCGCACCGGGCCGGTCTCGCCGAGGTGGACGGGGGCCCAGATGCCGCCTGGGTTCCAGGACGGGTCGATGCAATCCCAGTGTTGGAAAACTCCGGTCAGGTTGCGCTTCGCAGTGCGCTCCGGCTCCGGCGCGCAGGTGACCTCCACGGCGAGGGTGTGCTCGGAGCGGTCGCGGAGCGCCTCGGTCACCTCGAAGGTATGAGGGAAGAAGTAGCCCTCCGTGTCTCCCAGGTAGCTTCCGTCGAGCCAGACGTCGCCCTGGTAGAAGAGCCCGTCGAAGCGGAGCCAGGATCGACGCCCCGCGAGGGGGGCCGGCGCTTCGAAGCGACGCCGGTAGAACAGCGGTCCGTCGCTGTCGGAGAATGCCGCCACCGATCTCCAGTGCCCCGGCACCGCGACCTTCTGCCATCCGCTGTCATCGAGGTCGATCTCGGGGAATGTGCGCCTCCCGAGGTCGTCACCCAGCGCTGCCCGCCAGCTTCCTCCGAGGTCCATCCCGGCGAGAGGCTACAACTCGCGCGATGGGGAGCTTCCGAGCGGGCGCCTACAAGCCGCCGACGGCCCCCGTGACTGGCGGGACGGTGGTCGTCGGAGTGGCCGTGGATGAGGGAGCCGTGCTGGGGCTGCCCGCAGGGAGCACGCTGCCTGGAGCAGTGCCGGCCGGGCAGCTGACCGGGACCGCGACGCCGAAGAGGTTGATGGCGGTGCAGGAGCCGACGCTGACGGAGGCCGCGGGCGTGGTGGAACCTGGAAGCGGGCCCAGGCTGATCGAGGGGCTCGTGCCGACCGAGGGGGCGGTCGGGGTCAACGATCCGACCGGGGCCAGCTTGGCGACCCTGGTCGGGGTGGTCACGATGGTGGTCGCGGCGGGGACGGGGGCCGGGGTGGAAGTCGCCGGCGCGGCCGCGGTCCCTCCGGTACCAGCGCCACCGATGAGCGGCGGCGCGGTGCTGGAGAGGGGGGACGAGGGGCTACTGGAGCTGTATCCGGCACCGCTGCTGGTGGCAGGGACGCCGCCAGTGCTGGCGTAGTTGGCCGCCGAGGCGAGGAAGCCGGCCAGCGGGCTACTGAATTGGCCGCCGGCGGAGGCCGTGTTCGAGTACCCCCCGTTGACTCCCGGATTGGTGCCGTGCGGGGCGCCCGAAGCGCTGAAGGCCCCTCCGTCGAGGATCCCCGTGTGCTGGCCCAGTACGCCCACTCCGATCAGGCCGAGCGCCAGGACACCGGCACTGGCGATGCTGAGGGGCCGCACAGCTCTGTCGCTCATCCAGCCAGCTGCTGGCAGCCATCGCCCGGCCGGATCAGAGGCGATCGATTTGCGCCATTGGGCCAACGTGGCGGCCTTCAGCGACGTCGGTGCGTCGCCCGCCAGCGGCCGCAGGAGGTTGTCCAGACGCGCGGGTGGCTCCATCCCCGCTTGGGCGAAGCGCCCGAGCAAGCCCCGGCGCCCACGGGCGGTCAGCTGTGCCGAGACGGTGGAAGACACCCCGAGGACCGGGGCCACCTCGCCTGGTTCGAAACCTTCCACCTCCCTCAGCCACACTGCGGCCCGCCAGCGCTCGGGAAGGCTGCGGAAGGCGGCCATCGCCAGCGCCGCCTCGGCCGTCCTTTCCCCACTTCGAAGTGCTTGGGCGGTGGCTTCGGCGTCCCGATGGGCTTGCTCGGGACGGCGGGCCATGTCCAGCGCGGCCCGGTAGGTGCTCGCGAGCAGGAGCGGCCGCAGGGCCTCATCGGCGTTGGTCTGGCGCCGGCGCACGGACCGCAGCACCCGGACGAAGCCGTCGCTCACTGACGACGCCGACACCTGTGGGTCGGGGGTGACGGCCTGGGCCAGCCGCCACATGCTCTGAGCGTGGCGCTGGAATAGCTGGGCGAAAGCGTCGGCCGCGCCGCGCCCCGCGGCGCGCGCCAGATCGGCTTCGGTCCCGCAAGGAGTGCTGCTCGAGCTAGTGGATGGGGCGACCGACTGCATCACGACCTCGTATCGGCGACGGACGACAGGTGCGCAGGGAGGTTCGCACCTGTCTGTCGCTTATCCTTCCCTCAGGGCGCTGCGCCCACCGGATTTGTGCACGAGGGCCCGCTAAACCGAACATATACGCTGTATCCGGAGAGCAGGGTGCTGTCCCACTACGACGCCAGCGCGCCCTACCGTGATCACATGAGCTCCCGTCCCGCCACCCTCGGCCAGCTGCGCGACTCCGGGTGGACCTCGGTCCCGGTCAAGGAAGAGGTGCGCCGCAACGCCGCAAGCCGGATCGCGGCCGGCCAACCGGTCGTCGCGGGCGTGCTCGGCTACGAGGAGACAGTGTTGCCCCAGCTCGAGCACGCCCTGCTCGCCGGGCACGACATCATCTTCCTCGGCGAGCGGGGCCAGGCGAAGACCCGGATGATCCGCGGCCTCACCGGCCTCCTCGACGAGTGGCTGCCGATCGTTGCCGGCTCCGAGATCCTCGACGATCCTTACAGCCCGGTATCTCGCCACGCCCGCGACCTCATCTCCGACAAGGGCGACGACACCCCGATCGACTGGGTGCATCGCGGGGACCGTTTCGGCGAGAAGCTGGCCACGCCGGACACGTCGATCGCCGACCTGATCGGCGAGGTCGACCCGATCAAGGTGGCAGAGGGCAGGTATCTCTCCGACGAGCTCACCATGCACTACGGCTTGGTTCCCCGCACCAACCGGGGGATCTTCGCGATCAACGAGCTGCCCGACCTCGCCGAGCGGATCCAGGTCGGCTTGCTAAACGTTCTCGAGGAGCGAGACGTGCAGGTGCGTGGCTACAAGCTCCGCCTGCCCCTGGATGTGATGCTGGTGGCGTCGGCCAACCCAGAGGACTACACGAACCGGGGCCGCATCATCACGCCCCTCAAGGATCGCTTCGGGGCGCAGATCCGCACCCACTACCCCCTGGACGTCGAGACCGAGATCGCCGTCATCGAACAGGAGGCGGTCCCTCTGGGCAATGTCGGGGTGCGCATCGATGTCCCCTCCTACATGACCGAGATCGTCGCCACCCTGTCGCACTTGGCGCGCCAGAGCTCGCAGATCAACCAACGTTCCGGGGTGTCGGTGCGGCTGAGCGTCGCCAACTACGAGACACTGACGGCCTCCGCCGCCCGCCGGGCCCTCCGTCTCGGCGAGTCGGAGGCCTCGCCACGGATCTCGGACCTGGAGTCCCTGGCCGCATCGACCGCCGGCAAGGTGGAGATCGAGACCATCGACGAGGGCCGCGACGGTCAGGTCGTCGAGCGTCTGATCAAGGGTGCAGTCCTGGCTGTGTTCAAAGAGCGGGTGCCGATGGAGCGCCTGCGGGATGCGGTTGCCGCCTTCGACGAGGGCGTCGTGATCCACACCGGAGAGGACGTGGCGTCGGGGCGCTTCGTCGAGGCCTTGGTCGCGGTGCCCAGCCTGCGCCAGGCCGTGTCCGATCTGGCGGGAAGCGAGTCGCCGGCCGCGATCGCCAGTGCGGCAGAGCTGGTCCTCGAAGGTCTGCACCTCTCCAAGCGGCTCAACAAGGACTCGGCCGGACCCCGAGCCACCTATCGCGCTCGGTAGGAGAGACTCGCCGCGCGCAGGTTCGGGACCGGTCGGGCGTAGCGTGAGGGGATGGCCCGTTTCTCCTATTCACGCTGGGACGGCACCCAGGTCGGCTTCGAGTTCGGCGCCGAGGACGTCTTCGAAGAGCTGACCGACGAGCTGCTGCAGCATGGTGATGTCAACCAGGCACTGCGCCGGCTGCTGCAGCGGGGATTCACCGACCGTAACGGCGAGCACATCGCCGGTATGCGGGAGCTATTGGAGCGGCTGCGCCAACGACGCCAGGAGCTGCTCGACAACCACGACCTCGGGGGCGCCTACGAGGACATCGCTCGTCGTCTGCGAGACGTGGTGGACGAGGAGCGGGCCGGCATCGACCGCCTGGAGGCCTCGGCGCGCGAGTCGGGGGACCAACGCCGGCAGGATGTGGCGTCGGAAGCGGCGACGGAGCGGCGCATGCACCTCGACCTGTTGCCACCCGATCTCGCTGGGCAAGTCCAATCGCTGCAGAGCTACGACTGGAGCGACGCGCGGGCCCAGCAGCACTTCGACGAGCTGATGGACGAGCTCCGCAAGGAGATGCTGCAGAGCCAGTTCAACCGGATGTCGGAGGCCATGGCGGATATGTCCCCCGAGGCGCTGCAGCGCAGCAAGGACATGTTCAACGCCCTCAACGCCATGCTCGAGGCCAAGCAGGCAGGGCGCGACACCGACCGGATGTTCTCCGACTTCATGGAGGATTACGGGGATATGTTCCCAGGAAACCCGTCGTCGTTGGACGAGCTCCTGGAGCAGATCGCCGCCCAGATGGCCGCCATGTCGCAGATGCTGGCATCCATGTCACCCGAGCAGCGGGCTCAGCTGCAGGCGCTGTCCGACGCGCTCCTGGAGGACATGGACCTGCGCTGGCAGGTCGACCGTCTGGGCGCCAACCTGCGCAACGCCTTCCCCCAGATGGGCTGGGACCAAGGCCGCGGGTTCTCCGGTGACAACCCCCTCGGCCTCTCGGAGGCGGCGTCTTTGATGAACGAGCTGGGAGACCTCGACTCGCTCGAGCACCTGCTGTCGCAAGCCGCCAACCCGGGCGCACTGGCCGATGTGGACATCGAGAGGGCCCAGCAGCTGCTCGGTCCGGATGCTGCCCGTTCCCTCGAGCAGCTGGCTCGGATGACCAAGCAGCTGTCGGAGGCCGGGCTCATCGATCAGAAGGAGGGGCGCCTCGAGCTGACGCCCCGGGGGTTGCGCCAGATCGGCCGCAATGCTCTGGCGGACCTCTTCTCACGGTTGGTCAAGGATCGGATGGGCCGCCACACCGTCGATCGGGTCGGCGTCGGTCACGAGCGGACCTACGAGACGAAGGCCTACGAATGGGGGGACCCGTTCAACCTCTCGATCGAGCGGACGGTGCGCAACGCCGTTGGGCGGGCCGGCTCCGGGACGCCCGTCAGGCTGTCGCCCGATGACTTCGAGGTGGAGCGCACCGAGACCCTGACCCGGACGTCGACGGTCCTGATGGTGGACCTTTCCCTGTCGATGCCGATGCGCGACAACTTCCTCGCCGCCAAGAAGACGGCAATGGCGCTGCACTCTCTGATCACCACCCAGTACCCACGCGATTACCTCGGCCTCATCGGCTTCGGGGAGCTTGCTCGTGAGTTGCGGCCCCAAGACCTGCCCGAGGTCTCGTGGGACTACACGTACGGCACGAACATGCAACATGCACTGGTCCTCGCCCGGCGACTGCTGGGTCACCAGGGGGGCACCAAGCAGATCATCATGATCACCGACGGCGAGCCGACCGCCCACCTGCTGGCTGACGGCTCCCCGTTCTTCTCGTATCCCCCGGCACCCGAGACGGTGCAGCTGACGTTGGAGGAGGTGGTGCGCTGCACCAAGGAGCGCATCACGATCAACACCTTCATGCTCGACGCGACCGGCTATCTGCGGGCCTTCGTGGAGAAGATGACCCAGCTCAACCGGGGACGCGCGTTCTTCACGACTCCCGAGACGCTCGGCGACTACGTGCTGGTCGACTTCTTGGACCAGAAGCGCTCACAACGGGGCGGGGGCCGGCGGCGCAGCGCCTGAACTCGCCGGCCGGGCTTGGGGGTGCGGGGGGAAACCCTGCAAAGATGCCCCGCATGCATGTGATCGTGGTCGGGTGTGGGCGCGTTGGGTCGGAGTTGGCCGACCGCCTCGTGCGCGACGGGCACTCGACCGTGATCATCGACAAGCGGACCGAGTCGTTTCGCCGGCTTCCGGAAGCTTGGGCCGGTCGGTCGATCGCGGGCACGGGCATCGACCGCGACGTCCTGGTGGACGCCGGCGTGCACCAGGCCGGGGCCCTCGCTGCGGTGACCAGCGGCGACAACACCAACATTTTGGTGGCCCGCATTGCGCGAGAGAACTTCGAGGTGCCCCGGGTCGTGGCTCGTATCTACGATCCCCGGCGGGCCGTCATCTACCAACGACTCGGGATTCCCACCGTGGCCACCGTCAGCTGGACCGTGGACCAAGTCACCCGGCGGCTGCTGCCGGAAGAGATGGCCAGCGCTTGGACCGATCCCAGCGGGGAGGTCAGCTTGGTCGAGCGGGTGCTCCCCGACCAGTACGCCGGCCGCCGCCTGGAGGAGTTGGGTGCGGGTGAGGACTTCCGGCCCGTGCTGGTGACCAGGGCCGGAGAGGCGCGAGTGGCCACCTCAGCCAGCCTCGGCCAGGAAGGCGATGTGGTTCTCTTCGCCGTAGCATCAAAGGCGTTCGCAGCCTTCGAGCAGCGGTTGGGCGCCGCGGCGTCGGGCCCAGCGGTCGGCGGACCCACGGGAGGGGCGCCCGGCGACGAAGGGGAGCTGCCCGTTGCCGGCACCCGGGAGGGAAGATCGTGAAAGTCGCCATCGCCGGTGCCGGCAACGTCGGCACCTCCATCGCCAACGACCTCTGCGAGAGCGGTCACGAGGTCTTGGTCATCGAGTCCGACCAGGTGGTGGTCGACCGCCTTGGCGTAGCGCTCAGCTGCCTGGTATTGCTCGGGGACGCCTGCGAGGTGTCTACGTTGCACCGAGCCGGGCTGGCCGACGTCGACGTCGTCGTGGCCGCCACCGGGGACGACGAGGACAACCTCGTGGTATCCCTCCTCGCCAAGCAGGAGTTCGCCGTTCCCCGAGTCATCGCCCGGGTCAACCATCCGAAGAACCGATGGCTGTTCAACGAGACGTGGGGTGTCGACGTGTCGGTTTCGACACCGCACCTCATGACGGCGCTGGTCGAGGAGGCCGTCTCGGTCGGTACGCTCGTTCGACTGATGCAGTTCGCCGAGGGGAACGCCCGACTGGTCGAGGTGACCCTCGCCGCCGGCTCGCCTGCCGCCGGCCGATCGATCGCCGAGCTCGGCGTACCCCGAGACGCCTCGATCGTCGCCATCGTCCGGGAGCGGCGGGTCGTCGTCCCCCGCGGGGACGTCATCGTCGAGACTGGCGACGAGGTCATCGCCCTGGTCAACGAGGATTCCGAGGACGCGGTCCGGGCCATCCTCGTCGGCCAGCCGCATGGTGAGGGCGGCGCCCCCCCTCCTGGCGGCTAGAGCGGCGCCAGCGGCAGCCGTCTAGCTCAGCCGGCGGCTCATGTGGACCAACCGGAGCGAGCCTGCGCCCGCTGCGCCCCGCTCACGCGCTAGCAGGTCCCAGAGGAAATTTCGCGGATTCGCCTTGCGCCGGGGTGCCCCGCGGGTACAAGATCACATCAGTGTAGTTACATCGGTGCGTACGAGACTCGGACGACTCAAGAGTGAGGGGAGTCACCGGTGAGCCAACTGATCGACTTGTTTCTGCAGCCGAAAGAGCAGCTGTGGCAAAGGCAAGCCAACTGTATGGGTGTGGATCCCGACCTGTTCTTCCCCGAGCGAGGCGCATCCACCCGTGAGGCCAAGGAGGTTTGCCGAGGCTGCGTTGTGCAGGAGGACTGTCTCGAGTACGCCTTGGCCAACAGCGAGAAGTTCGGAATCTGGGGGGGCCTGAGCGAGCGGGAGCGGCGCCGCATCCGCCGCCGCCGGGCATCGGAGCGTCGAGCGGCGGGAGACGCTGCCTCGTGAGCGTCCTCGCGAGGCTGGCTATGTCCGGACCGGCTGTCGCATCCGTTCGGGCTGCGCTCGCCCGATGACCCGCAGGCTGGCGCAGCCCCGAGCAGTCCGCCAGTCGCAAGCAGTCCGCCAG
>JAKBAM010000005.1:35687-64532 GCA_021809105.1 Actinomycetes bacterium
AGCAGTCCGCCAGTCGCAAGCAGTCCGCCAGCGTTCGCTCACATCAGACTTCCCCCATCGAGGCCCGCCTGTTCCAGGCGGGCCTCGATTGTCTTCGAGGGGTCCAGGTCCAGCTCAGCCCAGCGATGGGATGGCTCGGCGCTTAAGATCGCTGCAGGTATCAGTCCCACGAGCTCCGCTCGGGAGACGGCGGCCTGATTGGCGACGGCATCGAAGACAGCCCCGGGTCCGACCCGCCACGGGTCGGTGAGGTTGCACGACACCTGCACCGCGCTGCCGACCGCGAGCCCGAGACAGCGCAAGCTGTCGTTGCGGATGGATCGGGCGATGGCGCGAGCTCTCTCGATGTCCGGTTCGGCCAGCCAAAGGTTGTAAGCAACCAGCGCCGGCCGGGCGCCGACGGCGATTGCCCCCGCGGTTGGGTGCGGCCTGTCCGGCCCGCAATCGGGGCACAGGCCATCCCATGCCTGGCGGCGGACCTGGGGCAGGGAACGCTCGCCGAACCCGTAGAGGAACGTTGGCACCTCCAGCGTGGTGGCAGCCCATCTCGCGAAGTCGGCGCGGGCCGCCACGGCGGGTGCTTCCGGTCCGTCGACCAGTGGGTGGCCCGACATGGATACCCACGGGACGACGTCCACCACCCCGATCCGGGGATGAGCCCCGGCGTGACCGTTGATGTCCAGCAGCTGCACGGCAGTCGAAGCCAGCTCGCGGGCGGCGGGCGCGACGGTGGGCCCACCGAGCGTAAAGACCGACCGGTGGTGCTCGATGTCGTGGTGGACGTCGAGCAGGGCCCCTGCGGCGGACGCCGCCAGCGCAGCCAGGCGCCCGCCGTCGCGACCCTCGCTCAGGTTGACGACGGCGATCAGCATTGCCCGATCGTCACCGGTGGGGAGGGATACTGATGCGGAAAGGCCAGGTCAGGAGTAGCGTTGCCTGCATGGTTATCGCCAACATCTTCGGACCTGACCTAGGGATTGTGGCTGTCGTCATCATCGCCATCCTGCTTTTCGGCAGCCAGGCCCCCAAGCTTGCTCGCAACATGGGCCTCGCCGGTCGAGAGTTCCGCAAGGCACAAGAGGAGGCGGAGCGCGAGGCACAGGCAGCGGCTGCCGCTTCACCGCCTGGCGCGGTACCTACGCTTCCGGCCGCTGTGCCGCCGATCGAGGACGGCGACAGGATCACGCTCAGCCGGGCAGAGCTCGACGCCCTGCTGACGGAGCGCGAGGCTCGGGCCAGGCGGGAGGGCAGCCCTTCCTGACTCGGCCTTTCGGCGGCCCGACGCGGTCCCTAGGGGGGACCGGTCTGCGTAGCCACAGGACGTCCTTGGGTGGCTGCGATCTGATGTCACGGGCCGGCCGGGTCTACATCAGTCGATCTCGGCGGTGACCCGCACGCCGCGCCGCCGGCGGGCGATACGACGGCGCTCGCGCTCGGAGGCACCACCCCACACGCCGTGCTCGATGCGGTTGTAGAGGGCGTACTCGAGGCACGGGTCCTTGACCCGGCAGTCGGCGCAGATCCTCCGCGCCAGCTCCACGCCTACCCCGTCGCTGGGAAAAAACGTCTCGGGCGGCAGATCCCGGCACTTGCCGTCTGTCATCCACTCGGTTTCCATCACAACCTCCATAGAGCTCATCTAGTAGTACGCCCCAAGGCGGCTAGAAGGTGACTTCTTCACCAGATTCTCAGCAGGAACTCAGGGGGGAGTTCGTTCCGCCGATAGCCGAATGCGTCGCTCTCGCAGCACATACGCGCGCCGCGACCTTCGGGGGGTCCAAGTAGGGTTGAAGCGTAACTCAGGCGGGTCACCTTGACAACCCTCGATGCTTGATCGATGATACGAGGACCCATGGCACGACGGATCGGACTCCTCCTTCTCAGATAGGCGAGCGCCCGACCTCGGTGCTCGCCGAAACCTCCTGCGCCCCTTGGGCCAGGGGGTTTTTTCGTTCCCGGACACCACCCGAGCCGCTGCCATCCCCCTCCCGACCCTGATGAAACTTTAGAACCGAAAGGTGCCTCCCGTGGTCGCATACAGCTACCCAACTCCCTGCGAGATGCCCTACCAGCGCTACCGGCCGTACGTCCCTCTCGAACTACCCGACCGTACGTGGCCCAATCGCAAGCTCCTAGAGGCACCCAAGTGGTGCAGCGTGGATTTGCGTGACGGCAACCAGGCGCTCATCGACCCCATGGACCCCCCACGCAAGCTGAAGATGTTCGAGGCTCTGATCGGGATGGGGTTCACCGAGATCGAAGTGGGCTTCCCGGCGGCGTCGCAGACCGACTTCGACTTCATTCGCCAGATCATCGACGAGGAACGCATTCCCGAGGGGGTGGCCATCCAGGTCCTCGTGCAGTGCCGCCCGGAGCTGATCGAGCGCACCTACCAGGCGATCGCCGGCGCCCGGGAGGCGATCGTCCACTTCTACAACTCGACGTCGACCCTGCAGCGACGGGTGGTGTTCGGGTTGGACAAGGGAGGCATCACCGATATCGCCACCAGCGCAGCTCGTCTGGTCAAGCAGATGGAGTCGACGGTGCCTGGCACCGTGATCACCTACGAGTACTCCCCTGAGAGCTTCACCGGCACGGAGCCGGACTACGCCGTCGAGATATGTGAAGCGGTGATGGACGTCATAGCGCCGACCGTGGAGCGTCCGATGATCATCAACCTTCCGAACACCGTCGAGATGTACGGCCCGAACTTGTACGCAGATGTGGTCGAGTGGTTCGGGCGCAGCGTGGCCGACCGCGACAAGATCGTCCTCAGCCTGCATCCTCACAACGATCGGGGCACCGCCGTGGCCGCCGCGGAACTGGCTCAGCTGGCGGGGGCCGACCGGGTCGAAGGGACCCTCTTCGGCAACGGTGAGCGCACCGGCAACGTCGACATCGTGACTCTCGCCCTCAACCTGATGACTCAGGGCGTTGACCCTCGCCTCGACCTACACGACGTCGACGCGCTGCGCCGGGTGGCTGAGCACTGCACCCGCTTGCCGGTCCATCCCCGCCACCCCTACGCCGGCGACCTCGTGTACACCGCCTTCTCTGGTTCCCACCAGGACGCCATCAAGAAAGGCATGTCGGCGCTCCCGGGTGATTACGAGCAGTGGGAGGTGCCTTACCTCCCGATCGACCCGAAGCACGTGGGACGGACCTACGAGGCCATCATCAGGGTCAACAGCCAGAGCGGAAAGGGCGGTGTGGCCTACCTGATGGACACCGAGCATGGCCTGGACCTGCCGCGCAAGCTACAGATCGAGTTCTCCAAGGCGGTGCAGGAGGTGACGGAGCGGTCGGGCACCGAGATCCACGCCGGCGAGCTCTGGGACGTCTTCTCCGACACGTACCTTCCAGACGATGCCGGCATCCGGATGGTGTCGGCGGAGGTCAGCAGTGGCGGGCCAGGTCGCGGTGGCGAGAAGGGGACAAAGGTGGTCGCCCAAGTCCTGGTGGACGGGAACCACGAGACGTTGGTCGGGGTGGGCAACGGTCCGATCGACGCTCTCGTGAATGCCCTGAGAACTGGGCTGGGCATCGCGATCGAGCTACGCGACTACAGCCAGCACGCCATGACCGCAGGTAGCGAGGCCTCGGCCGCGGCGTACGTGGAGGTCGGCGCACCCGACGGGCACAGCGTGTGGGGGGTCGGGATGGACTCCAGCACGCTGGATGCCTCGCTCAGCGCCGTCGTCTCCGCTGCCAGCCGGCTTCGCGACAAGTAGGCTGTTCCACCATGTCGCAGCAGGCAAGCCCATCGTTTCAGGGGGGTACGGACCAGGCGCCGCCCCGGGGGCACATCCGGGTGGTCTACCTGGGCCCGGTAGCCCCACACTGGAGGGTTGACTCCGACTTCGGTGACCGGGTGGTCATCGACGAGTTCCGGCAGCGTGCTCAAGCGCGGCTGCTGCTCCTGCCCCCCCATGATCCACAGTTTCGCCGCAACCGGGAGCGTGTGGCGCGCGACGCGGAGCGGGAGAACCTGGTGCTCGACTGGGACCTCGGGCTGCCCGACGAGGACGACCCGGCCCCGAGAGGCTGAGCGGCGGCGGTGGCGGACGGCCGTCTCCGCTGGTGGCGACGGCTGTCCCGGCACACCAACGCGGGTGAGGCCGGCCCTGCAGCTGTGGCGGGCCCTGCGGCTGTGGCGGGCCCTGCAGGTGCCGCACCGGATGCTGCCACCCTGAGCCCGCTCTCGGTCAATGGCGATGAGCCGAGGTCGGCACCCGAGGCCGCAGCCGCCGTTAGCCTCGATGGGGTGGGCGCTCCTCCGCTGTCCGACGATCCTGCTGCTTCGGCCGCTCGCCTCGGTCTAGGTGTCGGAATCGATCTGAAGCGTGAGGTAGTCCTCGCCGACGAGCATCGCTACATAAACCGCGAACTCTCAACCCTCGACTTCAACAGCAGGGTCTTGGCCCTAGCAGAAAGGTCAGGCGATCCGCTGTTGGAGCGGGCCAAGTTCGTGGCGATCTTCTCGTCCAACATGGACGAGTTCTTCCAGGTCCGGGTGGCCGGGTTGAAGGACCAGTTGGCGGCTGGGATTGGGGGCACGGCACCTGACGGCCTTTCGGTATCAGATCAGCTGAGGGCCATCCGAGGTGAGTCGGAAGCGCTGTTCCAGCGCCGCCGGCGGGTCCTGCTGGAGGAGATTGCGCCAGCGCTGGCCGAACAGTCGATCGGGCTCGCCGACTTCGATTCTCTCGGCGGGCGCGACCGGGCCTGGTCGAAGCGGGTCTTCACCGAGCGGATCTTTCCGGTCCTGACCCCTTTAGCGGTAGACCCGGGTCACCCTTTCCCCTACATCTCCAACCTCTCCCTCAACCTTGCCGTGATAGTTAGAGATCCGGTGCGGGGGGACCGCCGCTTCGCACGGCTCAAGGTCCCCGAGATGCTGCCGGCCCTCATCGGCCTTCCCGACGGCCAGCGCTTCGTGCCCCTCGAGCAGGTCATCGCCGCCCACCTCCGGGATCTGTTCCCCGGGATGCAGATCGAGAGCCACCACGTCTTCAGGGTCACCCGCAATGCCGACCTGACACTCGAGGACGAGGAGGCCGACGACCTGCTCGAAGCGGTCGAGATGGAGCTTCGCCGCCGGCGCTTCGGGCGAGCCGTGCGCTTGGAGGTCGACTCCCACATCTCCGACGAGGTCCGGGAGTTGCTGACGCGGGAGCTCGACCTCACTGCCGAGGACGTCTACGACATCCACGGACCTCTCAACGTGGCCGGGCTCTGGATCCTGCACGGACTCGATCGCCCGGACCTCAAGGACGAACCGTTCGTTCCCATCACCCCACCTGAGCTGTCTGGGGTCGATGACGAGCCGGTCGACGTGTTCGCCGCGATCGGCGCCCGCGACATCTTGGTCCAACATCCCTACGACAGCTTCGCGAGCTCCGTCGAGACCTTCGTGGCCGAGGCGGCGCGCGACCCGGATGTCCTGGCCATAAAGCAGACCCTCTACCGAACCTCGGGTGACAGCCCGATCGTGCAGTCGCTCATCCGAGCTGCCGAGCGCGGCAAGCAGGTGGCGGCGCTGGTGGAGCTCAAGGCGCGCGGGGACGAGGCGGCCAACATCGGCTGGGCCAAGGCACTGGAGCGAGCCGGCGTGCACGTCGTCTACGGCCTGGTCGGCTTGAAGACCCATTCCAAGACCGCGCTGGTGGTGCGTCGGGAGGGCGACGGTATCCGTCGCTACTGCCACATCGGCACCGGCAATTACAACTCGACCACCGCCCGCCTCTACGAGGACCTCGGCGTTCTCACCGCCAACCCCGATCTGGGGGCGGACCTGACCGACCTGTTCAACTTCCTGACCGGCTACAGCCGCCGTGTCGATTACCGGCGGCTACTCGTCGCCCCCGCCGCCCTCCGCCAGAGCATCCTGGACCTAGTGGCTCGGGAACGCCAGTTGGGCCCGGCCGGACGGATCGTATGGAAGCTCAACAACCTGGTTGACATCCACATCATCGATGCCCTCTACGAGGCGTCTGCGGCCGGCGTCCAGATCGACCTGATCACCAGAGCTATCTGTTGCCTGCGCCCGGGCGTTCCAGGACTGTCGGACAACATCCGCGTCCGGAGCCTGGTGGGCCGTTGGCTCGAGCACTCGCGGGTGTACTACTTCGGCTGCGGGGCGCCCCCCCACGACCCTTCGGCCAACGGTTCGGAGACATCGGGGACCAGCGGGGAGCCGACCCACGACGGGACGGGTTGGCACACACCGCGCCTGCTGCCGGACGAGGGCGAGTGGTACCTGGGCTCAGCGGACATGATGGAGCGCAACCTCGACCGGCGGGTCGAGGCAGTGGTCCAGGTAGACCCGCCCGAACTGCAGGCCCGCCTGCGCGAGATCATCGAGGTCGAGCTGCTCGACGATGTCTTGTCTTGGACCCTCGGGCCGGACGGAACCTGGGGCAAGGTGCCAGTGACCGCCGGGTTCAACGCCCAGGATCATTTCGCTCACCTGGCCACCGAGCGGGCTCGCCACAGGCGCGATCCAGACATCGTGCCCGTGCCTGAGCACCACCACCACCATGGGTGATCCCGGGCCGGGGAGAGCGGAGGCGTTCGGGGGCCCCGGCGCCGGATTGCTTCGGGCGTCGGGAGGCGTCGTGTGGCGCCGTTCCCGGAGCGATGGCGCTGGTGGGGTAGAGGTCGTGCTGGTGCACCGCCGGCGCTACGAAGATTGGAGCCTCCCCAAAGGGAAGGTCGACGACGGGGAGAGCGACGAGGACGCCGCCCTCCGGGAAGTGGAGGAGGAAGCCAGCGTCCGCTGCCGCCTCGGAGCCGAGCTGACGTCGGTGTCCTACACGGACCGGACCCTGCGCCCGAAGACGGTCCGCTACTGGGCGATGACCGTCGAGTCCGGCGCGGTGGGGGGTGCCCACGAGATCGACGTAGCCGAATGGGTGCCGCTCCAGTCGCTTCGCGACCGGCTCAGTTACCCGCGCGACCACCAGGTCGTGGACGCCTTCGAGTCGATACTGGGGCCCACGCTCGGCATCGCCGTCGCAGGGGTCGACCATTTGGCGCTTCCGGTCGCCGACGTCGAGCGGTCACTGGCGTGGTACACCGGTCTCCTCGGCTTGGCGGGGGTCCGGGTCGAGGAGTGGCGCCGGGGAGAGGTGCCTTTCCCGTCGGTGCGCCTTACGGAGGGGACCATCATCGATCTGTTGCGCTCCCATCCCTCCGGCCCGGACCAGGGCCGACCGAACCTGGATCACTTCTGCATCGCGGTGGCTCCCGTCGATTTGGCGGCGGTGGCCGCAGGCGGGGCGTTCGATGTCATGGACGGTCCCGGAGAGCGCTTCGGCGCGCGCGGGCAGGGAAGTTCCTTGTATGTCCGTGATCCCGACGGCAACACCGTCGAGCTGCGCCACTACTGACGTTCTCAGATGCTCTGGGGCAGGAGCCGGACCACGTTTTCGAAGCACAGCCAAAGCGGTATGCAGCAGACGGCGACCCCCCCGACGAAGGCACCGGCGCGCGCCCAGCGCCGGGTGCGGTTGACGGCGAGGCGCGTGCCGATCCAGAGCAGGATGACGAGCGCTCCGTAGGCCAAGGCCGGCGGCCAAGCCGTGCGGTTGCCGCCGGTGAGTGTTGTCGGTGCTGCGAGTACCGGTGCGGGCGCCGCCGTCCCTTTCGGTGTGGCGGCCTTGGGCGGCGCGGGAGGGGTGGGCGCAGGTAGGCCGACCAGCTTGGCCTTGACGATCAGCCGGCTGGTGGCGGAGAAGCGCGGGTTGCAGGTCGTCAAGGTCAGGGTGGCGTCGGGCGTGGGGTCCAGGACGGCCACGTCGCTCGGCGCCACCACCAGCGGGGGTTGGTCGACCTGGTATCGGAAGGTGTGGCCGGTGGTGTCGGTTATGTAGATGTAGTCGCCGGTCGACAGCTCGGCGAGACGGTAGAAGGGCGCTCCGTAGGTGGTTCGGTGCCCTGCGATGCCGACGTTGCCGTTCTGGCCGGGGTAGGGCGTGCCGATGTAGTGCCCGGGTCCTTCGCTGAGGCTGGCTTCCCCGGTGCCTTCCACTACGTACTTGTCGAGTCCCATCTTCGGGATGACCAGGTGGTCGATGGCGCTGCCCGTCGGTGCGCTGACGGTGGGCGTAGCGGAGGCAGCGGTTGTGGGCGCCGGGCCGACGGTGGGGTTGTCGGCCGCTCCGGTCGGGGCCGGCGTGCGGGTGTGCAGCTCCGCGGCGAAGGCCTTCTTCAGGGCTGCTTGGTTGCGGGCCTCGGTGAGGTTGGTGCCGAAGAGCTGGTAGGCGACGAACAGCAGGATGATGATCCCGGCCGTGATGAGCGCGAGCCCTATCTCCCGCACCGTGCGCCGGACCGGGCCGAGCGGTAGCGGTGGGCGCGGGGCCACTGTCGCCGGGGGCGCGTCGGTGGTCACGTCGGTGCTCACGCCCCTGCAGCGTAGGGCGGTCGCAGCTACGAAAGGCTGACGGTTGCGCGAAGCGACGGCGGTGGGCCCGATGCGACGTTCGGATCAGGTGGCCGGCGCCAAAGCCTGACAGACTGTGATCGTGCCGGTGCTACTCATCCGCCATGCTCACGCCGGAGCACGCAAGGACTGGGACGGGGACGACTTGGATCGGCCCCTGTCTGAGAAAGGGCGCCGTCAAGCAGCCGCTTTGGTCGCTCAGCTCGACGTCTTCGCTCCGCAGCGGGTGCTGACAAGCCCCTACGTCCGCTGCGCGGAGACGGTCATGTTGCTGGCCGCGAGCCTCAGCCTCCCCCTCGAGCGATCGGATGCTCTGGCGGAGGGTAGCGGTGCCGAGGCCCTGAGCCTGGTTCGCTCGCTGGCCGATGACAAGGTGGCTCTCTGCACCCACGGTGACGTCATCCCCGAGGTGCTGGTAGCCCTGGCCGACGAGGATCGGCTCGACCTCGGGGTGCGGCCCCGTCAGGCCAAGGGTTCGGTATGGGTCCTCGAGGCCCAGAAGGGCACGTTCGTGCGGGCCACCTACCTGCCGCCGCCGGCCTGAGCGCCCACCGGCTCGGCTCGTCCCCGGCCTCGGTAACCGCCGCCCTGCCGGCGTCCGCGTGCTCGGTGCGCTAAGGATGAGCCGTGCAGATCTCGGCCAAGGCGGACTACGCGGTGAGGGCGCTCGTCGAGCTGGCCGGCGCCGGGGGAGGGCCGCTCAAGGGTGAGCGCCTGGCGACGAGCCAGGACCTACCCGCCAAGTTCCTTGAGGGCATCCTGGCCAGGTTGCGCCAGCAGGGCATCATCTCCAGCCGTCGCGGCTCCGACGGTGGCTACTGGCTGGCGCGTCCTGCTGGACTCATCACCCTGGCTGACGTGATCCGGGCGACCGACGGACCGCTCGCCAGCGTCCGAGGTTTACGGCCCGAGGACGTGAGCTACGCCGGTACGGCGGTGAGGCTCTCCGAGGTTTGGTTGGCGGTCCGGGCCAGCCTGAGGACCGTGCTGGAGCACGTCACCATCGCCGATGTGGCTGTGGGTCCCCTGCCCGATGTCGTGTCGCAGATGTTGAGGCAGCCAGGCGCACGAGACACTCGCTGAACGACAGCGGTAGCGCTCCAGCGCTCGCTGTCGTCGCCGTTCCGAGGGCGGACCAGATGTTCCGCTCCGCAACCACCCTCGTTGGCCGGCGGTACACCTCCGGTTCACTCGCGCTCGTTACGTTGCGGCCGGTCCTGCTCGCCGATGCACTTCCGGTCAGGCAGTCAACGCCCCCGGCGCCGAGTGGCCCCGGTAGCTCCCCCTGGAGGTTGTTTAGTGAAACGTCCTATTGCCCTGGCCTTGGTCTCCACGTCGGCATTGGCCGTCGCTGCATGCGGGGGCTCGTCGTCGAGTACGCCCACGACGGCATCCGCACCGGGTGGCACGGTCGCCTCGGCTTCCACTCCCGCCGGGAGCGGGGGAGCAAGCCTGAACACCGGCAATCCGAGCTCCCCGGTGACTCTCAACGAGTCCGGCTCGAGCCTTCTCTTTCCCTATCTGCAGGTGCTGGCGTCCCCGCTACAAGCCGCCTACTCGAACATCACGCTGGCGCCGACCGCGGGAGGCTCGGGCAAGGGAATCTCCGACGCTACGGCGGGAACCACTCAGCTGGGCGGTTCCGACGCCTATCTCTCGCCAGGCCAGATGGCCGCGAACTCCTCCCTGATGAACATACCGATCGTGATCTCTTCCCAGGCCGTCGACTACAACCTGGCAGGCGTCACCACCCCGCTCAAGCTGACCGGCAACGTCCTTGCTGGGATGTACCAGGGCAAGATCACGAAGTGGAACGACCCCGCCATCGCTGCACTCAACCCCGGGGTCACCCTGCCCTCGACCACGATCGTCCCGGTTCGGCGTGTCGATTCCTCGGGCGACACCTTCATCTTCACCAGCTTCCTGTCCAAGACCAACCCGGCATGGAGCTCTGGCCCGGGCTTCGGCACCACCGTCACCTGGCCTGCGGCCTCGGGAGAGCTAACCGCCAACGGCAACCCGGGCATGGTGCAGACCTGCAAGGCGACCCCGGGGTGCATCGCTTATATCGGCATCAGCTCGCAGGCTGCGGCCCAGTCAGCCGGGCTCGGCGAAGCTATGTTGCAGAACCAGGCCGGCCAGTACGTAACCCCCACGCAGGCGAATGTCACCTCGGCGGTGAACAGCGGCGTGTCGAGCGTCCCCGCCAACCTGGCTGCCCCGCTCATCTACGAGCCGGGCGCCACCTCGTACCCGATCGTCAACTTCGAGTACCTCGTGGTCAAGTCGACGCAACCCGATGCCAACACCGCCAAGGCCATCCGGACATTCCTCGCCTTCGCGATAGACCCCTCGACCGGATCGACGTCGGCCAACCTGGCCAAGGAGCAGTTCGTCGCCCTGCCTTCCTCAGTGATCCCCAAGGTCCAGGCGGCCATCGCCAAGATCGGACCGTGATCCGCACGTCGGGAGGGGACCGATCTGCCAAGTTGGTGCTCAGCGCCGCCGCCATGATCCCGGCGGCGGCGTTGGGCTTCGTGGTGTTCGAGATGGTCAAGGAGGCCTATCCCGCCATCGTCTTCAACGGTGCGAGGTTCTTCACCACCAAGACGTTCACGATCGGCAACCTGTACGGGACCGGAGTCGAGGTGCGCCACGGGTACAAGGCGGCTCAGGGCGCGACCTTCGGCATCTTGCCACTGGTGTTCGGCACTCTGGTGTCGTCCCTCATCGCCCTGGTCTTGGCCGTGCCTGTATCGGTTCTCGGGGCGATCCTGCTGGTGGAGCGCATCCCCAGGCGCCTGCAGGCACCACTCGGGGTCTTCCTCGAGCTGCTGGCCGGTGTCCCGAGTGTAGTTTTCGGGTTGTGGGGGGTCTACACGTTTGGCCCGTTCGTGGCCCGTGACCTGTACCGGTACATCTCCGATCTCCATATACCGTGGCTGACCGGTGCGGTCGGGTCCGGGCAGGGCCTGCTCACATCTTCGTTGGTGCTGGCAATCATGGTCGTCCCGATCGTGGCGGCCACGACCCGCGAGCTGATCCACTCCGTGCCGGTGTTGACCAAGGAGGGCGCCACTGCTCTCGGTTTGACGCCGTTGGAATCGGTCCGGGTGGTCACGATCCCGTTCATCCGCACAGGGATCATCGCCGCCGCTCTCCTCGGGTGGGGCCGGGCGCTGGGCGAGACCATTGCCGTCCTGTTGATCAGCGGCAACTTCCTCAATGCCTATCCGAAGAGCATCTTCTCGTCGTTCTCGACGATGGCCTCGACGATCGCCGCGCTCCTCGACGGGGCGCTGACCGACGCCACTGGAATGGCGGTGCACGCTCTCGCCGAGCTCGGCTTGGTGCTGCTGGTCATCACCTTGCTCACCAACCTCGCGGGGCGCCTGGTCGCCCGGCGCCTGAGAGGGCCGGGTCTCCCGGTCGGAAGGGGAGTTTGACGTGCGGGCACGCCGCCTCCGCGATCGCTGCTTCTGGGGGCTGGGCGCGCTGGCGTTGATGCTCATCGTGGCCCCGGCCCTCAGCGTGCTCATCAGCGTCTTCCACCAGGCAGCTCCCTCCTTGGGCTGGTCGCTGCTCACCAAGGCCACCAACGGCGCCGGAGGCGGGTTGCGCAACGCGATGTTGGGCACCCTCCTTCTCCTGCTGGGGGTCCTGGTGGTGGCGGGGACGATCGGGGTGGCGGCCGGTATCTACCTGGCGGAGATGGCTGGACCCAGGGTGGGCGGCGTCCTCCGCTTCTTCTCCGAGGTGCTCGCCGGCATGCCCTCCATCGTCATCGGCTACGTCGGCTACGTGTCGCTGGTCGTCGAGTTCCACTGGGGTTACTCGCTGCTGGCCGGCGTGCTCGCTCTGTCGGTGCTGGTGTTGCCCTACGTGGTCAGGACCACCGAGGTGGCCCTCAGGCAGGTGCCGACCGCCCTGAGCGAGGCGTCGGCGGCACTGGGCGTGTCTCGCGGGCGCACCGTCGCCCGCATCCTGTTGCCTACCGCTATCCCGGGCATCGCCAGTGGCCTGATAGTAGCGCTCGCCATCTCCACGGGGGAGACGGCCCCGTTGTTGTTCACCGCCGGCTTCCTGGACGGGCACAACCCGAGCCTGAGCCTGTTCCACCATCAGGTTCCGTACCTCACCTATGTGACTTTCACCGACACCTCACTGCCGGGCCGCAGCGCCCATCAGCTGGCGGCCGCTGCCGGTGCCATGACCTTGGCGATCCTCGTGGTGCTGATCGTGTTGGGCAGGATCGTGGCGGGTCGGGCTCGGCGGCAGACGGACCGCATGTCGCTATGACCAGCGCCGGTCAGCCGAATCGTCCCGTCACGTAGTCGAGGGTGCGCAGGTCTGCGGGGGATTCGAACATCTCCCGCGTCGGTGCCATTTCGACCAGCACGCCGCCCTCCTCGCCATCGGTGGTGAAGAAGGCGGTTGTGTCGGCGACGCGCCCCGCTTGCTGGAGGTTGTGCGTGACGATGACGATGGTGAACTCGTCTTTGAGCTTCGCCAGCAGCTCCTCTATGCGCAGCGTGGCGACCGGGTCGAGGGCCGAGCACGGCTCGTCCATCAATATCACCTCAGGCTTGACGGCGATGGTCCGGGCGATGCAGAGCCGCTGTTGCTGGCCCCCGGAGAGGGCGAAGGCGCTCTGGTCGAGCTTGTCCCTCACCTCGTCCCACAGGGCCGCCTGGCGGAGGGCGTGCTCGACCAGGTCGGGAAGCGCCTTCTTGGGGACGCCGTTTGCCCTGGCCGCGAAGGCGACGTTCTGGAAAATGGATTTAGGAAACGGATTGGGCTTCTGGAAGACCATCCCGACCTTGCGCCTCAGCTCGATTGGTTTGACCGAGCGGGCATAGACATCCTCGCCGCGATACCTGATCGACCCGTCCAGGTGGGTGCCGGCCACCAGGTCGTTCATCCGGTTCAAGCAGCGCAGCAGTGTGGTCTTCCCGCACCCCGAGGGCCCGATCAGTGCCGTGATCTGTCGGGCGTGGATCCGCATGCTCACGTCACGGATCGCACGGTGGCGTCCGTAGAAGAACGTCACGTCGTCCAGTTCGTAGGCGACGTCTCCGACTCGCTCCAACTCGTCCCCCGATGCCAGCGTGTCGCTCGAATCCGGGGTACCAGAGGCGCCGAGCCGGACCAGGGAGTCATTGCTCATGGGACGATGATGGCAAGCAGGAGCCAGGAGCGCTAGCAGTGGGACCACCCTCGTACAATGTTCATCTTGGGTTAACCCTGTGGACGTCGCGGCGCAAGAGGTGACACGTCCATCGCCCATAGCGTGACCGTCGAAGTGACAGAGCTGGAGTGCCTCCAAGTGCAAAGTGACCCAGCCGACCGGCTGCTGGCCGACGCCCGTCTGATCGAAGCCGATGACCAGATCAGCCGGTTGCAAGCCACCCTCGACCACCTTCTGGAAGGGGTCGTCGTGTGTGACGAGGAGGGCCGGACCATCTACCGCAACGAGGCGGCCAACGAGTTCGTGGGCAGTCGCTTCGGAGGAGCGGTGGCGGCCAGCGCCATCGAGGGCTGCCTGTCGACGGCTCGCCGGGGGCGCCGAGACGAGAAGTTGCTCGAGCTGTTCTCCCCGAGCCGGCGGATGTTGTCGATCCGCGCCTTCCCGCTGCGCGCTGAGCGGGAGGTGGAGATCGGTGCGGTCGCCATCGTCGAGGACGTTTCCGATCGCCAGCGCGTCGATGCCATGCGGCGGGACTTCGTCGCCAATGTCAGTCACGAGCTCAAGACCCCGGTGGGGGCGTTGAGCCTGCTGGCCGAGACCCTCGATGGCGAAGACGATCTCGAGGTCGTGAGCCGGCTGTCGTCGCGGTTGTCCACCGAAGCCGATCGCCTGGCCCGGATCATCGACGACCTCTTGGACCTTTCCAGGATCGAGGCCAACGAGGCACCGACGTTGGAAGTGGTAGGCGCCTCGGTCATCCTCGGCCAGGCTGTCGAGGGGCTCCGGCCGATGGCCGAGGCCGGACGGATCGAGCTGGTGGTCGACGAAGGGGGCGTCGGCCTGGACCTGTGCTGCGACCAGTGGGAGGTGGTGTCCGCGGTGGCCAACTTGGTGGACAACGCCATCAAGTACTCGGAGCCGGGGGGGCGCGTGACGATCTCAGTCAGGCCGTCCAGCGATCCGGTGGATGGCATCGACATGGTCGAGATCACCGTGGCGGACCGGGGAATCGGGATCCCGAAGGGGGACCTGGAGCGGATCTTCGAGCGCTTCTACCGGGTCGACAGGGCTCGGTCGCGCACCACTGGTGGCACCGGTCTCGGTCTATCCATCGTGCGCCATGTCGTGGCCAACCACCACGGCACGGTCAGGGTGGAGTCGAGTGAAGGCGCGGGATCCCGTTTCACTTTGGTGCTGCCCCGAGTGGTCGGGTGCGCCGACCCGGCGGAGGGAGCCCGGACGGAGCCCGTAGGCCAGCCGGAGGCCCCCGGTGCCTGATCCCGCCACCGTCCTCATCGTCGAGGACGAGGAGTCCTTCGTAGAGGCCCTGGTCGTCGGGTTGAAGCGGGAGGGATTCCTCGTGGAGGTGGCGCGCGACGGGGTAGAGGGCCTCGAGATGTTCGAGCGGGTTCGCCCCGACCTGATCCTCCTCGACGTCTGGCTCCCCCGCCTGTCGGGGATCGACGTCTGTAGGGAGATCCGCAGCCGCTCCTCCCGGGTGCCGATCATCATGGTGACGGCCAAGAGCGGGGAGATCGACACCGTGGTCGGGTTGGAGGTTGGCGCGGACGACTACGTCACCAAGCCCTACCGCCTGAGGGAGCTGGTGGCGCGAATGCGCGCGGTGCTGCGTCGGGTGCCTGGTGAGGTGGCCGACGAGGTCGCCGGCGACGTGATCGAGGTCGGGGATCTGCGCCTCGATCCCGAGCGCCACGAGGTTCATCAGGCCGGTCGCCCGATAACGCTGCCGCTCAAGGAGTTCGACCTGCTGGAGCTGCTGATGGGCAACGCCGGGCGAGTGCTGACCAGGGAGACGCTGATCGATCGCATCTGGGGTCCCCACTACGTCGGCGACACCAAGACCCTCGACGTGCACGTGAAGCGCCTGCGGGCCAAGATCGAGGACGACCCAGCCCGCCCAGCCAGGATCACGACGATTCGCGGCCTGGGCTACAAGTTCCAAGCCGGGCGCGTCACGACCTGAGCCGGTGTCGCTGCTTTCGCGGGCGTGCCAGAGGCCTGATCCGCGCGGCTGCCGTCGGCCAGCTCAGGCGCAAGCGACCCCGGCGGCCGGGGGCGCTAGTCGGGAGGATGTCGTCGTCGGAGGGCTGCCACGGGCGGATCGCCGGCTGGTCGGTGGCCGCTGCCGGCGGTCCGGGTGCCGACGCCCTGACGGATGTTCGAGGGGGGGGCGCGGGCGCAGCCAGGTCCGGGGCTGGACGCGGAGCGGCTCGCACCACGGCGGGAGGCGCCGGCGGCGGGGATACGTGAGCGAATGTGGGCGCAGGGGCCAGGCGGGTGCCTCCGACCCCGACCACTGGCAGAGTGACCTCGCCGCCCGGGACTGCGGAGCTCTGGCCGAAGCTGCCGACCCGGAGGGCGCTGACGTCCACGGCTCGGTCCTCCACCGAAGCCACAGGATTGGCGGGGGCGGCCACAGGTTTGGACGAGACCGACGACAGCAGCGCTTGGGCGCCTGGAGCGGAGAGTCGAGCGCCGGTGCGGTGGTCGGGCTCCGGGGTCTCCGTCAACTCGTCAGTCGGCGCGGCCGCCGCTTCGGCTGACCGGGCCGCGTCGGCCAGGGTCGCTTCGAGCAAGCTGCGGTCGAACGGTCGTGGCGCGCTGGTGATGAGGCCGTCAGAAGTGGAGTGAGGCGCGGGTGACGGATCTGCCATGGGTGGTACTTCGGCAGGTCCGAGCAGATCCTTAGCGATTTGCGATCTACGCTCGCAGGACATGGTCACGCCGCCCTGCCAGGTGCCGGCCGCAACCGTCGGCGCAAGCCGGGCTCGAGCGCCTGTCGAGCACGCGTGCCGGGTGGTGGTGCTGGCCGACACGCACCTGGCCCGCGCCCACCACGGAGCGGCGCGCCGCCGAGGCAGGGTCGGCAACCCGATGCGGGGGAGGGGACTGCCCGATGCGGCCCTTCGGCGGCTGGATGCTGCCGATGTGATCCTCCACGCCGGCGATCTCCTCGAAGAGGCGGTCCTCGATGAGCTTTCGGCCATGGCCCCCACCTGGGCTGTCCTCGGCAACAACGACCGCACGATGGTGGGGCGGCTGCCGGAGACCAGGGTCCTGGAGCTGGCCGGGGTCACCGTGGCGATGATCCACGACGCCGGTCCTTCCAGGTCGCGGGCCGCCCGGCTGCATCGCCGCTTCCCTGCCGCGGCGGTCGTGGTGTTCGGCCACAGCCATGCCCCTTGCGACGAGGTCGGCCTGGACGGTCAGCGCCTGTTGAACCCGGGCTCACCCACCCAGCGCAGGGCTCAGCCCCACCACACGTTGGCGGAGCTCGACCTGAGGGACGGGGTCGTTGTCGGTCATCGGATCGTCACTCTCGACTGATTCCCCCGAGCGCGGCTGGGCGAGGGCTCACTCCGCCGGCAAGTCGATGCGGGCCAGCCACAGGCCGGGGGCATCGAGCTCCGCGGGGGTCGGCAGCTCCGCGGCGGAATGCCACAGTCGCCGCAGACCCTCCTCCCCGGCGCGCTCCAGGATCCCGGCGACGAAGGACTGCCCTCGCTCGTAGCCCGCGGCGTCGAGCTCGACGCCGAAGAGCTGACCCAGGATCCGGGTGCCCGGATGCTCTTCGAGACGCCGGCGCCGCAGGGCCTCGGTGAGGGGACCGTAGCCACCGACTAGGCGTCGCCCGACCGTGTCCATAACATGGTCGACGTAGCCGCTGAGGGCGCTGAGGAGGGCCCTCAAGGGTACCTGCAACCTCCGCTGGGCGTCGGTTTGCATCTCACCGAGGAGCGCGCCTGGATCGCCGAACATCGCCTGCATCGCCTGCATGTCAGTGGGGTCAAGCTGGCCGAGGCGTTCCTCGAGGGCCCGGGGGTCGGGTTCGAAGGCATCGACGTAGTCACGGATCATCCCATCCATGCGTTCGCGGACGTGGGGTTGGCCGAGAACCGCGTGGTTGGTGATCTCGCGGAGGCAGACCCACATCCGGACGTCGTCGGCCGAAAGGCTCCATTCGGTAGCGAACGAGTCGATCGTGGCCGGCACGAGGAGCACTTCGTCCGCCTGCGGTCGCGGCATAGGCAGGTCGTATTGGGCGAGGGCCCGTTGCGCCAGCTGCCCCACCATGGAGCCCGCCTGCATGCCGAAGAGGAAAGGGCCGAGCACCTGGGGCAGGTTGCCCAGCAACTGGCTCATCGGGTCCGGGGCCGGCGGGGTCTCGGTGGCCGCCGACGTATCAACCATCGAGCCGGCGAGTGCCTCGAGGAGAGGCTTCCAGGCGTCGAGCGATCGCAGCGCCCACTCGCTGCGGGTCACTGACCGCGCCGACACCATGCCGTGCTGAGCGACCTGGAGCCCGGTCGCGTCGCCCACGTGCATCTCCGCGACGCGAAGCAGCTCCTCGAGGCGCACGCGCGCCAGTGGATCGGGGTTCGCCTCGGCCTCACCTCCGGTGGCGGTCCACGATGCCAGCTGGCGTGCGATGTCCCAGTTGACCGGGCCTTGCGAAGTCAGCATTTGGGCCAGGTTGCGCATCAGGTCCTCGAACGGACCCCCTGCGCCGAACGGACCGATGTTGCTCATCAACAGCCTCCTGCTCGGGCCCCGCACCGGGCACTCGCAACGGAGCGACGCATTGAGGCATCGTAGAGCGGTGGACACCATTGTCGTCACCGGCATCGCCGGGTCGCTGGGCAGGCGCGTCGCCGACCGCATGGTGGGGACCGGTTGCGCGACGCGAATTGTCGGTGTCGACGCCCGGGAGGCGTCGGGTCTGCCCGCGTCCATCGCCATGCACCGCTTCGACCTGGCCGCGACTGGGGCTGCCGGCGATTCGGTTACCGCCGAGCTGCATGCCATCACCGCCGGCGCCGACACCGTCGTGCACCTGGCGTGGCAGACGTCCGATGTGCTCGAAGGTGCTGAGAAGGGTGGGGAGCACGCCATGGCTGAAGCCAATCGGCTGGCGTTGGCCAGGGTCCTGTGCGCATCTGCCAGCGCCGGTGTGCGCACGCTGGTCCACCTGTCGAGTGCCACCGTCTACGGTGCGTGGGCGGACAACCCGGTGCCTCTCACCGAGGACGCGGCGCTGCGCCCCAACCCGGAGTTCGCGTTCGCTGTCGGAAAGGCCGAGGCCGAGCGGGTCGTGGCTGACTGGGCCGCCGAGCATCCCGAGGTCGCGGTGTCGGTCTTGCGTCCGGCCGTCACCGTCGGCTCCCCGGAGCGTCCGTTGTACCTGGCGCTGTCGGGCACACGCGTGCCGGGCAACGACGACGGGGGCCGCCCGGTGCAGTACCTGCATGTCGACGATCTCGCCGGCGCGGTGCTCATCGCGGCACGGCTGTCGTTGAGGGGGGTGTTCAACGTCGCCCCCGACAGTGGTATCCGTGAGAGCGTGGCACGCGATCTCGCCGGAGGGGTGGCCAAGCTGACCCTGCCGGGACGGATCACCCGGCCGCTGGCGGCATGGGGTTGGCGGAAGTGGCGCCGTGGGGTACCGCGCGAGGCGCGCGCCTACACGTTGCACCCCTGGGTCATCGCCCCCGACCGGCTGAAGGCGGCCGGCTGGGTACCGGGCCACACCTCCGAGGAGGCGCTGGTCGCCACCGACGACCGGCCCCACTTCGACGACCTCCCGCCCGGGCGCCGCCAGAACCTGACCGTCCTGGTAGCTGGGGTCTCGGCGGCGACCGTAGCGGGGGCTGCCCTTGCTGCGGTCCTGGCCCTAAGGGGGCGCCAGCGCCGCCGACTCGACCTGTCGTCCACGGGCTCTCGGTCCCCGGAACCGGGAGGCCAACCCGCCTGGATCAGATGTCGAGCGGCTGCTCGGCGACGCGCACCGACGCGGTGATCGCTCGGCTGTCCTGGCGGTAGCCGAGGGTGGCCATCTGGCCCGGTGCGCATCGGTCCAGCAACGCCGTGAGCTGTCCGCTGGAGGTCACGGGCTGCCCGTCGAGGCTGGTGACCACGTCCTGGGCCTGCAGGTGGGCGCGGGCCAGAGGGCTCCCTGGCTCCAGGCTGAGGATCTCGGCGCCGCCGTCGATGCCCATGCGGGCGGCGGTGGCGCTATCGAGGTCGGCGCTCTCGATGATGCCCAACCAGGGGTGGGTGACAGTTTTGGAGGCCAGCATCTGCGATGCCACGTGCTCGGCGATGTCGATGGGCACGGCAAAAGTCAGACCGCTGTCCTGCGGGTTGGACGACGTGGCTGAGGTGGCGATTCCGACAACCAGGCCGCGCTCGTCGACCACTGCACCTCCCGCGTCGGCCTGGGGCATCGGCGAGCTCAGTGCGAGGAGGCTGGACAGAGATACCGACGTGGTCGGATCGGCCACGGTCCGGTCGACGCTGCTGATCGAACCGGGCACGGCCGCGGACATGTCCGCGGCTCGTGCTCCGATCGCCATGACCGGTTCGGCTTGGTGGACCTGGCCGACGGTGCCGATCTGCGGCGCCGCGTGGGTGGTGCCGTAGACCCAGAGGACCGCCAGACCGGTTTGCCGGTCGGAGCTGACCAGCGAGGCGTGCTGTGGGGCAGTGCCGTCGAAGGTGACGCTGATGCTGTCGGCTTGGTCAACCAATTCGGCATCTGTCAATAGGTAGGTGCGGTTGCCGGCGATCTCGTATACGACCCCCGACCCGATCTGGGGACCGCCGGCAGTCTGGACTGCGACCGACGCCACGGAGTAAGACACCGCGTCGACGATGGCCGGCCATCCGGGTGACGAAGCCAAGGGGACCGAAGCCAGGGTGTTGGGCGTCATCGCCCGCACCTCGGGGGTCAGGATGGTCGTGGTGCGGCTCTCGAAGCTGCCGGCTGCCACGCCCACGCCCGAAGCGACGAGGGCGCCTACGACCCCGGCGAGCAGGGCGATGGTCCACGTTCGGGCGCCGCCGGGTCGGCCCAGCGGTGCGAGCGTGATGGGGTTGGGCCCGGTCGGGTGGTCTCGTAGCTCGGACGGATGCCGCCACAGGCGGTCGTCCGGAGGTAGGTATGGGGGAAGAGGCCGGTCCTCGTCCGGGCTCTCGTCGGGTTCCACGGCTATCGACACTATCGGTGGGTGCTCGGGGGCTGGCGTCGCCCAATGCACCCTTCGCCGGCGCCCGGAACCCCCGCCGGCGGCCTATTCGCGGACATGTGATGTCGCGCCGGCCGCGCGCCGCCCGCCGGGGTCGTATCGTGAAGGCGTGGACCGACCTGGCGACGGAGATGAGTGGGTGTCCCTGACTCCGAGCGTCCTACCTGTGGCCGCGGCGGCCGAATGGGTGGGCCGCCCGTGGTGCGGGGCGCAGGTGGTCTTTACCGGCACCGTGCGTGACCACGCCGAGGGGCGCCCGGGCGTGTCGTCGCTCGAGTACGAGGCCTACGAACGAGAAGTGGTGCCCCGGCTGGTGCTCCTGGCCACCGAAGCCCGTCGGCGATGGCCGTCCCTCGGCCGGATTGCCCTGTGGCACCGCACGGGCCTGATGGGTGTGGGGGAGGTCTCGGTCCTGGTGGCCGTGTCGGCCCCCCACCGGGGCGACGCGTTCGACGCGGCGCGCTGGGCCATCGACACCCTGAAGGCGACGATCCCGATCTGGAAGCACGAGACCTGGGAGGGCGGTGCCGACTGGGGCACCGGGGCCCGCCGCATCACAGAGGTCGGCTCGTGATGGTGGCCGCGTCCGGGGTCGTGTTGAGCAACCTCATGTACGTCGTGGGGGCCCTCCTGCTCATGATCGTGATCATCGCCGTCATCGTGCTCCGGCAACGCAAGCCCAAGTCCGTCGAGGCCAATATGGAGTCGTTCAACCGCGGCCTCCGAGCGCTGGCCCCCGACGCTCCCACTCCCGGCCGGGGACCTGTCCCGGCAGCCTCTGCCCTCAAGGGTGGCACTTCGGCCGAGAACCTGAGGCAGTCCCGGACGGTTGCAGGCCGTCGTGTGGACCCGAGCACGGAGACCGGCACTGGCTAGGGACCTCGCTATCGACCTTGGTACGGCCAACACCCTCGTGTACTCGAAGGGCCGCGGCATAGTGCTCAACGAGCCGACGGTCATCGCTCTCAACTCGCGGACCCAGGACGTGCTCGCCATGGGCCAGGAGGCGTGGCAGATGATCGGCCGGACGCCGGGCTACATCGTTGCAGTGAGGCCACTGCGCAAGGGAGCGATCACCGACTTCGACATCACCCAGCGCATGATCCGCCTTTTGCTGCAACGCGCCGGCATCTCGCGCTTCAACCGCCCGAGGGTCCTCATCTGCGTCCCGTCGGCGATCACCGAGGTGGAGCGGCGCGCCGTGGAGGAGGCTGCGCGCGGCGCTGGTGCCAACGGCGCGTACCTCATCGAGCAGCCGATGGCCGCTGCGATCGGTGCCGGGCTTCCGATCCACGAGCCGCTCGGCAACATGGTGGTCGATGTCGGCGGGGGCACCACCGAGACCGCAGTCATCTCCCTCGGGGGCGTCGTAGCCCTCGAAGCCATCCGGGTCGGAAGCTTCGACATCGATGCGTCGATCCAGACCTACGTGCGCCGGGAGTACGGCATCGCGATCGGCGAGCGGACCGCCGAGGAGATCAAGGTGGCAATCGGCTCGGCGTGGCCGACCGACGACGAGATGAAGGCGGAGGTCCGCGGCCGGGACCTCATGACCGGTCTGCCGAAGACGGTGATCCTCGCCCCAGAAGAGGTCAGGGAGGCCATCGAGGAGCAGACCGGGGCCATCGTGGACTCCGTCGTGCGCTGCTTGGGCAACGCACCTCCCGAGCTGGCGCAGGACCTGATCAGCCAGGGCATCCACCTGGTGGGTGGCGGCGGGATGCTCTCCGGGCTGGACCGGCGCCTGGCCGAGGAGACAGCCCTGCCCGTTCACCTCGTGGAGGCGCCGCTCGAATGCGTGGTGCTGGGCGCGGGCAAGTGCCTGGAGGAGTTCGACGCGGTCAAGGACCTGTTCATGTAGCCGGTGGGCTTGATGCTGGGGGCGACGACTCCCCCGTGAGGTCCTCGGCAGCTTGGCGCACCTGCCAGTCTCGGTCTTGCAGGGCACGCGCCAGCGCCGCGTCGACATCGGGCCCCTCGAACGGGGCCAGCGCCAGTACGGCCCTCCGGCGCACCGCCGGCTTGTCGGTGGTCGCGGCCAGTATCGCCTCGAGCCCCTCCGGGGCACCCACGGCGCCCAGAGCCGCCACGGCGGCCTCGCGGACCAAGGGATCGGCGTGGCCTCTGGCCACCGCAGCCAGGGCCGATACTGCCGCGTCGGCCTCGCCGGCGAGCTCGCCCAAAGCGAACGAAGCGGCCTCGGCCACGCTCGGATCTTCGTCGGCCAGGCGTCGGACGAGGAACGTCACGGCTTGCTGCCCGAAGGTCACTCCTAACTCGCAGGCCCGCCGCCGGACCTCGGGCGCCGGGTCGTCGAGGCCCGATCGCCACGCGCCCGGTTCCAGGCGGCCGATGCGGGAAAGCGCGCCGAGCGCTGTGGCGCGGACCGCTGGAGCTGGATCGTCCAAACCCCGTCGCGCCGCGTCGAAGTCGCCGAGATGGCCGGCCAGGGCCACCACGCGGCGGCGGGCCGTGACGGCGGAGTCAGTTGTTGGTGGCGTGCTGGACGGCAATCGAGATCCCCCACACGATGGCACTCAGGCCGGCGGCCAGTACGACGCCGATCAGAGAGGCGGCCAGCAGGAGCGCCGCAGCCGAGCGGATACGTCGCAACGGGCCGGTCTGCTGCCCGACCCGCTGTCTCGCGAAGCTCTCGACGACCCGGACCCGGACGTTGCGCCCCCGCCCGACGGCGTCCTGTCGCAAGCTGCGCGGCGCCTCGGGCCACTGGCTGTCATCGATCCGGCTCATGGGCGCCTCTCCTCCTCACGCCAGGCTTGTGCCGGGCGTGCCCACCCGTGAGTGGGCACCCGTGGCAGGCTGGCCCGGCTCATCACCCACCAGACCGGCACGGCCACCGCCGCACCGGCACGGAAGATCACGCGTGACCACGACCCCAGCGATCCTACTAAGCCGACCAACATCAACGGGTGCCGCCCTTCCTCATGGGGGCCCTGCGGGTGACTGATCCGAACCGCCAGGCGTTGGTCCTGGTCGACGTCGTACCCCCCAGCCCGAGCGATCCCGACATCTTCCACCGGCTGAGCACTGTCCTGAGCGCGGCCCGCGCCGCCGGGCTGCGCGTCGTGCATGTGTGGTCGGCGGCGCCGGGGGGTCCGCCGCCGGACAGCGATCCCTCCGTGGCGCCCCGCCGCGGCGAGCCGGTCTTGCCCAACACCGGTACCGGGGCCTGGAGCGCCGCCGGCCTCGGAAGGACGCTGGTGGCAGGAGGGATCGAGAGCGTGGTGCTGGCGGGCCGCGCCGACAGCCCGGCTTGGTGGCCGACGGTGGAGGAGGCCGCAGCGCAGCCCATCCCGGTGACGGTCCTGTCGGACAGCCGCCCCGAGCATGACTTGCGGGCCCGCCAGATCCTTGATCGGGAAGCAGGCCAGCCCGCGGCCCGGCTGCTGGACGCCGGTGCCTGGGTGGCGGAGACGTCCGGGCATGGGCCGCCCGGGCGCAGGGGTCGGCGTCGCAGGGTCCTCCTCGTGGCCCTGCTGCTCGCAGTCCTGCTGATCGCCGCAGGCGCTGCCGTGGTCACCCACGATGCGGCTTCGTACTACGAGTTCGCGCCGGGCACTGCGCCTACGGTTACCGCATCGCCGGCCTGCAAGATCCGCAGCTCGTCGGGCGCGGACTTGAGCTTGGCCGATGGTTCGCCCTGCGTGCGGCTCGTCGTCCCTGCCGGCAAGGCCCATCCGGTAGACGGCCAGGTATTCATGGTCGACGTGCTGGTTGGACCGGCCTCACCGGTCGATTTCGTCCTCCACAAGCTGCACCTCCTGCACCTGGTCCACTCTGGCAACCAGCTCGTGCCCGCGAGCGCTGTCCTCGGCTCCACGCCGCCCAGCCAGCTCGGGTGCCAGGACGCCCAGCAGATGACCGGATCTACGCAGGATGCGGCGGTCGCGGCACTCAACCGCCTCGGCTACCAGGTGAAGGAGCACGACCTGGGTGCTTTGGTGGTCCAGGTATCACCGGGCTCCGCGGCGGCGGCCGCTGGGGTGCGGTGCAACGACTTGGTGACCGCCGTCGACGGCAAGGCTGTCCACACCTACACCGATCTGGTCAACGCCATCCACGCCATGCGGCCGGGCCAGAAGGCCACCATCGAGGTGTCTCGTATCGGTCCGGGCGGCGTCACGACCTCCCACGCCCTTAGCGCCACCCTCACTGGCACCCCGGCCGAGCCGAGTGCAACCGGGGGCGCGATGGTGCCCGCCGATCCCGCCAGAGCGTTCCTCGGCGTCGGTACGCAGACCAAGCTCACCTACACCCTGCCTTTCAACGTGTCGGTGCAAGTGGGCAACATCGGCGGTCCGTCGGCGGGCCTGGCCCTCACCCTCGGCTTGCTCGACGTGCTCTCCAACGGCCACCTGACCGGCGGTCAGCCGGTCGCCGCGACCGGGACCATCTCCCCCGATGGCACGGTTGGCGACGTCGGGGGCGTGGCTCAGAAGACCATCGCCGTGCGTCGCGCCGGAGCCAAGGTCTTCCTCGTTCCCACCGTCGAGTACGCCACCGCCAAGAGCCATGCCGGGCGGTCGCTGCAGGTGCTCCCTGTGGCGTCGCTCGGCCAGGCCCTCAGCGACCTCGAGCGCCTGGGGGGTAGCGTCGGATCTTTGCCGAACCCCCCTCCATCCACCGCTCCGAGCGCTGGGCCCTGATCACGGTGCCCTGACCGGCAGATGTCGACCACCGCCGCCCAGTACCAGTTCGCCGCCGAGCTCGTCACCATGGTGGTGGCTACGGCGGGGCTGGTATTGGTCGCGCTGAGGGGAGGGGTAGCGGCCCGCAACGGTGCCGGGCGGACCGCACTTGCCGTCGGCTTCCTCGCCGGCGGGGCGGTGGCCTTCCTGCACGGCTCTCGGCTGGTGACCGCCGACCCCTACGACGTGCTCGGCGTCGGGAGGCTGGTGGGAGCGGCGGCGCTGATGGGCGGCAGCAGCCGTTGGGGTGCAGGGCGCCGGAGCCGCCTGGCGCTGCGGGTCGGAGCGGGCTTGGGTGCTGCGGCCGCAGCGAGCGAGATGCTGGCAGCGCCCGGCGCCGCGGTGGACACGCTCCTGATCGTCGCAGGCATGGTCCTGGGCGCCGCCCTGCTCGGCGCGACGCGCCTTTCGGTCGCAGCTGGCGTTGCCGCCGGCGCGGCTTCCACGCTCCTGCTCGTCGTTCTCGTCCTGGCTGTGGCGCTCGGATCGGTGATCACCTCGTCGGTGCAACGCGACGAGCTGGATCGCGTCACCAGCCAGGCGCGCGCCGAGGTCGGGCAGATCGCCGCGCTGTCCACCACCGCCGTCAAAGACGCCCGCTTCGTGGCCGCCGACCTCGCCGGCTACTTTCGCAATTCGACGCCCAACGCCTTGGTCTCCATCAGCACCTCCTCGCCATCGGCGCCGGTCGTGACCGCCGTTGCTGATCGTTTACGGCAGATCACCGCCGTGTTCCCCGTGGGGGGATTCGCCTACGCCGATCCCCGCGGCAACATCGTGGCAAGCACCTTGTCTACGCAGGTGCCGCAGTCGCCGCTGGTGCCGCTGGTGTTGCGCAGCCCGATTCTTGCCGGACAGCAGTGTTCCGGGGATGGCCAGGGAAGCTTGGTGGTCGTCGGAACTGCCGCATGGGTGGCAGCCGCGTACCCCGAGTGCGTGGCTGGGGGCGACCACCTCCTTGGGACTGTAATAAACGTCCGGCGGCTGGACTCTGCCTACCTGGCCGGGCGCCTCAGCGCCGAGCCGGGTGCTTCGTTGGCGCTGGTCGCCCCGGCCGCGGTCCTGGCCGCCGCCGGCCCGCAACCCTCCCGTCAGACGTTGGAGGCGCTCGCTGCAGGCAACGCGCGGCAGGGCTCGATCACCCGGGCGACGGGTGGGGGCGAGGTCAGCGTGCAGCGCGTGCAGGCAGCCTCCGGTCCGCCGGTCGCCTCGCTGATCCTGTCCCTGCCCGGCACGACCCTGACCGCGGCGACGGACAAGCTGTTCCGCACCTTGTCCCTGATCGCCCTGGGAGGGACGGCTCTGGCGCTGGTTCTCGCGGCGCTGATCGGCGATCGGATCACTGCCGGCATCCGCACGTTGACCGTCGCAGCCAAGCGAGTGCAGGAGGGAGATGTCGCGGCGCGGGCCGGGATAGGCAGCGACGACGAGGTGGGCGTCCTCGGCGCCGCCTTCGACTCCATGCTGGTCGCCATCGAGGAACAGACGGTCGCCTTGAAAGGGGCCGCAGACGACGAGGCTCGCCTGCGCAACCGCCTGGAGGCGGTCGTGGCGGGGATGGGCGAGGCGCTGATCGCTCTGGATCCGGCAGGGCGGATCACCGACTTCAACCGCGCAGCCGAGGAGCTCACCGGCTGGCGCGCCTCGCAGGTCGTCGGGGTGTCGGCCGGAGAGCGGCTGGCGTTGGAAGGCGACGGCGGGGAGTCGCTCCGAACGCTCCTGGTCCAAACGGATCCTTCGGGGTGGGCGGTGACCGGGCTGTTGCGCCCGGCTCAGGGGAGACCGGTCCCCGTCGCGGTCTCCTGCGGGCCGCTCCTCGGCCCGGCTGGCGAGGTGGCCGGGCGAGTCCTTGTGCTTCGCGACCTTCGCAGGGAGCAGGAGCTGGAAAGGATGAAGTCGGAGTTCCTCTCCCGGATCGGCCACGAGTTGAGGACGCCGTTGACGGGCATCCTCGGCTACGCCGACATCCTCGTCCGCCGCCCTGTGCCGGAGGAGAGGGCGGCGAGTTGGCACGCTGAGATCCTCCGCTCGGGCAAACGGCTGCTGCGGACCGTCGAGATGCTGGAGTTCTTCGCAACGTCGGGAGCCGGCCGGGTGCTCCTGCGCCCCGAGCCGCTGGAGGTGAGGCAGCTGATCGAGCAGGTGACCCGAGGCTGGCAGGACCGTCTGCCGGCCGGCACCGAAGTCGTCATGCGGGTGGCCCGCTCCACCCCGCCGGTCGTGGCCGACCGTCGCTGGATGACCCTCGCGGTCGACGAGTTGATCGACAACGCCGTCAAGTTCTCGCCGGTCGGCGGCCGGATCCGGGTCAGCGCGAGCCCGGTGGATGCCGGTGGGGCAGCGGCCAATCGGTGGGTGGACATCGAGATCAGGGACCCCGGGAAGGGGATGACGGTCGAGGAGCAGGCAGTCGCATTCGGTGACTTCACGCAGGGCGACGGGTCCGACACCCGCCTGTTCGGTGGGCTCGGGTTGGGGTTGGCTCTGGTGCGCCGGGTGGTCGACGGCCACGGTGGTTCGGTGTCTTGCTCCTCGGTCCCCGGACGGGGATCTACCTTCACCATCCGCCTGCCCGCGCCGGGCGGGACCTGAACGGTCCGCCGGGGCGCCCCCGCACGCATCTACGCTGGTCGCAATGAGCGGCGACGTGACACGCGGTGGAAGCACCCGGCCCCACCTGGCTGCCGACCTGATCGCCCAGCGGGGCTTCATGGTCGTGCGCAGGGGCTACGACCAGGACGAGGTGCGCGCCTTCCTGGATCAGGTGGCCTCCGAGGTCCGCGCCTTGCACCAGGAGCTCGAGAAGGCTCCGCCGCCAGCCCCTGTCGCCCCCGCCCCCCCGGAGCCGGTCGAGCGTCCTCCGCTCGACGAGGACACCGTCGTTGCGTTGGTGGGGGAGGAGACCGCCAATGTCCTGCGCGCAGCCCGCGCGGCGGTCACTGACCTTCGCCGCCGGGCGCAGGCCGAAGCGGAGCGCATCGTCGGGGAGGCCAGTCAGGCCAGTGGCGACATGCGCCAAGAAGCAGAGACCGCGCTCTCCGAAGCCCGCCGGCAGGCCGAGATGGCTCGGGAGGAGATCCTGCGCCACGCCCGAGCGGAGGCGGAGCAGCTGCTAACCAAGGCCAAGGCGGACGCCGACAGCGCCAGAGCTCAGGGTGAGCAGGAGCGTCGCCTTACCGTCGAGGGCGCCCAGGCCGTCAGAGAGAAGATCATGGGCGACCTGTCACGGCGCCGGCGGGTGGCGACGGTGCAGATCGAGCAGCTCCGGGCTGGTCGCGAGCGACTGCTCGAGTCCTACTCCGTGGTGCGCCGGACCCTGGAGGAGGTCCACGAGGAGCTGCAGCGGGCTGACACCGAGGCGCGCGCAGCCGCCGACGCGGCGGGTCGCAGAGCCGAGGCGGAGCCGGAGCCCGACCCGGCGCCGGAGCCCGACCCGGCGCCGGAGCCCGACCCGGC
>JAKBAM010000005.1:64632-146882 GCA_021809105.1 Actinomycetes bacterium
GCCGGAGCCCGACCCGGCGCCGGAGCCCGACCCGGCGCCGGAGCCCGACCCGGCCGAGATTCCGTTTAGCGGCGAAGCCGGGGTGCGGGCCGGCGCCACCCCGGCGCCCACCACGTCCGGCACCTGGAGCACTGCAGATACCGCGCCAGACCCGAAGCCTGAGGAGGCCGAGCCCGACTTGGCTGCCGAGCCCGCCGTCAGCGAGCCTTCGGCGGTCGAAGTGCCTGCAGGCGAGCTACAGGGTGTCCGTGGATCGGAGGCAGATGCCGAGGCCATCGCCGAGGGCACTCCCGCCAGACGAGGCGAGGAGGTGATGCCCGCTAGGAGTGACAATGACGAGGCGTTGTTGGAGCGGCGAGACCAGTTGGTCGTCGACGTCGAGGCAGGACTCGCCAAAAAGTTGAAGCGGGCGCTCCAAGACGAGCAGAACGAGCTGCTGGACCGGCTGCGCAGCGTCCGCGGCACGCCCAAGGCCGCCACGCTGCTGCCCGACGAGCCCGAGCACGCCGCCCACTTGGCGGAGGCCGCGCGCGAGCTGCTCGACCTGGCGGTCAGGGCGGGCGTCACGTTCGCGGGTGCCGGGCCCGGCGACGACCTAGCGCGTATCGGCGTCGAGGTGTCCGACGAGGTGGCCGCCAACCTCATCACCCCCTTGCGTCGACGGTTGAGCGAGGCCATCCGGGACAACGCCACCGACGAGCAGCCGGTGCTGGTCGAGGCCATCGGCGCCGTCTACCGGGAGTGCAAGACCCAGCGGGTGGAGCTGGCGGTCGTCGACGGCGTGGCCACGGCCTTCTCCAAGGGCATCTTCAGCGCCGTCGCCCCGGGGACGCGACTGAGATGGGTCGTCGAGGACACCGATGGGCCATGCCCGGACTGCGACGACAACGCCTTGGCCGGGTTCCTGCCCAAGGGTGAAGCGTTCCCGACCGGCCAGTTCCACCCGCCGGCGCACGTTGGCTGCCGGTGCCTGCTCACCGGTGAATCCTCTGCCTGACGCTCGGTGAGCAGGGCCACTGGGCTGTCGGACCCGAGGCCCGCATGGTCGCGGCCCGGGCACCACCGATAGAGTCGCCGTCCGCATGCGCACACCCGCCGAGATGCCCCGCCGCTTACCTACCGCGTCCCGCCGGCTGCGCATCAGCTTGCTGATAGCCGTAGTGGTCGTCATCGTCGGCTTGATCTCGCTTCGGAGCCTCGCACGGTTCTGGACCGACTACCTGTGGTTCCAGGAGGTCCACTTCACGTCGGTTTTCCGCGGCGTGCTGCTGACCAAGATCTTCCTCGCCGCAGTTTTCATCGTCGTCTTCTTCGCGATGATGTTCTCCAGCCTCGTCGTCGCCGACCGCGTCGCCCCGGCCATCCTCGCCCCCGGCCCGGGCGACGAGCTGGTAGCGCGTTACCGGGAGGTCGTCACCCCCAGGGGACGGCTGGTGCGGATCGTCACCGCAGCCATCTTCGCCGTCTTCGCCGGCGCCGGCGCCAACAGCCAGTGGAACAACTGGGACCTGTTTCGCTACCACGTCAGCTTCCACGCCACCGACCCGCAGTGGCACCGCGACATCGGCTTCTACGTCTTCCAGCTGCCCTTCATCAAGTTTCTGCTGGATTGGTTCTTCGTTGCGGTCATCGTCGTGCTGATCGTGACCGCGGTGGCCCACTACCTCAACGGGGGGATCCGCTTCCAAGGCACCGGACAGCGCGTCACCGGGGCGGTCAAGACCCACCTGTCGGTGCTGCTGGCCATCCTCGCGCTGATCAAGGCGGTCGATTACTACTTCCAGCGTCTCGAGCTGGTCCTCTCCCGGAGCCACATCGTGGACGGGGCCACCGCCACCAGCGTCCACGCCGACGCGCCGGCCAAGCAACTCCTGATGGTGATCGCGGTCCTGGCGGCGATCCTCTTCATCGTCAACGTGCGCCAGAAGGGCTGGACGTTGCCGGCGGTCGCCGTGGTGCTGTGGCTGCTGGTCCTCATACTGGTCGGAGCCGTGTACCCCGCCCTCTACCAGGCCCTACGGGTGAGCCCGTCGGAGCTCACGCGAGAGGCCCCTTACCTGCAGCGCAACATCAACGCGACGCAGGCGGCATACGGCCTCACGCCGAGCGATGTCGGGGTGACGACCAACTACGCGGGCAACGCCCAGCTGAGCCCGGGCGACGTCAACAACAGCCAGATCAACCAACAGACCATCGCCAACATCCGGCTGCTCGATCCCAACCAGGTCGTCAACACCTTCGACAAGCTGCAGGCGATACGCAACTACTACCAGTTCAACAAGCTGAGCATCGACCGCTACGACATCAACGGCCAGCTGACCCAGGTCGTGACCTCAGCCCGCGAGCTGAACCCGTCAGGGGTTCCGGCAGGATTCGTCAACCAGCACTTGGAATACACCCACGGGTACGGGGCGGTCGCAGCGCCGGCAGGACAGGCCGGCGTCAACCCCGACGGCACGCCGGCCTTCTCCTTGCAGAACATCCCGCCGCAGGCCGGCAGCCAGCCGTCGCTCACCGCCGGCCCGGGGTCGGAGATCTACTACGGCTACGGGCAGCAGTCGCCCGGAAGCTATGTCGTCGCAGGGTCGAAGCAGCCCGAGCTCGACTACCAGGATCCGACGACCAACAACCAGGTCACCAATTCCTACAGCGGGTCCGGTGGTGTTCCCGCCGGCAGCATCTTTCGACGGTTGGCTTTCGCCCTGCGCTTTGGTGACCCCAACATGGTGCTCTCCGGCCAGATCACCTCATCGTCGCGAGTCATGTATATCCGCAACGTTTCGGACCGCGTGCAAAAAGCCGCTCCGTTCCTCAAGTACGACGCCGACCCTTACCCGGTGATCCTCAACAACCAGGTGTACTGGGTCCAAGACGCCTACACCACGTCGGCCAACTATCCCTACAGCCAGTTGGCCAACACGTCGCGAGTACCAGCCAACAGCGGGCTGGCAAGCGCCTTCAATTACGTGCGTAACTCCGTCAAGGTCGTGATCAACGCCTACAACGGCAAGATGCACTTCTTTGTCATGCAGCCGAACGACCCGATTATCCAGGTCTACGAGCGGGCCTTCCCCGACCTGTTCACGCCGGTGTCGCAGGCGGACAAGCTGATCCCGGGTATCACGTCCCACTGGCGCTACCCCGAGGACCTGTTCCGGGTCCAGACCAACATGTTCGGGCGCTACCACCTCTCGAAGCCCAGCGACTTCTACACCCAAGCCCAGGCTTGGGCCATCAGCCAGGACCCGGGCAGCGGCCAGCTGTCGGCCACGTCGACCGGCGCGGCTGTGAGCGTGACCGCCAACGGCACGATCGTGGCGCCGACGATCCCCCGGCTCGATCCGGAGTACCTCATCGCTCGGGCGCCGAAGGGGTCCAGCAGTGGGTTGGCATTCATGGCCCTTCAGCCGTACGTGGCGGTCTCGCAGTCCGACAAGCAACAGAACTTGACGGCTTTCATGACCGCCACGATGAGCAACAACGGCACTCCGCAGCTCCAGGTGTTCGAGACGACACCCGGCTCCAACGTGGACGGCCCGGCCCTCATCACCAACGCCATCCGATCCAACAACGAGATATCCAGCGAGCTGACCTTGCTCAACCAGGGAGGCTCGCAGGTTGTGCTCGGTCAAGTGGAAGCCATCCCGATCAACCAGACCCTGCTCTACGTGGAGCCGATCTACGTCGAGTCGACGGGCAACCCGGTGCCCACGCTCCACGATGTGGTCGTCGTCTACAATTCGACGGCCTTCCACTCTGGCAACGCCTCGCTCGACAAGGCGCTCTGCAACGTCACCAACGCTGACGGAACCACCCATCCCTTCGAGATGTACTGCAATACCGCAGCCGCCAACGAGCCGTCTACCCCTCTGACCCCGACGGCGGGTAGTGGCTCTGGATCGACGACTACGACCACAACGCCGGCCACCACACCATCGTCGAGCCCGACCACGGTGCCCACCGCACCGTCGGGTTCCACCGCCCAAGGCCTCCTGGCGCAGGCCCAGGCCCAGTTCAGCGCCGCCCAATCGGCGCTGAAGGGCGGCAACCTGGCTGGCTACGCCGCCGACATCGCCAATGCCCAGCAGCTGGTCAACCAGGCGGAGGCACTCCTCGGGTCCTCGGGCACCAAAGCCCCGACGTCGACGGCTCCTACGACCACCGCGTCGACTATTCCGATCCCGACGTCGACGAGCGCGCCCAGCGGATAGACGCGCTGATGCGAGGCCCCGCCGCTGCCACCTTGGGCACGGAGTGCTGCCACGACAGCTGGCAGGATCCGCCCATGACCAGAAGGTCACCGCTGCCGGGGCGCAAGTCGAGCGACCTTCCGCCTCGGGCCGGGCGGAGGAGGAAAGGGCGCGCCGCGCCGAAGGTCACTATCGCCACCAGGGTGTCGTCGAGGTGGCGCAGCTCGCGATCGGAATGCCATGCGACGCTGTCGGCCCCGTCACGGTAGTAGTTGAGCCCCAACGGACCGAAACGCACGCCATAGAGCCCCGCCATCTCCCCCCGGAACCCGTCCAGGGCACGGTGGGGGAGGGCATCGCCGGCGCGGTACCAGCGGGTCAACCGTGGTTCGTCGACCACCCGGTCGTACATTCGCCGCCGGCGGTGACGCCACGCTACGGAGGCCGTCAAGGCTTCGAGCACCTCGTCGGCACCGCCCATCCAGCTACGGCTGACCTCTACCCAGGCTCCAGCGGCGAGGTCGTGCCGCTCCACCTCACGGTCGGGGCGTGGACCGACAGCGCCGATCGCGAAGAGGTCGCGCTGCAGCTGCACGGGGCCACCTTAGCGAACATACGTTCGCCTCACGGAGGCCGCCTTCGCCAGGCGCCTAGCGGTCGATGGTGCTCATGTCGGTTTGGCCTGTGATCTAGTTGGAGGTCACCATGTCCAGAGCGCCGAGGAAGGCATTCGCCCAGTGGTGCACATCCGATTCGATGACGCGCCGGCGCATCGGTCGCATCCTGCGCGACTGCTCGCTGGGGGAGGCCCCGACGGCTGCCAGGATGGCCTCTTTGGTCCCGTCGATGTCGTAAGGGTTGACGAGGTAGGCCTGGCGCAGCTCGTCCGCCGCGCCGGTGAACTCGGAGAGGACCAGGGCGCCGCGCAGGTCGTGGTGGCAGGCGACGTACTCTTTGGCCACCAGGTTCATTCCATCGCGAAGAGGGGTCACCAGCATCACGTCGGCCAGCAGGTAAAGCGCGGCCATCTCTTCCTTGGGGAATGACTGGTGCAGGTAGTGGATGGCCGGATTGCCGACCGAGGAGTGGTCACCGTTTATTCGTCCCACGATCAGCTCCACCTCGTCGCGCAGGTTCTGGTACTCCTCGACCCGCTCCCGTGAGGGGCTCGCCACCTGGACCAGCACCGTTCCGGGTGGTCCCAGCTCGCCGTCGTCGAGCAGCTCGCCGTAGGCCCGTAGGCGGTGCAGGATGCCTTTCGTGTAGTCGAGGCGGTCCACGCCGAGCAGGATCGTCCCCGGGTTACCGAGCTCGGAGCGCAGCTCGGCGGCTCGGGCGACAACTTCTGGCTGGCGGGACAGCTGCTCCAAGCCGGCGGTGTCGATCGAGATGGGGAAAGGAGCGGCCCGCAGGCGACGCCCCGACCGCCCGTTCTCGGGGGCGGTCTCGATGACCGAGCCCCGTGTCGTCGCGCCGGTCAGCATGCGTGCGGCGCGCAGGAAGTTGGAGGCGTCGTCCCGGCGCTGGAACCCGATCAGGTCGGCGCCCAGCAGACCCTCCACGACCTGGGTTCGCCACGGGAGCCGGGAGTACAGCTCGTAGCCCGGGAAGGGGATGTGGTTGAAGAACCCGATCCGTAGGTCTGGTCGCTCGGCCCGCAGGAGCGCGGGCACCAGCTGTAGCTGGTAGTCCTGCACCCAGACCACCGCATCCTCGGCGGCCTCTTCGCCGGCAGCGGCAGCGAAGCGCCGGTTGACCTCGTGGTACGCTTCCCACCAGCGCCGCTCGAAGGCGGGTGGGGCGGTGACGTCGTGGTAGAGCGGCCACAGCGTCGCGTTGGAGAAGCCCTCGTAGTAGTCGCTCACGTCGTCGGTGGAGAGCGTCACCGGGACCAGATGCATGCCGTCCGCGTCAAAAGGCTCGCACTTCTCGTCGGGGGCACCGCTCCAGCCCACCCACGTGCCGGAGTTGGCCACGAGGACCGGCTCCAGTGCAGCAACGAGGCCGCCGGGGCTGGTGCGCCACTCCTCGCGCCCGTCGGCTCCGGCGTAGCGGTCGACTGGCAGTCGGTTCGCCACGACCACGAAGGTCGCTCTTTCCGCCGTCGGAGCCATGGGGTCACGATACGAGGTCGCGCCTACTGTGGGGGTCGTCCTCAGGCCCCCTGGGACACGAAGAACTGCCACATGGTGGCGGTGGCACCGGGCGTCTCCCCGCTCGGCTGGGGCCACGAGTGGCTACCGCCGGAGTAGACCGCGAGTGCCACCTGCCGCCCCGCGGCGCACGACCAGGTCGTCGTCGTGAGGGCTCCGGCCGTGGAGGTCGAGTCTTGTGGGGAGCAATCGGCGGCGCGGCGAGCGATCGTCACCTGGTCGTCCACGGTCGGCTCCGGGAAGCCGTGGATGCTGTGAGGGGCACTGCCCGGGCCCATTGTCAGCTCGGGGTCCCCGGTCGAGGCGCCCACCTGTAGCGAGGTGGCTGGGAAGTCGGGGCAAGCGGCGGTGGCGGTGGCTCCGTACACGGCCACGGCCTTCCATCCGTCTGGGTCCTGGCAGGCCAGGTCGAGGGCCATCTTGCCGCCGTTGGAGTAACCGGCCAGATACACCCGGGCGGGGTCGGCGACGCTCACGGTAGCCAGCACCCTGGCGGTCACCGCCTCCAGGAACCCGATGTCGTCAACGTGGTTCTCTGCGGAGCTCCCGCAACAGTTCCCGGCGTCCCAGGTCAGCCCGACGTCGGAGGGGAATACGATGACGGCCCGGGTGGTCACTGCCTGCCAGTCCATCCGGGCGGCCTCGTAGGACGCGGAGACGGCCCTCCCGCTCAGATCGATGATCAACGGGAGAGGGCCAGCGACCCCTATCGGCGCCACGACCAGGTAGGACCGCCGCAACCCACCGTAGGCCATCGCCACCGTGGTCCTCGACCATCGCGTGGTGCCCGTCGTCGTCGACGTAGTGCTCCTGCCTGCCCTCGAAGCGGCGACCGGCGGAGGGGCGGTGCCGGCCGCGCTGCTGCGGTCGGCCACCCACACTGCGAGCAGTGCGACGAGCGAGGTCGCGACCACCGCCGCGGCACGCTTCGGAGGCCGTCGACGAGCAGTCATCCGAGGAGACCCAACCGTCGTGGTGGCAACTCCGGGCGGTCGGGGCCGGCTCGGTCGGGGCTCGGGGGAGATCGGTACGCCACCCAGTTGCTCGATCACACCGCTCGGACGGGAGCCTCGGCGGCGGTCGACGCCGCTAGAGCCCTGGTCGGAGCGAGCGGGTGGAAAGCGGGCAAGGCGGGGCCGGCTTGGCGCGGACCTGTCGCCGCCGGGCGTGCGGGGACGAGGTCACCCACGGTTCTGCTCTCCCTTCGAGGCCTTCCGCACAGCGCCAGGCTGAGGGGCGTTCGGCGCGCCAGCCAGACTGCGGTGCCCGCCAAGATCAAGAGGAGCGGGGCGACGAGGAGGGTGATGACAGCTACCGCTGCGACCGGCGGCAACTTCGCCAGCTCTGGCCGCGCGGCGGCGTCGACGGCCAGCTCGAGCAGGAGCGGGTGAAGGAAGTAGATCCCGAACGACACATCCGCTCCGGTGGCGACGGTCCGCAGCGTCCTTTCGCTGGCCCGCGCGCTCCAGGCCTGGAACACCCCGAGCTCGAGGGCGGCGATCACCAGGCTCTCGATGACCACTGCGGGCTGGAAGACCGTGGATGCTTGGACCGGGCCGGTACCGAGCATGCGTACCGACACGGCGTACCAGACCAGCGAAGCCCCGACGACCCCCAGCGTCGTCGCCACCAAGGCGCGGACGTGAAGCTCGCACCATGCAGCGACATCGCCGATCTTGATACCGACGGCCACTCCGGCGACGACGTACAACTGGTAGGCGGGGAGCCACGAACCCGGACGGTCCGACAGCCAAACAAGGGGAGGAGGTGCTGGTAGCCGCCAGTAGGAGAGGGCCGTGAACCCCAACTGCAGGACCAGGCTGATGGCCACCATCCGGGCCAGACGGCCCTGGCGCGCGCGCAGCCACCGCAGGAGCCACGGGAAAATCAAGTATAGCTGAAAGGTCAGCAGCACGAAGTACAACTGGTAGCGGGCGTCGCCGGTCAGGAGGTCGAGACCGAGGCGGCTCAGGGCTGAACCGGGGGAGACCAAATCGCCATCGGTCAAGAAGTAGATCAGCGTCCACACCGCGTAGGGGGCAGCGATGATCGGGAACCGGCGGCGCCAAAATCGGAGGGGTGCCACCGTCGAAGAGCTAGCCGTGTAGGTCAGGACCAAGGCGCTCAACAGCAAGAACACCTCGCGGCTCGAGTGGAACACCATGAGCACCGCGCCAGCCGGGCCGCCGTCCTCGGGGACCAGGATAGAGAGCGAGTGGACGATGACAACACTGAGTACCGTGGCCACCCGCACGGCGTCGAGGGAGGGAAGGCGGGGGAGGGGCGAACGAGTCGAGGCGGGCGTCGTTCGTCGCTCGTGCACCCCACTGGTCTACCGGCTCGCGTGTCACGCGATCATGAAAAAGATGTGAGAGTTTGGTGAGTATCCGAGCTCGGCTGCCACCATCGAAGGGGCAGCCGTGATGCAGTCCACTCGCCGGCCTCCGGGGCCGCTCCACGAAGTCCACCTCGTGGGGATGCTGCCTCCGTGTGCCGATCCGGCGCTCGGTCTGATAACTTGTCGGGACCGCCGCGGGGTGGAGCAGTCTGGTAGCTCGTCGGGCTCATAACCCGAAGGTCGTTGGTTCAAATCCAACCCCCGCCACTCAAGAAACAGCAGGTCAGGGCCGGTGCGAGAGCACCGGCTCTCTTGCTTCCGGGGCGGCGATCGGCCTCTCGGGCAGCGATCGGGCAGCGATCCAACGGCCGGGCAGCATCCGGGCAGCGATCTGAGGGTCTACAGGTCGTTGACGAGCGCAGCGAACATGCGTGCCGCCTCCGCCTGCATGCCCGGCAGGACGTGCTGGTAGGTAGCCATCGTGAAGGCAGGCGACGCGTGGCCTAGGCGCTCCGACACGACCTTCACCGGTACGCCGGCCTGCAGGAGCAGGGAGGCGTGCCCGTGGCGCAGGTCGTGGAACCGGATCTGTGGCACGGCGGCGGCCTTCACTGCCCGAGCAAAGGCTCCCGCCAGGTGGTCGGCGTGCAGGCCCGTACCGTCTTCGCGCGTGAACACCAGACCGGTCGCTGTCCAGGCTGGGCCCCAGGCAAGCCGCTCCTCCGTCTGAGCCTTCCGCCACGAGCGCAGCCGGGCGACGGTGGAGTCGTCCAGGTCGACGACCCGCACCGACCTGTCCGTTTTCCCGCCTAGCCCTTCGAGCATTACGTAGCCGACGGCCACCCGCTTGCGACGGACCGACAGCCGGCCGGTGTCGAAGTCGATGTCCTCCCAGCGCAGCCCAAGCAGCTCGCTGCGCCGTAGACCGGTGTGCGTTGCCACCCGCCACAGCGGCGCCAGCCGCTCGGTGTCCGTAGCCTCGAGGAACTGCGCCAGGCTCGTGCGGTCCCACACCTGCATCTCTGTGCGGGCCCGCTTCGGCTTGCGGACCCCGTCGGCGGGGTTGCGGGCGAGCAGACCTTGGGCGACGGCGTAGCCGAGAGCGGCGTGGAGGGTCCGGTGGCTGTGCTCGATCGTCGTCTCCGACAGCGGCCGGCTGACCTTGCCGCGCCGGTTGGCCCCGGACTCGCGTAGTGCGTCGTAAGCCTTCGCGATGTGGCCGGGTCCGAGGTCCTGCAGGCGCACCGCCCCCAGGTGCGGCACGAGCCGGTTGGTGACGATGCCCTGGTAGCTGGCGTAGGTGGACGGGGCTAGGTCATGCTTGACGACCGGCAACCAGAGCTCGGTGAGGAATTGACCAACCGTCTGACGCGTGGGGGAGACGGAGCGGCCGTCGCGAGCTCGGGCCAGCTGATCGGCCAGGAAGTCGTCCGCTTCACGCTTGAGCCGGAAGGGCCCCCTGCTTGCCTGCCTGCGCTTGCCTTCGCCGGTCGTGTAGCTCCAGTAGACGAACCACCGCGGCGCTCGCTCGGTGCCCCGATTGCGGACCGAGCCGGTGCCCTTGGACCTCACGCCGAGACCGCCAGGATCCGGCGCGCTTCGTTGGTGAGCTGCCCGCCTGCCTTTCCTCGAGGAGAAGCTGGCTTCGTCAGCAGGCCCTTCTCGCGAGCTTTGTGGACGAGCCGGGTCGCTGTCCTCGTAGTCAGGCCGAGCCGGTCAGCCAAGACCACGTTCGAGCGCCGCGGGTCTGCAGCAACAGCCTCAACATAAGCCTCCGCCACTCGTGCCAGATCGGTATCGGGAAGACTCACCTGGGAGCGCCTCCGTTCGACCCGATCTAACTGCAGGATCCCGCGCACGACCTCGTCGGCGGTCATAGCTCCCGGCTCGTTGGTGGTCTCATAGCCGACGTGGCCCGGCTCGCCAAGGACCGCTTTCCGCATGCCGGTGAAAGGCACCTGGCGAAGCACCTCCCAGGTGAGGTCGCCAGCTGACATGCCGTCTCGTGCCTTGACTCGTACCTCCCGGACCACCAGGTCACCGCGGGCGATAGCCATGGTGGCGGTCACGACCCATTCGGTCCCACGGTGCTCGACGACACTCTCAAGCTCTAGGACGCCTTCAGAACCCAGGCTTCCACGAACCATCAACGGCGGCTGTACCAGAGTCACGACCCACACGGTAACCCAGCGGCGTGACAGTGACGGATACTCCGGAGGACTATTTGTTTCTCCCGCCGAGAACCCGGGATACAGGCGAGACGGGATGACGATCTTGCCGTGAGACTGCCCACATCTATCGAGGCGAAGCTCGCGACCCGACCCCGGCTGCCCCCGGTGCCGGTGCGCCGTGAGATCCGCAAGTGCCACAATCTGACTTTGCAGGACTTCGCCGTCCCCCTCGGTGTGACGGTCCAGACGGTCGGACGTTGGGAACGGGGAGATCGAGAGCCCACCGACGACCATGCCCGCCAGTACGCGGATCTCTTGCAAGCGTTGGCCGAGCGCACTCAGGTGCCGGCGTGACCGGTATCCGCGTAAGGGTGGGCGATGTCGACTACCCCGCGACGCTCAGCACCGAAGAGGTCGCCACCGGCTTCTTCGACTGCTCGGCTGAGTTGCTACAGCGCCAGGCCGGCAAGGGGCAGCTACCGGTGGAGCCTCTGAGGCTCGGCAACCGCCTTCGCTGGCCTACCCTTCTCATAGCTCAAGCCGTCGGCCTGCCCGCTGTGCTGGTAGAGGGTTACGGGTCAGGCGCGGAGTCGTGAGTACCAAGAGCGTCACCGAACCGGACCAGCGCGGCAGACTCACCGACGGCTCGGGCCGGCCGCCAGCGTGGTGGGACGCCGATGAGGCGGTCGGACGGATCCGCCGCCAGGCGGAGGCTATGCGGGAGGAGGCACGCCGGCGACGCCGGGAACGTCTAGCAGCTGATGCATCACCTGGGCGTCCATGACCGCCCCCGCCAAGCTGAGCTCGATCACCCCCTTACGGACCCCGGCGTCCAACGAGGACGCGGAACGCGCTCTGCTCGGGGCGATGCTGTTGTCCCGCACAGCGATCGATGACGCCTTGGTCGGCGGGCTCGAGGTCGACGACTTCTACTCCCCTGCCCGTGGCCACATTTACCAGGCGATCCGGCGACTCGCCGGCGCCGGCGAGTCCGTCGACCCGGTCACCGTCGCCGACGAGCTGACCAAAGCCGGCGTGCTCGACATGGCCGGCGGGGTGGCCGGCCTGATCGAGTTACAGAGCGACACGCCCTCGACGCGCAACGCCTCCTCGTATCTACGCATCATCCGTGATACGGCGCGTGCCCGTCGCCTTGCCGCCGGCGGCGCCGAGATCATCGAGCTGGCCCACAACCAAACCGTCGATGTCAACGAGGCCCTCGTCGAAGCCGCCCGCCTGATCGGCGCTGTACAGGGCAGCCACGCCGATCGCACTCGAATGGTGGACGGGGTCACCTGGCTGCAGGGGGTGGATAGTAGCGGCCGGGCACTGTGGGGAACCCCCGACCGCCCAGCCTGGGTTCGTGGGGAGTCGCTCATGATCACAGGGCCTCCGGGGATCGGTAAGACGACCCTGGCTCATCAGCTCGTGTGCCGCCTGCTCGGCATTTGTGACGACCCCCTTCTCGGGATGCCAGTCGTTCCGACCGACCGCAACCTGCTCGCCCTGTCCATGGATCGACCCGACCAGGCTGCGGCGTCCCTGCGGCGCATGGTCAATCCCACCGACGAAGCGACGGCGGCCGGGCTCCGACGGCTGCGGGTGCTACGAGGGCCTCCGCCGAAGGACCTTGCCCGACATCCAGACATGCTCGCGGCGTTGGCTCGGGAAGCCGACGCCGGCATCGTGCTGGTCGACTCGTTGAAGGACGCTGCCATCGGTCTCACCGACGACGAGGTCGGCGCCGGATGGAACCGGGCGGCGCAGGGGCTGCTCGCGAGCGGGTGCGAACTCATCGTCCTCCACCACCAGCGCAAGGGTGCAGGGGGGACCAAACCAAAATCGCTCGAGGACCTGTACGGCTCGACGTGGATCGCTGCCGGCGCCGGCAGCGTCCTTCTGTTGTGGGGCGAGCCCGGCGGCCCGCACGTCCAGCTCACCCATCTGAAGCAGCCAGCGGAGCCAGTCGGCCCGCTGCGGCTAGTCCACGACCACCTGGCCGGCACGACGTCTCTCGCCGCCGACGGCGGTGGAACTTCGAGCGGGCCCGACGCACTGCGGGCGCTTCAAGATGCCCCCAGAGGTCTTGACGCTCACGAGCTCGCGGCGAGGTCTGCGGGCGGGGGCGAACTGACCGACGCGCAGTTGAAACGTGCCCGCCGCCAGTTGGGTGAGCTGGAGAAGAGCGGCAAGGCGCACCGGCAGTCCGGTGGACGGGGCGGCGGCAGCGGCGGGGCGGCGCCGGACCGCTGGTTCGCCATCGTCGATCGAGGAGAAGAGCCGTGAGCGCCATCGGACACCCGACCGGACACGTCACATCCATGCCCCCGATCGGACAGCGACCTCCGCCATCGGACACCGAGAGCAGAAGTGCTGGTCAGGCGATCGGACACGCCACCGGACCGATCGGACACGGGAGCGACCGGACACGACCCCCCCTCTATAAGGAGGGGGTCGGTGGCCCCTGGCCCGGTGCGGCCGACGACCTGAGCCGCCTGTCTCCTCGCCGACGAGCGGCGGTGACGCTTCGACAGGTCCCGACCGGCGCCGGGCCGTGCTGGGAAGACCGGGCCGCGACTCCTGCTCGCCATCATCGAGGCCGGACCCGTGAGTACTGGGAACTCCTGGTTGGACCTATCGGCCCGGGCTTGGTGCTGCACCACAAGTGTGCCAACCCGGGGTGTGTGCGCCCCGGGCATCTCGAGATGCTGACCAGAGCCGAGCATCGAGCCCGCCACGCCGCCGGTCGGAACGGTAGCGGCGACCGCCAGGCTCTTGAGTGGCTCGTCCGTCACCGCCACTTATGGGAGACCGGCGTCCGGTCGATGCAGGCAGTCAGCTACGACCACCGCGCCGGACGGACATGCCCGTCGTGCCCATGACCGCCGACCTCAAGATCCGTTTGCGGGAGGCGATGGCTGAGGAGCCGCTCCTCGTCGACAGTCGTGCCGGCTACGACACCTTCCGGCGGGGTGACATGACGTTCGCAGTGCCAATCGTGCCGCCCGGGGCGAACCCCTACGCCGCAACTGCGATCGCCGCAGCCCGATCGGCCTACCTCGATAGCGGTTGCCGGATATGTGCAGCGCGACTCCACGTGAGGGCCAGGGACGGCGCCGTAACCGTTACGCACCGAAGTACTTGCCCCGGCCGACGCGTCGCCTGCTATGTGGCGCCCAACGCCACCACACCAGCCGGCTCCTGCCGGCCCGACCACCCGAAGGAAACCTGATGCCCCCCCGCCTTAGCAGCCCTCCGCCCGCTGTCTCCGCCCGATGGGGACGCACAGCCGCCGATATCGACCTCGTGGCGACCACCTCGTGGCGGGTGGTCGAGAGTGAACGCGTCCTCGAGGTGTTGTTCACCCCCGATCTCGCCGCCCTCGCTGACCTGCGCGAGCACCACCTCGCAGCCGAGGGGTCCGGGCGGATCCCGTCGTCCGGCTTACGGGATGCCACGTTGTCGGTCCCGGAAGCCGAACGGCTCCCTTCGGCGGGCCCGCTCCTGGCGCTGCTCCGATGGGCTGCGATGGTGCGAGCGATTGGCTGTCGTGTCGACCTAGGTGGCTTGGGGGAATGGACCGCCCGGTGGAGCCCCGACCATTGGCGCCTGTCGCGACGCACGCCCCGGAATTCGACGATGAGCGGGTCGTACCGCCCGCTGGATGACTTGCTCGTCGTAGCGCCACCGGCCAACGCCAGCGACGACGAGCTGCTTCGCACGTACGCGGCGCGGGCGGGGGTCGACGCCATGGCCGGCCGGCTCCGCGCCATCCGCAACGCCACCCGCGGTCGGGATGTAACGGGTGCGTCGTTCGACCTGGACAGCGCAGTCAGCAGCACCATGACGGCAATTATCGAACTGGCGCGCTCGTGATCTCCCCCGAGGCACTCGAGGACGACGCCGGCCGCCTGCGCTACACCACCCGGCAGCTGTCCTCGATCCTCCTGCCCGACGAGCCAGTGCCGCACATCACCTTCGGCGAGCTGCCCGAAGGCACCGCCGCCGAGTACCACTCCGGTGTCATCCACATTTCGCCCGAATGGGTGGCTGGCACGATGTGGCCAGCGGAGTGCGCCGCCGTGGACCGGTGGGAAGCCACGGCTGCGATGGTGACCCATGAGCTCGGCCACGTGGCGCTTGATCGGCGCGGCTATGCCGGTGAGGACGAGCACGGATTCATGTACGTGCGTGTGGCCCGCCGGTTCGCCGCACGGCTGGCGATCCCGGGACCTCGTAGCCGGGCCGCCGCCCGCCAGTGGCCGTACAGCCAGCTAGCCGAGGGCTTGTGGTCCGGGCAGCTTCTCGCCGTCGTAGGGTGGGAGACGTGAGGCTCGTCACTGGCCCTGAGTCCCCGCCCTGGGAACGACGAGACGGAGAATCGACACGGGCCTTCGCGTCCTTCACCGCTTACCGCGACCTCGGCCCTCGTCGCTCGCTCCGCAAGCTCGCCGACCTCGACGGAACACCATCGAAGCTACGTCAGTACGCGCAATGGTCGAGCCATTGGTCATGGCCCGCCCGGGCTGCGGCCTGGGATGACGAGAAGGACCGAGAAGCGCGCCGAGATGAGATCGAGGCAGCGCGCAGGGCCCATCGGGTGCACGCGGCGTTGGCACAAGCCATGGTGGCTAAGGGCGCAGAGCGAATCCGCCAGATCGACCCAGCCCGGCTGTCGGTGCGAGACGCCACAACGCTGGCCAGCCTGGGGGTGCGGATGGAACGCTTGGTGCGCGGCAACCCGACCGAGAGCCTCACGGTTCGGGCCGACGTCGACGCCTGGGGTGAGGAGAGGGTGACCGGTAAGCAGATCCTCGGTCTACTGCGGGCGAACCCGCGGGTGGCGGAGCTGGCCGACGAGATGGCGGGCCTGATCGACTTCGGGGTGCGTGAGTAGTGACCGCTGCGGTCAAGGCCAAGACGGCGACCGACCGCGTTCGGGGGTGGGAACTCGAAGAGCAGCTCGTCAAGACCGCCCTGGAGCTGGTCGACCGGTTGGCACCGGATGGGGCGGCCCTGGTCGCCGACAAGGCCCGTGTCTTGCGGCCGCAGGAGCCCTGGCAACTCATCGCGGCGAGTCGGGAGGTACTTCGGCCAGCCCTTCTGAGCGACGCGTCCGACCTCGCTGGCCTGGCCTCGCTGGGACTTCTCAACGCTGCGCTGATGTTGCAAGGAGAAAGAGATCGGGAGGAGAAGGGCCGTCGATCCCCGATCGCTGGCGGCGGAGGCGACGAGGAATGACGAGCGGCGGCTGGCGAGAGAGCAGAGAGCCTGTCCGCCGTAGTCCGTCTACCACGTGTGTTGCAACACTTTTGGTTGTTGCTACACTGTCGTCGTGTCGACCGCACGGACGAAGCGCCTGAAGCTCGTCGTCTACCTTCGGGTCAGCACCGATGCCCAGGCACAGGACGGCTTTGGCCTCGACGCACAACGTGATGCAACGGCCAGGTGGGCGAAGTCCCACAAGCACCGTGTCGTCCAGCTCTGCACCGACGAGGGCATCTCAGGCACCGTCGACGCCCTCGACCGAGAAGGCCTCGGCTGCGCCCTGGAGGCCATCGAGTCCCGGAAGGCGCACGGACTGCTGATCCCGCGTCTCGACCGACTCGCCCGCCTCCTCACAGTGCAGGAAGCCGTCCTCGCTCATGTGTGGCAGCGGGGCGGCCGCGTGTTCACCGTCGACGCCGGCGAGGTTCTCCCCGATGATCCTGATGACCCGATGCGCACGGCGATGCGGCAAATGATGGGAATCTTCGCCCAGCTGGACCGAGCCATGATCGTCAAGCGCCTCCGGGACGGGCGTCGAGCCAAAGCGGCTAAGGGCGGGTACGTCGCCGGCTCGCCGCCGTTCGGCTGGCGCGCGGAGGAGCGTGAGCTGGTACTCGACGAGGCCGAGTTCGCCGTCCTCGAACGGATGCGGGCACTGCGGGCCGCCGGCGCCAGCCTCCGGGACATCGCCGAGGCCTTGAATAGCGAAGGCATCCCCTCGAAGAGAAGCCGTCTGTGGTCGGCGTCGTCGGTCGCGCGGACGCTGGATCCCGCAGCCCGAGAGGCGGCAAGGGTGGCGCAGGCGCGTCGCCGGGCATGGCCCGCCACGCCCAATTAGCCAGTTGAGAGCCTGACCATTTGCCTCAATGCATGGTAATAGGCGGCACGTATTACCATGTCAGAGGCAGATTTACCCTTGTATACGAGCCGCCTGTCCCCTATAATTAGGTCTATAAACATAAGCGATCCCGGCGCCGTTCCAGCGGCACCGGGATCTGACCACCGAGAGGAAGCCTCGATGACCACAGCAACCGTACTTCCCGTCGCCACCGCTACACCCGACGTAGCGTCGAAGGTGTTCACGTCGCCGTCGGCCAGCCACCCAGGCGTTCACCATACGCTGGGCATTGTCGAGTCGACCAGCGGGACCTTGATTGTCCGCTGCACCTGCCCGGCCGGCATGTTCCCTCGCCGCAAGCCGGTCCCCTGCCGGCACGCCCGCGGGGTCGTGGAGCTGCTCGATGGTCTGGGAGCCGTCGAGCCGGCCGCCGGCGGCAGCTACCGCTTGACGTGCGCAGTCAGCACGGTGTGGGATGACTTGGCCCGCTCGGGCAACGCCGAGCCCGAGTCCTCCTGGACCATTGGCTACCGCGCCGGATGGGCCGATGCGGTAGCCCACCTCGCCTACCTCGTCGAGACGCTGCCGACCATCGACGTCGCAGCGGTCCTGGCCGAGGGCAGCTCCCCGTGGCCCGTGGCCGCCTGATGAGCCCCCAGTTCGCCGAAGGCAAGCTTGTAGCGCTCCAACGTTGCGCCGAAGAGGGTGCCGCCCGCGGGTGGGACACCGTACCCGCGCTCGTCGATCTGCTCCTCGCCATCACCCGATCCGACCGTATGGCACAGCCCGACCCGGAGCGGGCGGTGTTCCACTCGGGCTGGGGCGCCGGCGTCCTCACTGCTGCCGGCCACCTCATGGCACCTCTTGAGCAGCTCGCCGACCGCATCCGCGCCTCCGTCATCGAGGCCGAACTGGCGGTGCTCCAGCCGTGAACCTCACGCCCGACCTGGCCACCTGTAACTACCGCTCCATGACCCCGGAGCTCGGCGTTCCCATCTCCACCTCAGTCGGAAAGCCGAGAGGGTGGCACGGCAACAAAGAGAAGGGCATCCCCACCAAGCCGTACCTCAACTCGATCGCACCGTGGGGTGTGTTCAATCACCGCCCGGCGTATTGCGAAGGCGAGTTCCGCCGGCTCTACGCCGAACGCCTGGAGGCCAAGGCGGACGAGATCGACGCCGGCATCGAGCGCTACAGCTTGGAGTACCCGGGACAGCGTCTGGTCCTGCTCTGCTGGTGCACCGTCACCCATCTCGACGACTACTGCCACCGGAGGATGGCCGCGCGGTGGCTGGAGGCCCGCTACGGCATCGAGGTCCCCGAGCTGGCTCTCGAGGCCGGTCCGCGGTGAAGGCGCTGACCATCCGCGCGCCGTGGGCACATGCCGTGGCCTTCGCCGACAAGCGGACTGAGAACCGGTCGTGGCCCACGAAGTACCGCGGCCCGCTTGCCGTACACGCCGGACTCAGCTGGGATGCCGGCGCCGAGCATGACCCGGCGCTCATCCACGCATGGCCGGCGCTGGCCGGGCCCGGTGACCCCGACCGGCCTACCACGGACTCGCCCGCCTTCGCCGCCCGCGGTGCGGTCCTTGCTGTCGCCGAGCTAGTCGACGTCCATGCTGACGCCAGGTGCTGTCGCCCGTGGGGTCGCGCGAGGCAGTGGCACTGGGTCATGACGGACGTGGTGCCCCTCGGGGAGCCCGTGCCGGCTCGTGGCTCCCTCGGGCTGTGGCGTCCGACCGCCGATGTCTGCGCCGTGCTGGAGGACCGATGAGCGGCCGCTGGGAGTCCGTGGAGGAAGAGGCGGTGTGGGCTGCCGGCCATCGGCTGCTCTCCGAGCTCCACGACATCGACTTCCACCACTACGCCGAGTACGGCTTCGCCTCGATCGACAACGAGTGGGGAGAGGCTCTCGTCGAGCGGGTCGCCGACCTATGCGACCAGGTCGACGCCGCGGCGAAGGACGCCCGCCGTGCTGTCACGCATTGGCGTCGGCTGCGAGCGCTCGATCGGCTGCACCCCTTGCACCACGGGGGGTAGACCCAACCCCGCCGTGGTGACAGGCGTGGTGCTACTCGGGGGCCTGGCCACCGCGATCGGTGACCGCGACAGATGTAGGGCGGGTGTTGGGGTACTCCGACAGCTGGATGTGGTGCTACTCCGGCGATCCCGCTGACAGGGCGGGCCCGGGCATTGCCGTCAGTTGGCCTGCCATGCCTGGGGCCTGCACCATTGCCGAGACGGGTGCGTAGGTCACCGACCCGACCAGGAAGGCCGGCGGAGGCGGGCTGCTCGGGTCGAAGTCGGTGTGCTCGGTCACCCACTGGTTGATCCGCGGGATCACCCAGAAGGAGTACACCCCGATCGTGATGATCATGAGCGCGAGCCATTTGATCCACTGGCCGAACAGGCCGAGGCCGGTGCCGGTGAAGATGAGGCGCACGCCGTTGATCTGGGTGTGGTGGGCCTTCCACCGCTGCCGTAGGACCAGGGCGTACGGGTAGGCGATGCCGAGGGTGAACACGGTGACTAGTGCCTGGAGGATGAGCGTGCCGAGGTAGGTGCCTGCTCCCCCGTCGAAAGTGAAGCTACGCGACTTCGCCATTTCCGAACCCCCCTACCCGAGCCGGTTTCTGCAGCCCCGATGGCCGCCCAGCCACCCCGGGACCATAGCGAATCTCACGCCACAAGGCGCTGTTGCTGTTGCTGCGCAGAGGTGGCAGAGCGGGCCATTGCATCGAAGGTCCCCGAACGGTAAAAGAAAGGGTGGACGGAAACATCGGTGGCTGACGGCCCAATCAGCATTGCCTACATAGAGCTCCAGGCCCGCACCAACACCCTGGCCGACCAGGTAGAGGCCGGAGCGGCCAAGGTCGACGAGCTCCTCACCGAGCAGATGACCGAGACGTCCGACCACATGTCGTCGTTGATGGCCTCGGCCGGCGAGAAGATGACCTCGACGCTCCAGGCGGCCGGGGAGGAAGGCGGGGCGGCGTTCGACACCGTCTCCGAGCGGGCAGCCACGGCCGCGGACAGGACGTCGAGCGTGTTCACCGCCGCCGCCGACAAGGTGACGTCCTCGTTGACCACGGCCGGCGAGGCCGGCGGCACCGCCCTCGGGGTGGTAGGCACCCGCGCCGGCGAATCGGCGGACAAGACCTCGACCGTGTTCGGCGCAGCGTCGGACAAGGTGACCACCGCCCTGTCCGGGGCCGGGGAGAAGGGAAGCACCGCTTTCGACGCGGTGAGCTCCCGGGCGTCGGAGTCCGCCGACAGGACCTCCAGCGCCTTCACCGCGGCAGCCGACAAGGTGACCACCGCCCTGTCCACGGCGGGGGAGGAAGGCGGGTCATCCTTCTCGGCTGTCTCCGATCGTGCTGCCACCTCGGCCGACAAGACCTCGAGTGTGTTCTCCGCGGCGGCGGAGAAGATGAGCTCTGCCTTCTCGGCGGCGGACGCCAAGATCACCGCCGGGTTCTCCGAGGACGCCGCGGCAGGATCGGCTTCGGCCGACAAGATGTCGGCGTCGGCGGAGAAGTCAGCCACCGAAAGCTCGAGCCATTTCTCGGCGGCGGGCACGGCGATGGTCGGAGCGTTCGCGGGGGTTGCGGCGTCGATCGGGGTGTTCAAGGATCTGGCCAACGACGGGATCGCCGCCAACAAGAGCCTGGCGGTCACTACCCAGATGTTGAAGAACGCCGGCGGTGCCTCGGGGATGACCGCCACATCGATGCAGCAGCTCATCGACAGCCAGATGAATCTGTCGGGGGCTAACGAGGAGACGGTCCGCTCCGGCGAGAACGTGCTGCTCCGCTTCGGTGACATCAAGAACGCCGCGGGCGCCAACAACGACATCTTCAACCAGGCGTCGACCGCGTCGCAGAACCTGGCGGCGGCGATGGGCACAAGCATGCCTGCCGCCGCCCAGATGCTCGGCAAGGCTTTGGGTGCCCCTGCTACCGCGGCGGCGCAGTTACGCCGGGCGGGGATCATCCTGACCGCCCAGCAGCAGGCGCAGATCAAGACGATGACCGCCGCCGGGAACACGATGGGCGCCCAGAAGGTCATCCTCGACCAGTTGAACAAGTCCTACGGCGGCCTGGCCCAGGCGACCGCCAACCCGATGCAACGACTCAGCTCGGCTTTCTCGCAGATCAAGGAGGAGCTGGGCCAGGCCATCGTCCCGGCGCTCGGATCGTTGGCCACCGCCCTCACCGCCGTGCTGCCTGCTCTCGGCCCGCTGATCGAACAGCTGGGGCACGGCCTGGCGTCGGTACTGACTGCCATAGCCCCGGCCATCACGTCGCTGGCGCCGTTGGTGACCCAACTCGCTTCGTTCCTGGCCGGCGCCCTCGGCCAGGCCCTCGGGTCGATTGTCCCGCTGTTCTCCAAGCTGCTCAAGGCCGTCGAACCTTTGGTGCCTCCGTTGCTCAAGCTCGCCGAGGTCATCGTCGGCAACATCATCGGCTCCCTGGAGCCGTTGATCCCGCCGATCGTAGAGGTGGTGCAGATCCTGGCGTCGGCGTTCCTGCCGATCATCCAGCAGTTGACACCGATCCTCAAGGAATGGGGAGGCGTGATCAGTGTCGTCGCCGATTTCCTGGGCGGCTTGTTGATGAGCGCCCTCGGCATGCTCATGCCGATCATCCAGGCGTTGGAGCCGGTCGTCACGGTGCTGCTCAAGGCCTTCTCGTCGCTGCTCGGACCGCTCCGCAACGTCGTCGAAGAGATGGGCGGTGCGTTCCAAGACGCCTTGCAGGCGATCGCCCCTTTGATCACAGTGCTGGTCAAGTCCGCGGTGACGCCGTTGCTCAACGCCTTGTTGCCGTTGATCCCCACCCTCGTCGGGCTGATCGCGTCCCTGCTTCCTCTTCTGCCGGTGTTCGACCAGCTGACCGCCCAGCTGATCCAGTTCCTGGTGCCGATCCTCACCCCGTTGATCCAGTTGCTCTCCGGGTTGGCCACCATGCTCATCGGGGTGGTAGTGGTGGCCCTGCAGCAGATCATCTCGGTGGTCACCGAGGTGATCTCCTGGTTCGTGAACCTGATAACCGGTGTCACCAACGTCGGGAATGTGTTCACCACCATTTGGAATGGGATAAAGAGCACCATCGAAACGGTGTGGGGTGCGATCAGCTCTTTCTTCACCTCGGCATGGTCCACATTCACCACGCTGGTGTCGACCGTCTGGACTGGCATCCAAACCGCGGTGACCACACCGTGGGATGCCCTGTTCGGTACCAGCGGGATAATCCTTGGCACCTGGAACACCGTCTACTCGTCGCTGTCGTCGGTGTGGACCACCTTCACCACATGGGTGGAAGGGGTGTGGGGTAACGCCAAGGCCGGCACCGGCATCGTCGGGTTCATTGCCAGCGCCTGGAATGATCTGACCTCGATCCCCGGCCAGATATGGTCCACCATCAAGCAGGATTTCGTTACTGGCATCGACGACGTGATCAAGGCCATAAACCACACTTTTATCGACCCGATCAACAAAGGGCTGGGGATAGTCGGCCTGAAGATCCCCGATATCCCGCTGATAACCGCCGCGACGGGAACAAGGATCACTCCCGGCATGAAAACCCAGGGCCCGACCTATCTGGTCGGCGAGGGACGCGCGCCGGAGTATGTGATACCGACCGATCCGGCGTTCAAGAACAACGCCACCTCCTTGTGGAAGCAGGCCGGCGGCGAGCTCGGCATGTTCGCCTCCGGCGGCACCACCGGCGGTGTCACCAAGTTCGGCGGCGGCGGTATCACTGGATTCTTCGGCAGCCTTGTGAGCGGCGGCGAGCATCTCGTGCGAGGTCTGGCCGGCGACGCCGTACAACCGATCCTCGACGCCGCCAAGTCGGCCATCGACGGTGTCCTCAGCTCGATCCCACCTCCGATCGTCGCCGAGGTCGGCACCGGCCTGGTCAACACCGCGGTCACCGACATCGAGAAGTTCATCAAGGGGAGCTCCAGCTCCTCCAGCTCCAGTGGTGGGTCGGGGGTGTCGGGCGTGTCGGCTACCCCGTCGTCGGCGAACGCCGTCCTCGGCCAGAAGATGGCTGCAGCGTTCGGCTGGACCGGCCCCGAATGGATCGCTTTGAACAATGTGGCCATGCGCGAGTCGGGCTGGTCGATGACCGCCAAGAACCCATCGTCGAGTGCTTATGGGATAGCCCAGTTCATCAACGGGCCGGCCGAGTACGCCACCTACGGCGGGGACGTGAACACCGCCGTGGGGCAGATCACTGCCTTCATGAACTACATCAAGCAGCGTTACGGTGATCCGATCGCAGCGTGGGGCCACGAGCAGAGCGCCGGCTGGTACGAGCAGGGCGGTGTCCTCGGCATGCCGGTCGGGGTGTACGACCAGGGCGGGTTCCTGCCGCAGGGCTGGTCGGTGGCCGGGAACTTCACCGGAGCCCCCGAAGGCATCCCCAGTCCGAACGCAGCTGCGGGCGCCCCCAGCGTGAGCGGTGCCGGCCCGAGCTTGGCCATGACGTTCAACCTCAACGTCGACCCGGCGACCTTGCGGGAGCAGATGAAGGCTGCCGCAGACGAGCGGATCGACGCCTTCGTTACCGACTTCGAGCAGCAGCAGAACGCAGCGGGCAGGCAATGACCCGAACCAGCCGGAGGTCCCCCACATGACCGTACGTACCCAGACAAGCAACGCGGAGCGGCGGCAACTGACCCGAGCGTTCGCAGCAGCCATCGCCATGGCCGACCACTCGGAGGTCGCCCAGATAACCGAGGAGGCGACCGGGAGCATCATCCAGGCCGTCTGTCGCTTCCTCGCCGCCCCGAGCCAGGACACTGCAGACGCTGTCCAAGCCGCCGCCATCGGGCTAGGAGGGCTCTGGACCTCGGCCTGCGCCCAGCTGGCTGCGGCCACGCACGAACGGACACTCCAGACCGCCCTCGATGACATCCTGGGTGACCATGCGCCGCAACTGGACCTCGAAGCGGATAGCTTCCGCCGAGCCGTGTTCGCACGCCTTCAGGCTAGGGACGACCCCCCCGCAGACGGATGAGCGAGTACCGCCCCGACGCCCGAGCTGAGCTGAACCGACTGAGCCGGGCCCTGGCCACGGCTATCGCCACAGGCGACGGCAACGACGTCCGCCAGGTTGTCGCCGCCGGCCTCGATCCGGTCGTCGACGCCGCGACAGCCTTCATAGCCGCGCCCGACCAGGCACATGGTGACGCTCTCCTGGCGGCTGCCCGACGGCCGATGGACTTGTGGAACGCCGCCTGCGTGCAGCTCTCGGCCGCCACCGAGGACGTGGTGCTCGTCGCTGCGGTGCAGGGCCTGCTCGGCGATCAGACACCTACGATCCGCCTGGCACCGGGAGAGTTGCGCCAGCTCGTGTTCGCTGGCCTCGAGCAGAGCGACCAGCGCGCGTCCAAGGGTGTAGCGGGCAGCGAACGGTAGCGGGAGCTGTCTGGCCACGGCGTTGCCGCTTCTCGTCACAGCCTGTATCGTCCCGAAATCAGCTAACTGAGCGGGGGGAACGACATGAGACGGATGGCGGCTGTTGCGGCGTCGGTCGCGGCACTGGGTACCTGTTTCACAGGAGGTGCGTCTGCAGCGCCGGCGCCGACAATCCACACCAACTCGGTAGCGCTGTCATGTCCCTATGGCGATAGTCGGACGGCGGCCGACCAGCAAGTGCAGCCTGGTGTTGTCACTTACGACGCATTCGGCGACGCTCAGACCTACACCGTCGACAGCGGCGGCAACCTTCAGTCGATCGACACAAGCGCCCCATTCGGTGCGGCGCTCGACGCGGTCTGGCAGAACGGCACTGACTGCTCCGGCAGTTCGATCTCCCGCAACGCTTGGGCGGTCGATGTCAACGGTGTTGTCTACGGCGAATCGGACTTCAGCGGACCCCCGGCAAACAACTACGGTGACCTGGGAGGAATCCACCTCAACCGGCCGGTTGTAGGGATGAGTCCGACTTCGACCGGACAGGGCTACTGGCTGGTGGCAAGCGACGGAGGGATCTTCGATTTCGGTGACGCCTCCTTCTACGGGTCTCTCGGCAACGTCCGGCTGAATAAGCCGATCGTGGGTATGGCGGTAACCCCGGATGGTCGCGGGTACTGGCTGGTCGCCACTGACGGCGGCATCTTCCAGTTCGGTGATGCGCCGTTCTACGGGTCTCTGGGCAACATCAAGCTGAACGAGCCGATCATTGGCATGGTGGCAACGCCTGATGGTGGTGGCTATTGGTTGGTCGCCTCCGATGGCGGCGTGTTCGATTTCGGAGACGCTACGTTCCACGGCTCGACCGGAAACCGGACGCTCTCGGCCCCGATCGCAGGATTGGTGCCGAACGGCTCCGGCTACACCCTGATCGGTGAGGACGGCCAGACCTACCCGTTCCCGTAGACGGCGCTCTACGCTGGCGTCGTGACGCCCAGCGGAGGTTCACCCGAGTGCAGGAGCTAAGCGCCAGGCCACCGCAGCCGAGGTTCGGCTGGTGTCAAGCACGGATCCGGGTGCGCATCGAGCTGGAGCTGCGCGACCAGTGAACTGCAAGCAGATCGAGCGGTTCCGAGCGGTGATGAAACGAGAGATGGCGGCCGGGCTTGCGCCTGCCGCAGCGCTCGACGTGGCGCTGGCTGAGATCCCAACGGCCGACCGGGACCGGCGAGCGACAGCCCGACGACTGCGCGCGGCCCTCGGCGCTTTGCCGGTCGAGCCCGGGCAGGCGGACGGGCCGCTCCGGCGGCACCTAGCCGCGATCTCCGACCTGCTCGACGTCGGCGGATAGCAACCCTGTACATAGTTGGTTCCATCTGTGTACACTGGATCATGGCCAAGGCCACAGGTCGCCCCGATCACCCTGTCCGCGCCATCGCTTACACCCGAGTGTCGACCGGGAAGCAGGCTGAAAGCGGCCTAGGGCTCACCGACCAGATCGAGACCATCGAGGCCGCCGTCGCACGTCGCGGCTGGCAGCTCCTCGACCACGCCGAGGACGCGGGGATCAGCGGCAAGACCGTGGCGAAGCGGCCGGCTCTCGCCGCTGCGCTCGCGCGCCTGGACCGAGGCGAAGCCGATGTGCTCGTCGCCGCCAAGCTCGACAGGCTCACCAGGTCTGTCTCCGATCTCGCCGGCCTGCTCGACCGAGCCGCCCGCCACGGTTGGGCTGTCGTGGTCCTCGATGTGGACGTGGACTCGACGACGCCGGCGGGAGAGATGGTGGCCACGATGGTCGGCGCCGCGGCCCAATACGAACGCAGGCTGATCGCTGCCCGCACCGCTGCAGCCCACCGGGTGCGCCGAGACCGGGGTGAGCGAGCCGGGCAGGCCCCGCTGCTTCCGGGCGACGTGCGGGCCCATATCGCCGCCGAGGCCGCCGCCGGCCGCAGCCTCCGATCGATCGCTGCCCAGCTCAACGCCGAGGGTGTCCCGACTGCCCGAGGCGGACGCTGGCACGCTTCCACGGTGGCGCACGTGGTTCGCTCCGTCGCTCTGGATCGGGAGCTGGCTAGCTCGGCGACTTGACCGACGACCGTTCTCGGAAGCGCAGCGCATTGACACTTGACACACTAAGGACGTTATGCGACAGTAGATGCATGACAAACACTAGTGACGCTATGGACTCCAAGCCCAAGCCACAGCCGATCGAAATGTGGTTGACACAGAAGAACATGGAGGTGTCCTGCACCGTCGCCCGCGAGGACGAGACGACGACGGAGTTGGACGTGCAATCGCTGTCTATCCGCGGGGCCCAACGGGAGATGACCGGCTGGGCTCTCCGCATGGGTTACGAACCCGTGGGTCGCTGGGTCGCGGAGGTAGAGCCGGACAGCGGTGGCTGGGGGGAGACGTACCGGCGGTTCCGGCCGACGGCCGCGGCGACGTGGCGGGTGTGAAGTACTGACAGCCCCCGCCTCGTCGCCTAGGTTGCGGACTCCAGTCCCCGGCATGGTGCAGACCGCGACAGACTGGCCGTGTGGCCAAGTCCCTGATCCCGCTGTTGGGCGCCACCGCCGTCCAGGCAATCATGAACGCAGCGAACCTGCCCGAAGCTGGTCTTGCCACCGCAGTCGTAGGTCTCGCTCAAGCGCTCTGGGAACGACGTGGCGACGACTTCGTGAAGGAGACGGTCGCAGCCCATGGCGGGTCGACTGAGGAACTCGGGGAACGCCTCCTGAGCAGCGAGCGCTTCGTCGACATGTTTGCCACAGCGCTGCTGGCTGCCCGCCGGACGGACAACGACGAGAAGCGGGTTGCGATGGCCAGGGTGCTCGGCCAGGCGATGCAGGACGACGCCGACCTCGACGAGGACGCAGCCCTGCTGACTGCTCTCGCTGCGCTGGAGGCTCCGCACTTCCGGATCCTGAAGACCATGACCGTCACGCCTCCTCCGCCGCCACCGCTGGCCGAGGCCGTCATCTCAGAGCCCTACCGGTCCCAGCTGATCGCTCAGGGAACACTTGAGCTCGGAGCGTCAGGAACGTGGGAGCCGCACCTCCGAGTATCCGGCGTCACCGCCTTCGGCCACCGGCTCCTGGAATGGGTCCAACGGGACGGGCCGATCGAGGGGGACGGCGAGTCGTGATCAACCGGCAGGCGGTTCGGCTTGCAGCGCTCACGGGCATCGAGCCGGCAGAAGCGGCGGCGCTTCGATGGGGTGACGTCGACTGGCTCCGAGGCCGCCTGGTCCTCGCTGTGCGCCTCGCTGACGGTCCGACGCTTGCCCTAGAGGCCGTCGACCCTCAGCGGGCGGTACCGGTCGACTGGGAGACGCTACGCCTCCTCGAACGACAGCACGGGGTTGTCGTAGGCCTCGGCGCCGTCGACGGGCCAGCCCGGTTCGTGTTCCCCGACCTCGACGCCTGCCCGCTCGGATCGGTGCCGCTGTCACCGTAGGCGGTTCAACGCTCGCCGTTCGGGGCGACTGTGGCAAAACGTCCGACAGTCACGGTGCCTGTCGCACCGTTCGGTCAGACTGGGACGCAAACGGCCCGGCAGGTGGCTCCACTCACCTACCGGGCCAAGGACGACACCCAGGAGGAGGTGCCATCCGTGGCCGAGGTTATGCAACAGGGTGCGACGAACGGGTGACCGGTCGCCGGCACTTCGGCTCGACCCGCAAGCTCCCATCCGGTAGGTGGCAGGCGGGGTATTGGCACAACGGGACACGGCACGTCGCACCCCGGACGTTCCCGGCCAAAGCTGACGCCCAGGCGTGGCTGTCGGCCGTCGAGACCGACGTCAACCGAGGCGCCTGGGTCGATCCATCTGGCGGCCGCCTGACCGTCGCGCAGCTGGCGAGCCGGTGGCTGGCCAGCAACCCGACCAAGCGAGCCAGTAGCCGAGTGCGCGACGACGTCGTCCTCCGCCTCCACGTCCTGCCGTCGCTCGGCGACATCACGCTCGCCAGTGTCACCCCGGCCGAAATCCAGGCCCTGGTAAACGCCTGGGCCGTCGAACATGCCCCATCGACCGTCGGCAGGCAGTACTCGGCGCTGCGGGCCATGTTCACCTACGCCGCGGCCTCCGACCTGATCTCCCGCACCCCGTGCCCTGGGACCGGCGGCGCCGGCCGTCATTGCGGCAGACGTGGAGTTCCGCCTCACGTGCGCGATTAGGAGCATCTGGAGCGACGACCAGCTGGCCTCCGGGGTCTGAGGACGAGGCGACTGGTTGGCTCGCCGATGGGCTGGCTCAGTACGAGGCGGTCGCGGACCGGACCGGTGAGCTGTTCCCGGTAGATCTGACTCCCGGGCAGCGATAGGGCAGCGATCCCCCCATCGGTCCCGTCAGGTCGACGTCGGCCGGGATCGGTCCGCTGGCCACGAAAGTCCAGGTCACAGCGGTGGGCGTCGGTCGGCGGCGTCAGACATCGGTGGCTACCGTCACCCTCATAACCCGAAGGTCGTTGGTTCAAATCCAACCCCCGCCACCACATAGCTCCAGCTGGGCGTGGACTAGTTCCCGCCCGGTTGGAGCTTCTTTTTCGTATTTGATGCTGAGGCCGAGCGCTCGGTAGAGGGCTGCTCGGTCGATGCGATCCGCCGCGGCCAGGAGCTCGACGAGTCCTCTGGCTTGGGTGAGCACAGCCCGCAGGTCGGGTTCGGTCAGTTGGGTCGGTCGCTCGTGCGATCGAACCCAACGTTCGATGACGGATCTGGCGGCCATGATGTCGTTCTGGATCTGGCGGGTCTGCCCGGCGGCGAGGGTGGGGTCCATGCCGGCACGGACGGCCGCAAGGATTCGGTCCAGTTCTACTGCGAGACGGTGCTCTCGGTTGCGTGCTTGGGTCACGTCCGCGGGTTCGGTGTCGGCCTTTTCGTCCGCGGTCAGGATGGCAGCCACGGTGGCATCGAGGTGGTCGGGGTCGGTGAGGAACCTGAGCCACTTGTCGACGGCGGCAAGGATGCGTTCTTCGCGGACCGTGTACGTGGGGGGGTGCCCGGGGGCCGAAGGCGTGGCGTAGTCGGGCCGGGTCGCCGAGCAGCGGTAGTAGGGCTTGTTCTTGGCGGTGTTGCCGGACATGGACTTTCCACAATGCGCACATCGGATTGCCCCGGAGAGCAGGTACTGGCCCGGCTCGGAACGCTGCCGCCGACGGCCGTTGCCGTGGGTATTGGTGATGCGTTTGTTGACCCGCTCGAAAAGCTCGTTGGGCACGAGTGCCGGCCACGAGGGCTGTTCCGACCACGCCCAGGCCTCTGGGTCCTGCCATCGTTGGCGGGAGGTCGTGCCGAGGGCGGGGTCGCGGGTGTCGAGGAGTTCGTCGTGACGGCGTTGGCGTCCGGCGACCTGGTGGCCGAGATAGCGAGGGTTGATGAGGATGGCGCGCACCGCAGATCCACCCCAGACCCCGGCGGAGCGCGGGTGTCGGACGGGTCCTACCTCGCCGGGGCTCAGGATGCCTTCAGTTTCGAGCCGTTGTGCGATGGAGCGGTAGCCGACGCCAGCGTCGTACAGGTCGAAGATGCGTCGGACGACGGGCGCGGTGTCTGGATCGGGTTCAAGGGTGCGGAGCTGTGCGCCCGCCGATGCCTTGGCGCGGTTGGGGTGGGGGACGCCGGTATCGACGACTCGGTAGCCGTAGTTGGGCCGACCGCCGAGCCATCTTCCGTCGGCGGCGAGGGCTAGGGCGGCGGCTCTGGTGCGGTGCTGGATGCGCCGCCGCTCGGCCTTGGACAACCCACCGAAGAGACTCATGACGAGGTCGTGAGCCTCACTGTCGGGGTCGACCGCGCCCCCGATCTCGGGCACCCACAGCTCGACACCGAAATGGGACAGGACGGGGAACACCAATTGGAACTGCGGGCCGGAGAAGGCTCGCTGGGGTTCGCCAATCACAAGTCGCTTCCATCCGCGGCCCGGGTCGGCCACGTCGGTGAGGAGGCGGCTGGCTTCGGGGCGACGACTCCAGGGCAGCGACCGGCTCACGTTGATGTCGTGATACACGGCGGTGATACTCCCGGCGTGCGGGACTATCAGCTGATTGGCAAGGGCGAGCTGCCAGCGCTTTGAGTCTTCCGGCGATTGGTTGTCTTCGGTGCTGGTGCGTACGTAGGCGGCGAATGGCTCGGTCATGAGCGAGAGCTTCCCTCCACAGGGGGACCGATTGCGAGGACACCTTGTTTCGCTGATCCGTCGGCCCGAGACGCCCGTGCGAGGTGAGCGCGAACGACGCGTGCCAGGATCGCCGCCGCTTCCGGAGGGAGCGTCAACGCCCCCGCATTTTCGGCGATCAGGCGAATCTCGTCGAGGCTCCCGGCAACTGGCCCGTGCTGGGGCGCTGCACGCTTGGCGCTCGTCACCGTCGGGTCCGAAGCCGCCAAACCAACAAGTCTTCATGAGCCGTGACCGAACGGGCCACGCCGCCGGCGCGAGCCTTACGGACCTGTTCGAGGGCGAAGAACGACGACCGGGGAACGAGGTGGTCGTCTCGAAGCGCGGCGAGGAGGGCGACGTTGCGCTCGTAGAGGACGAGGCCCGCTTCCTCACCGACGGTCACGAGGGCACCGGGCAAGTCGATGAGCTGACCGGCGCGCCACCAGGGGCGCACGGTCATGGCGACGACCCCGTCAGGGCGCAGCAGTTGGGCCGCTCCTCGCAGCACGGTGCGCATGGCGTCGAGGAGGCCGGCGAGCCCGACATGGGCGAGGTTCGCTGGGTCGGTCGAGTACCGGTCGTGTTCTTTGCGGACGCCTTGGCCGGGAGTGGCGGTGACCCGGCCGTGGAGGGATGGCCCGTAGGGCGGGGAGGTGAGAACCAGGGCGACGAGCCCCCGGACGGCCGGGTCGACCAGGCTGGCCATGGACCGCCCGTCCCCGCAGATCACCTCGCCGTGGCCGCTGGCGCCTTGGGTGAGGGCGAGGGCGAGGTTGGCTTCGGCGAGTTCGGCCCAGCGGGGCTCGTACTCGATGCCGATGGCGTCGCGTCCTTGGTGCACCGCCTCGACGAGCGTCGTTCCTACGCCGGCCATGGGGTCGACGCAGAGATCACCGGGTCGGGTGTAAGTAGCGATAGCCCGTGCCGCGATGGCCGGGAGCATCTTGGCCGGGTGGACGCCAGATACCTCGAGATACCGGCCGGCCCGCTGGGCGCGGGCGGTGCGCTGAGCGGTGGGCCACACCGACAGGGGGAGCTCAATGGGCATCGGGTACCTCCGGTCGACGAAAGGCCAAACAGTCCTCGTGCACCGTGAGATGGGCGGGTTCGCCTCGGGCCCGTGACTTGCGGACTTGGGTGGTCTGCCAGAACGACGGCCGGGCCACAAGGTCCCCGTCGCGGATCGCCGCGTGAAGGGCGATGACGTGGGCGAGGTACGTGAACCCGGCTCGACGGGCGAGGACGCTGGTGAGACCGGCCAGGTCGAGGGTCCGGCCCCCTCGTCGGGAGTGCTTGGTCACCGTGACGAGCACCCCGCCGGGCCGCAACAGGGCGAAGCAGCCGGCGTAGATGTCGGCCATGGCCGCCTCGTAGGCGGCGCCACGGGCGTGACCGAGGTTGGACCTGTCGGTGGAGTAGTTCCGCTCGTCCGACGGGCACAGGTCGCCGCCCGATCCCCAGTTGGCCTTGGCCATGTTCCCGACGTCGCACGCGTACGGCGGGGAGGTGCAGACCAGGTCGACGGTGCCGGCCAGGTCGCCGAGGACGTCGCCGAGCTTGCGGGCGTCCCCGACCCGGATCTCGGCCAGCGGCCGGCGGCCTGGGTCGAGGATGTGGTCGATGTTGGCTCGGGCGACGTCGGCCCAGCGGGGCTCGACCTCGACGCCGACGGCGCGCCGGTCGAGGGCGGCGGCCTCGACGACGGTGGTCCCGATGCCGGCCATGACATCCACCACGAGGGAGCCGGGGGTGGAGTACTCGGTGACGATGCGCCGGGCGAGCTCGGGGAGCATCTTGGCTGGGTGTTGGGCGCACTCGGGCAGGTAGCGGCCGGCTCGCTGGTACTGGGCTGAGGTCTGGGCCACGGGCCAGACGGCCAGCGGCACGACGGGACGAGACGGTGTGGGACGGGCGGCACTACGGGGGGTGGTGGGTGTGGTCATGGGCGGCCCACGACCGAACAAGCGTCACCTAAAGAACAAGGGGTCCGGCCCTCTTTTTCTACAAACCCCCGAGATCACCCCCAGCTCATTCATATTCTCCGGCACGTCGGAAAAGGTCGGCACATGGCCTTGAGATGGAGCCGGAGACGGAGGTAGCTCCTCCGAGACGGAAGTAACTCGACCCGAAAGGAGCCACCATGGCAACCACGCAGAAGGTCTCACCCGAGCAGATCCTCAAAGTCCTCACCACCCACCCGGGGGCGACCTCGTCGGAACTGGCCGAGGTCCTCGGGATCGGCCAGTCGACCGCGGCCAAGCACCTCGCCACCCTCGAATCAGCGGGCACGGCCCGCCGGGAGCCCGGTGGGCGCGAGGGTGGTCGGCGCCTGGCCGACCGGTGGAGCACCACGACGCCGGCCCCCGACGACACCGCCCCCGACGACGTCGTGGCGGAGGTGACCGGTGACGCCTCGGCCGACGACAGCACGGGTGGCGGGCCGGCCCGTTCGACGGACCGGCTCGGCCGGGGGGCGCTGGGCGTCCTGGTGCGCGAGTACCTGGCGGGCCGGCCCGGTGAGGACCTCGGTCCGACCCAGATCGGCAAGGCCCTCGGCCGCTCCCAGGGGGCGGTGTCCAATGTCCTGGCCCGCTTGGAGGCCGAGGGCGAGGCACGACTGGTGACCGCCTCGCCTCGCCGCTACCGGATCGTCGAATCCGGATAGCCCGGCCCCCAGGAGTCCGTCCCCGCGGCGTCGAACCCCGGGGGGTGCGGACTACCCCACATCGGGGCACCGACTACCCCACTTCGGGGTAGTCGCCTCCGTCGACGACCCCAGCCTCGCCGCAAGGGGTCGTCGAAGAAATTTCTTCCGGCGCCTGGGCGGCGGCGACCCCGCGGACTACCCCACTTCGGGGTAGTCGGTACCCCGCCCCACTGACCTGCCCGAACGCGTCGGGCCGGTCAGGACACCCCGCGAGACCCCACATTCGGGGTAGCCGCGGGGTGCGGCCGGGTGGGGTCGATTCGGGGTAAAAGCGGGGTACCCCGCGTGGCGCGATGGCGGCTCCCAGTGAACGGAGCTGCCCATGGCCCCCCGCCGCATCCTCACCGACTCGCCGTTCGACACCCTGGAGAAGACCTTCGATCTCCTCGTGACCGGCCCCAACCCCCTCGCCCTCGACGGCGCCACGGTCGCCGGCTTGCCGGACCGGGCGATCCCGCTCGGGGAGCTGAAGGCGAGGCTCCTGCACCCCTCCACCCCCTTCGACGTGCGCGACGCGGTGGTGGGCGAGCTCGTCGCCCGCTCCCAGACCCAGGGCGGGGCGTGGACGGTCGGGCTGGCCGGGGTGCTCCTGCCCGGCCTGCGCCGCGCCGCCTGGCCGCTCGTCCAGGCCTGCCCCGGCAAGGCAGCCGACGTCGAGGCCGAGACCCTGACCGCCTTCTTGGCCGCGGTCGCCGACTGCACGCCGGGCCGGGCTCGGCTGGCGTCTCGGTTGTGCTGGCTGGCCCGCATCGGCGCCAACCGGCTGCTGCGGGCCGAGCTGGCCGAGCGTGCCCGGCCCGGCAACGAACCGGTATCCGTGGCGCCGCCCCGCCCGTGGGGGCACCCCGACCTCGTCCTCGCCAAAGCGGTCCGGGCCGGGGTGCTCAGCGCCGCCGACGCCGAGCTGATCGGCGCCACCCGCATCGGCGACATCGACCTGGCCGACGCCGCCAACGCACTCGGGCTCGGCTACAAGACCTGCCACCAACGGCGCCGCCGCGCCGAATCAGCACTCGCCGAATGGCTCACCTCCGACGACTATCCGCCGGATGAGTTTGTCGAAAAAAGGGCCGAAACCCCTTGTTCTTCTAGTGGGGGTCGTCCCCGGCACGGCCAGTCAATGGACCGGCGACCGGACCAGCGTCGCTCGACACCACCACCGAGGAGGTGAGAGTGCCCAACCCGGCCCGACCGGACCGACCGGGCCGACCCCACACCACGCCCCGGCCGCCGAACCGGGACCGGACCGAGGAGGCCGCCACGACACATCCCACACCCACGAACCCCACCCAACCGGACCATTCGGGATACGCCCGGCGCCTGTTACGCGGGCTGGTGCGACGGCCCCCAGTCGCCGTGCGCCGGCTGGCCCTCGCCGCCCTGATCACCCTCGGCCTGCTGTTGGCAGTCGCACCCCCTGCATTCGCGGCCGGCGCCAGCCCGACGCTCAGCGGGGTGATCTCCAACCTGACCAACTGGATCGTCGGCATCCTGGCCGGGCTCGCCACCCTGTTCCTGACCATCGGCGGGCTCCGCTACCTAACCGCAGGCGGCGACCCAGGCCAGGTCGAGAAGGCCAAGATTGCCCTCAAGTCGGCGGCCATCGGCTACGCGCTGGCCGTCCTGGCCCCGCTGCTGGTCTCAATCCTCGCCTCGCTGGTCGGCGGATGACGACCCGGGCCTTCACCTGGCGACCCGGCACCTGGCGACTGGGCGTGTGGCGACCCCGGCACCCGAGGCTGTTCATCGCGATCGGCGGCCTGGTCGTCGTGCTCGCTCTCGCCGGCAGCGGTCACGGCGCCAAGGCGTATGGTGCCCACGCCCTGCCCCCGCGCTCCGGGGCGAGCGTCACGACGGTGGTGTTGACCGCCGCCCACGTCTCAGCCTCGACCACTGCAGCGTCGACCAACACGTCGTCGACCACTCCGACCACGCCGGGGTCGGGCTCGGGGTCGGCGGGTGAGGGGCCGCCGGGCATCCAGGTCGGCCCCGGCAACACCACCGCGCCGACAACGCCTACGCCGGGGAGCGGCGGCAGTGTCAGCGGCGGAACCCAGGCCTCGCCGGGGCTGTTCGACATCACCGGCCACATCACCGCCGCCATCGATGACTGGTTCCGCAGTGTGGTCACCGACGCCCTGAACCCGATCCTCACCTTGCTCGGCCATACCCTGCTCGCCACCCCGAACGTCACCGCGCAGAGCCGGGTCGGTCAGCTGTGGCAGATGACCGAGGGCATCGCCGACGCCTTCCTGGTCCTGTTCGTGTTGGTGGGCGGGGCGATAGTCATGGGACACGAGACCATCCAGACCCGCACCGCCATCAAGGACGTCCTGCCCCGCATCGTCGTCGCCGCGGTGGCGGTGAACGCCAGCCTCAGTCTGGCCGGCCTCGCCATCTCGACGGCCGATTCGCTTTCCCAAGCGGTCCTCGGCCAGGGCGTCGACCCGTCGGGGGCCGCGGTCGTGCTCCGCCAGCTCGTCCTCGGGTCGCTGGCCGACGGCGGCATCTTCGTCGTCCTCTTGGGCGGGGTCGTCGCCGTCCTCGCCATCATCCTGCTCGCCACCTACATCGTCCGCCTGGCGCTGGTGATCCTGCTCATCGTGGCCGCACCGATCTGCCTGGTCTGCCACGCCCTGCCCCAAACCGAGGGCCTGGCCAAGCTGTGGTGGCGGGCCTTCGCCGGCACCCTGGCCGTCCAGGTCGCCCAATCGCTGGTGCTGGTCACCGCCCTGCGAGTGTTCCTGGCCTCGGGCGGCCCGGCCAACTTGGGGATCGCCTCGACCGGCGGCCTCGTCGACCTCCTGGTTTCGGCCTGTTTGTGCTGGGTGCTGGTCAAGATCCCCGGCTGGGTCAGCAAGGTGGTGTTCTCCGGTTCACGTGGTCACGGCGGTCTCGGCCGGGTGGTGCGCGACGTCATCATCTACAAGGGCGCTAAGGCCCTCGCCGCCGGGGTCGGGCTGTGAGCCCCGCCGACCGGGCACGGGACCGGACCCGGGTGCGCATCCCCGCCGACGTCGAGCGCCCGGACAAGCTCCTCGCCGGTCTCACGGCCCGTCAACTCGCCATTTTGGGCGTTACCGCAGTAGCGCTGTGGGCCGCATTCACCGCAACCCGACACGCGGTGCCCATCGCGGTGTTCGGCGTGGTGGCCGTGCCAGTGGGCGCCGTGGCGGCGATGCTCGCCCTCGGACGGTTCGAAGGGGTCGCCGCCGACCGGTGGGTGAGCTCGGCGTGGCGCCACCACCGCAGCCCGCACCGGCTCGTCCCGGCCCCCGACGGGATCACACCGCCCCCAACCTTCGTCGGCGCCGCGGTCTCGGCCGGCGGACCCGGGCCGCTGCCGGCACCCCTGCGACTCCCGGTCACCGGGATCCGCGCCGACGGGATCATCGGCCTCGGGGCGGATGGGCTCGCGCTGGTGTGCCGGGCCAGCGCGGTCACCTTCGCCCTGCGGACCCCGACCGAACAAGAGGCGCTGGTGGCCGGGTTCGCACGGTTCTTGAACTCCCTCGCCGAGCCCGTCGAGGTCCTGGTGCGGGCCGAGCCGGTCGACCTGACCCCAGCTATCGACGCCCTGCTCGACTCGGCGCCGGGCCTGCCACACCCCGCCCTGGAGGTAGCGGCCCGCGGCCACGCCCGGTTCCTGGCTGAGCTGGCCGAACGACGGGACCTGCTGCGCCGTGAGGTGCTGGTCGTGCTGCGCCAGCGCGGCGGTGACGACGCCGCCGGCCGGCTGCACCGGCGGGCCGCCGAAGCCGGCGCCGCCCTCGGCGCCGCAGGCGTGACCCTCAGCGTCCTTGACGGCCCCCAGACCGCTGAGTGCCTGGCCCGCGCCCTCGACCCCGCCGGCACCACCCGGCTCCCCGGCCTAGCCGGCCCTGCTGCCTACGACACCGAGGAGCCCATCACCCTCGCCCAGTCCGCTCGTCGCCAACCGAACCGGACCGTGCATTGAGACACCGTGCGTCGAGACCCGAAACGAGGAAGCCAATGACGAGCCTCTTGTCCCGCATCCCCCGGCCCGCCACCCGGCCGCCATCGCCGTTCGGTCCCGACGCCATCGAGGTCGGCCCCCGGGCCGTGCGCATCGGGGACGGCTGGTGCGCCAGCTTCGCCATCGTCGGCTACCCCCGCGAGGTCGGCCACGGCTGGCTCGAGCCGCTCACCGCCCACCCCAGCCGCCTCGACGTCGCCCTCCACATCGAGCCGGTCTCGGCCAACATCGCCGCCGACCGCCTCCGCCGCCAACTGGCCCGCCTCGAATCCGGGCGCCGGGCCGACGCCGCCAAAGGCCGCCTAGGCGACCCCGACGTCGAAGTCGCCGCGGAAGACGCCCGGGAGCTGGCCGCCGGCCTGGCCCGGGGCGAGCAGAAGCTGTTCCGGGTCGGGCTCTACCTCACCGTCCACGCCCGCAGCGAGAAAGCCCTCGACGCCGAGTGCGCCCGGGTGCGAGCGGTGTGCGCCTCGATGCTCCTCGACGCCCAGCCGTCCACCTGGCGCACCCTGCAAGGCTGGACCTCCACCCTCCCCGTCGGTGTTGACGCCCTCGGCCAGCGACGCTCCTTCGACACCGACGCCCTCGCCGCCAGCTTTCCGTTCGCCTCGGCCGAGCTGTCCGCCAGCCAAGGCGTCCTCTACGGCACCGCCACCAACGGGTCCGGGCTGGTGCTGTGGGACCGCTTCGCCCAGGACAACCACAACTCGGTCATCCTCGCCCGCTCCGGTGCCGGGAAGTCCTACCTGGCCAAGCTCGAAGCGCTGCGGTCCCTCTACCAAGGGATCGAGGTCGCGGTGGTCGACCCCGAAGACGAGTACCGCCGCCTGGCCGAGACCGTCGGCGGCGCGTATGTCCGTCTCGGCGCACCCGGCGTCCGGGTCAACCCCTTCGACCTCGCCCCCGGACCCCGAACTTCCGAATCGGATGCGCTCACCCGGCGGGCACTGTTCGTCCACACCCTCATCGCCGTGCTGCTCGGCGGCAAACCCGACCCGGCGTCGACCGCCGCCTTGGACCGGGGGATCGTCGCCGTCTACGAGTCGGTCGGGATCACCGCCGACCCCCGCAGCCACACCCGACCGGCACCCCTACTCCGCGACCTCGCCGCCGCCCTCGAGTCCGACGGCGACCCCGCCGCCCGGACCCTGGCCGCACGCCTGGTGCCGTTCACCACCGGCACCCACCGGGGACTCTTCGACGGGCCGACCACCACCCGCCCAGACGGCCACCTCATCGTCTTCAGCCTCCGGGACCTGCCGGGCGAGCTGAAAGCGGCGGGGACGCTGCTCACCCTCGACGCCATCTGGCGGCGCGTGTCCGACCCGGCCAACCGCAAGCGCCGGCTGGTGACCGTCGATGAGGCCTGGCTGCTCATGGCCGAGCCGTCCGGGGCCGAGTTCCTGTTCCGCATGGCCAAGTCCGCCCGCAAGCACTGGGCCGGCCTCACCGTCGTCACCCAAGACGCCGGCGACCTGCTGGGCTCATCGCTCGGCCAGGCCGTGATCGCCAACGCCGCCACCCAGATCCTGCTCCGCCAAGCCCCCCAATCCATCGACACCCTGGCCGAAGCGTTCGGCCTATCGGGTGGCGAACGGGCCTACCTCCTCGGCGCGGCACGCGGCCAGGGCCTCCTCGCCGCCGGAGTCGACCGGGTGGCCTTCACCGCCCTGGCCAGCGACGAAGAGGACGACGTGTGCCGGACTGGGATCGAACAGACCCTCGACGACACCCCCGACCTCTAGCCAATAACGGAGCGCTCGACATGGCAATCCTCCTCGCGTCCACAGCGGGCGTAGCCCTTCCCACGCCCCAACCGGTCCCACCCCCCACCGTCCCGTCCGGTCCCTTAGGGAACTACCTGACCCACCCCGGCGACACCACCTTGCATCTCGTCCATCACCTGAGCCACATGGTCGGCCACCTGGCCACGACGTTCGGCCCGGCCGCCGCCTGTGTGGCGCTGGCCGGCCTGGTGGCGCTCACCGTGATCCGTCGGACCCAGGCCGCCCGGATGGGCGAAGACGCCCGGCTGGTCGTGGTGCTGACCCCGCCCGACGTCGACCCCCAAGGGGCCGCCACCTTGTGGACCAACCTCGTCGCCCTCCTCCGCCCGGCGTGGCGGCGCTTCCTTGGCGGCCAGCCCCACCTCGGCTTCGAGCTCACCGCGTCCGACGGCGGGCTCACCATCGCCATCTGGGTGCCAGGACAGATCCCGCCCGGACTGGTCGAACGGGCCGTCGAGGCCGCCTGGCCCGGGGCGCGCACCGAGACCGTCCCCGCTATCCCTCCGCTCGTGGGCGACGGGGTGGCGACAGGCGGCACGCTCACGCTTGCCCTCCCCGAGCACTACCCGCTGCGCACCGAACACAAGGTCGACCCGCTCCGACCACTCATCGGCGCCCTGGCCGGCCTTGACGAAGCCGAGTCGGCTGCCGTGCAGATCCTGGCCCGCCCCGTCACCGGCCGACGCCTCACCCGACTCCACAAAGCCGCCGCCGCCCGCCGCTCCGGGCGGCCCGCCGCCCGCATCGCCCGACTCATCGACCTCGTCACTCCCGGACCGGCCGCCCAAGCCCCAGCCACCGACCCGTCGCGCTCCGCGGACGTGGCCGACATCTTGGACAAGGCCGCGCAGCCCTCATGGGCCATCAGCGTCCGTTACGCCGTGGCAACCACCGCCACCGACGGCCAAGCCGTCCTCCGGCTGCGGGGCCGGGCGCACGCCGTCGCGTCCGCCTTCGCCCTCTACGCGGGACGGAACCGCCTCGACCGCCACCGGCTCCGCCACCCGGCCCAGGTCCTCGCCGGACGCCGCCTCGGACGGGGCAACCTGGTCTCGGTCGCCGAGCTGGCCGCCCTGGCCCACCTGCCCACCGACGCCAGCGTCCCCGGCCTGGCCCGAGCCGGGGCCAACGCCGTGGCCCCCCCGCCGGCAGTCGCCCGGTCGACTCTCCCCGGGTCGAAAACCCAGAGCGGCCGACCACTCGGCGCGCCCAAGCTGCTCGGCGACGCCCAAGCCGGCGGCCGCCGGCCCGTCGCCCTGGCGGTACCGGACGCCCGCTACCACCTCCACGTCATGGGAGCCACCGGTTCGGGTAAGAGCACCCTGCTCACCAACCTGGTCCTGGGCGATGTCGCTGCCGGCCGCGGGGTGGTGGTGATCGACCCCAAGGGCGACCTGATCACCGACCTGTGTGACCGGCTCCCCGAACAAGCGGCGGCGCGCACCGTGCTCATCGACCCCGAGGACCCCGACGCCGCCCCCGTCCTCAACGTGCTGTCGGGACCGGACCCGGACCTCACCGTCGACAACCTGGTCGGGATCTTCCGCTCCATATTCGCCGCCTTCTGGGGACCCCGGACCGACGACGTGCTCCGCTCCGCCTGCCTCACCCTGCTCCGCTACGGGGCAGCCACTGGGATCTCGACCAGCCTGGCCGACGTCCCCAGGCTGCTGGCCGACGACGCGTTCCGAGCCCCCCGTGTAGCGGCGGTGGCCGAGGACACCGTCGGGCTCGGCGGGTTTTGGGACTCCTACGAGGCCATGAGCGAGGCCAGTCGCGCCCAGGTCATTGGCCCGGTCATGAACAAGCTCCGGGCCTTCCTGCTCCGCGACTTCGTGCGCTCCGTGGTCGGCCGACCGGACTCCAGCTTCGACATGGGTCACGTCCTCGACGGCGGCATCTGCCTGGTCCGGGTGCCCAAGGGCATCCTGGGCGAGGAGACCGCCAAGCTGCTCGGCTCGTTCGTGGTGGCCAAGGTGTGGCAGACCGCCACCCACCGTGCTCGGCTCGGCCAGGCCGCCCGGGTCGACGCCTCCCTTGTCGTTGACGAGTGCCAGAACTTCTTGAACCTGCCCCGCTCCTTCGACGAGATGCTGGCCGAGGCCCGCGGCTACCGGCTGTCCATGGTCCTCGCCCACCAGCACCTCGGCCAGCTCCCACGAGAGCTACGCGAAGCGGTGTCGGCCAACGCCCGGACCAAGATCTGGTTCTCCATGTCCCCCGAGGACGCCCACACCCTCGGCCGCCACGTCACCCCCGAAGTCTCCGAGCACGACCTCTCCCACCTCGGCGCCTACACCGCCGTCGCCCGCCTCGTCGTCGACGGCGAAGAAACCCCCGCCTTCACCCTGCGCACCCGCCCCGCGCCGCCGGCCATAGCGGGTCGAGCCGACGCCGTCCGGGAAGCCAACCGGGCCGCCCACACCCGTCCCGCCAAACCACCTGTAGCGCCGGCCCGGCCGGCCCTGGCCGGGAGGACCCTGCCCGCACCCGCCCATCCCTCCGCCGGTCCTCGGGGTAGGAGCGATGTCCGTGAGGGGCTCCATCAAGGGCTCCGCAACGGGCTCCACGAGGGGCTCCGTCCTGGATCGGAGCCCTCACCCCGCGTCGGACCGCCACGACATCGGACCGCAGGGGGCTCCGTGGCGTCGGCGGACTTAAAGGGTGAGAAGTCGTGAGTCCGTCGGAGATGTCCGGCCGAAGGCCGGTCCGCATCGCATCGTCGGCGGGAGCGCCACCAGGCGCCGCAGCGGGAAGCATCGCGCCGTCAGGCGCCATCAAGGCAGCTACAGCGCCGTCAGGCACCGCATCGACTGCGCCGTCAGCTCCGATGGTCGGTCGTCGTGGATGGCGGGACCTCGATCGTCGGCTGCTGCCCGTCCTCGGTCGGCTCACCGAACGCGACCGTCACCTGTGCCGCCTGCTCGAGGACCACCGTGTCCTCACCACTGCACAGGTAGCCGACGTCGGCTTCACCGGGGAACGACGAGCCCGCATGCGACTGGGCGAGCTGTACGCCCTCGACGTCCTCGACCGCTTCCGACCCCGGACCGGTGGGAACCCGGCCCCCTTCCACTGGGTCCTCGGTCCGCTCGGCGCTGCCCTTGCCGCCGCTGAGGCCGGCATCGACGTGGCCGACCTCGACTGGCGCCGCGGTCTCGTCCACGACCTGGCCGCCAGCCAGCGCCTGGCCCACCTCGTCGGCCTCAACGGCTTCTTCACCGCCCTGCTCCGCTCCGCCCGTATCCAACCTGGTCGCTCGCTCGATGAGTGGTGGTCCGAGCGGCGCTGCGCCCGCGAGTGGGGCGAGGTCGTCCGCCCCGACGGCTACGGCGTCTGGACTGAGGCCGGCACCACCCTGCCGTTCCTCCTCGAACACGACAACGGCACCGAACGTCTCGCCCGTCTCGCCGGGAAGCTCGACGGCTACGCCAAGCTCGCCGCCGAGGCCGGCCATCCCAACTGGGTCCTGTTCACCTTCCCCGGCCCCCGCCGCGAAGCCGACGCCCGCCGGGTCCTGGCTCGCCCGGACGTTCCCGTCGCCACCGCCGCTCGATCGCCCCACGCTTGGCCTGGCTTCGCTCCCGACACCGACGTCTGGCTGCCGATCGGCAACCGCGGCCCGCGCCTCCGCCTCGCCCAGCTCGCCGGGCTGGCCATCGGCAGGTGAGCATCGGCCTCGACGCCACCGCCTCCTCCGGGCTCGGCACCAAGATCGCCTCCGGTGCCGCCGGCCTCGTCCTCGTGGTCGCCGTCCTCGCCGCCGGGGCCGGTGCCGGAGTCGCCTCGCTCCTCGGTGGCGGCGACAGCACCCCCAGCACCACGGCCAGCGACAACATCCCCGCCGCCATGCTCACCCTCTACCAAGAGGCAGCCACCACCTGCCCCGGGCTGCCCTGGACCGTGCTCGCCGCCATCGGCACCGTCGAATCGGGCAACGGGACCTCGAACCTTCCCGGCGTCCACTCCGGCGCCAACTCCGCCCGGGCCGAAGGACCCATGCAGTTCGAGCCCGCCACCTTCGCCGCCTACGACACCCCCGTCCCGCCCGGCGGGGCCAACCCGCCCAGCCCGTATGACCCGACCGACGCCGTTTACGCGGCGGTCCGGATGCTCTGCGCCAACGGAGCCGAAAACGGCGCCAACCTCAACGCCGCCGTCTACGCCTACAACCACAGCGACGCCTACGTGTCCGAGGTCCTCGACCTCGCCCAGACCTACGGCCAGACCCAGGCCCAGACCGTCGCCGCCGACACCGCCGGCGGGATCGCTGTCGACTGGGCGCTCGCCCAAGTCGGCACCCCCTACATCTGGGGCGGCGAGACCCCCGGCGTCGGCTTCGACTGCTCCGGCCTCGTCCAGGCTGCCTACAAGGTCGCCGGCATCACCCTGCCCCGAGTCGCCCAGGACCAGTACGACGCCACCACCAAGCTCGGGCCGAACGACCCCATCGAACCTGGCGACCTCGTCTTCTTCGGAGGCGGACCCACCAACGTCAGCCACGTCGGCATCTACATCGGTAACGGCCAAATGGTCGACGCCCCGTACACCGGAGCCGACGTCCGAGTGGAATCGACCCCGACCACTCCCGGTGCCTTGTGGGGCAGCGACATCGTCGCCGGCGTCACCGACCCGGCCGGTTGATACGGGGGCCGGCCCAGGATCCGGCATCCCGTCACAGCCTGGCGCGAGACTCGACGCACACTGGCACGGGCTGGGAGGCCGCCACGAGGTCGAGGCGCGGGGACTGACCCCGGCCGGAGCGGCCTGCCGACCTCCAGACAGTGGAACTGGCCCTATCGGAGCTGTAACACTCGGAAGCTTGTATAGTTCGCGATGGTCACTTCCGTTTGACACTGGACTTAGCGATGGCGCGCATCAATGTGGACTTGGATGACGAACTGCACCGGAAGGTTAAGGCTGCGGCCGCGCTCCAGGGTGTCACGCTCAAGGACTTCGTCGTGACGACGTTGCAGGGCGCGGTCGAGGAGGTCTCGCACCAAGTTCGGCCATCCGAACAGGCCAAAGGCCGTCGGTCTTGAGAACTTCAGGGACGGCGCTGTCGCTGTTCACCGGCGCCATGGGGCTCGACTTGGGTCTGGAGGCCGCCGGGTTCCGCGTCATCGGCGCGGTCGACAGCAATCCCAGGGCAGCAAAGACCGTCGCGCGAAACCGGCCCGACGTGCCTTTCTTTGACGGCCGCATCGAGGACGTGTCGACTGAGGAGCTGCTGGAGCTCGCTGGCGTTGACGTCGGAGCGGTGACGGTCGTGAGTGGTGGTCCAAGCTGCCAGTCGTTCAGTACGGCCGGACAACGACGGTCACTGGGCGACCCTCGCGGGACCTTGTTCCGCGAGTTTGTCCGCGTGGTGACTGAAGCCAAGCCGCGCTTCTTCGTCATGGAGAACGTCCGCGGCATCCTGTCCGCTGCCATCCGCCACCGGCCGTTGGCCGAACGTGGGCCAGGGAAGCCCACCCTCAAACCTGATGAATGTTATGGATCGGCCTTTCTGAGCATCCTGGGCGAACTGCAAGCAACCGGTTACTCGCTGTTCTTCGATCTATTGAACGCCGCTGACTACGGGGCGCCGCAACGTCGCGAGCGCTTGTTGATCGTCGGGTCACGTGACGGCGAGCGGGTTGTGTTTCCCAAGCCGACGCATGCACGTGAGCCTGCGGACGGCCTGTCCCGTTGGGTCACCCTCCGCCAGGCGCTGGCGGATCTCGACGATCCGGCGCCAGCTTTCACCCAGCTGCCCCCATCGAAACGGAAGGTCATGGCCCTGGTGCCGGAAGGAGGCAACTGGCGAGACCTCCCACCGAAGCGGCACCCGGAGATCCTCGGTCGTGCGTTTCAGTCCTGGGGCGGCCGTACCGGTTTCTATCGACGTCTCAGTTGGGACGAACCGACGCCGGCACTCACGACTAGGCCAGACAGCAAGGCGACCATGCTCTGCCATCCGACGGAACTGCGACCGCTCTCGATCCGGGAGTATGCGCGCATCCAACAGTTCCCAGATGACTGGATGTTTGAGGGCAGTGTCGCCCAGCAATACGAGCAGATCGGCAACGCCGTTCCCGTCGGCCTCGGTTGGGTGGCCGGGGAAGCGATCCGCTTGGCGATACGGCACATACCTGGTCGGGCCGCGCCGGGACGGGTTTACTGCGACAACGCCGACCTACTGCGACGCCTAGGCCAAGGGGCTGGGACGGTACTCAACCCGCGCCGCATGCGAGAGGGCGCCACTGACACGAAGACGACGCGAACCTGGATGGCCGGGGTCCATGAGAACCGCTCGCGGATCCTCGAGATCGTCGGCCCGTGGGTTGCCAGCACCTCTTGAAGTTGAACCTCCCGCCGCGAAGACGGCAGTCACGACACCGCTGTTACCCCCCATCGGGCGGACTGAGGGCACACACCCCGACCAACCGAGTTCACGGGCGAGACAGGTGATGGTTCCTGACCACGGAGTCGTCGTGGCTCGCGGGCAACACAGGACCAGGATCCCGATACGGCCGCTACGGGCGTGCGAGATGACCCACGTCAGGTAGCGGGCAAGACGGACCATGGTCTCTGAACCACGCGGGTGCTCGGTGTCCTTCGCCTCGCCGACGAACAGCAGGTGACGCTGTGGTGAGAATCGCAGCACATCGGGTTCCGTGCCGTCCGGCAACCACCGCAGGTCGATAGCGGCACCGACCAAGGTCGCTAGCGCGACGAGGACGTCGACACGATCCTCGTGGGCGACGCCACCGGTACCGCTCACGCCCGACCCGCAGCCGACAACGACGAGGATCGCCTCAGCTCATCGATCATCGCGGTCCTCGTGGGCGGCGGGATGACTTCGTCGCCGAGCAGCTCCTGGGCGCTCTGCTCCTTGGCGTTCAGCCTTTCGTACTCGACTTCTTCGATCGTGTCCTCGGCGAGCAGCACTAAGTACTCGACCTGGCGGTCCTGGCCGCGGCGGTGGATCCGGTCCAAGCTCTGGAGGTAATGGGCCGCCTGGTTCGAAAATGACTCGTACAGGGCAAAACGTGCCCGGTGCAAGGTGATCCCTGCCCCCGCCGCAGCGGGGTTCCCGACGAACAGCATGGTCGAGTCGTCGGTCTGGAACCTTTCGATCGCCTCGCGGCGGAGTTGGACATCTCCTACCGTGCCGTCATAGCGGACCGGTCGATAGCGGTGGTATCTGGCGACGAGCGCATCGATCGCCGCCGTGTAATAGGACCATACGACGACCTTCTCGTGTTGCCGGCCCACGAGATCAGCCAATAGCTCGTCCATCGCCAGGAGTTTGGCAGGGGTCTCGGTCCAGTCCTCGACGACGCCGCCTGGGTTAGAGCACACCTGCAGGAGCGCGCTACGGCGAGCCAGGAACGACGTCAGCTCCTTTCGGAACTGGGTGTCGTCATAGGTTTCGAGGTCTTTGACGAGCCCGGCCGCTAGGTCGTCATAGACGGCGCGCTGGCGCGGTGCCAGCGGCAGGAGGACCCTGGTGAATGATTTCCCCGGCAGGTCAGGTAGCACCTGGCTCTTGAGGCTCCGGACGAGCAGGCCGCGTCGGGATAGGACGTCGGCGACCACCGGTCGAGCCTCCTCGCGGTCTTCGGGGATGCTCGTCCCCCGGAACGCCGTACCGAAATCAACCAGGTTGTGCTGCTCGACGACGTCATGGGGGGAGTTCGGGGCCGGGGTCCCGCACAGCACGAAGGCCCTCCCACACCATTCACGCAGCCGACGCATGGCCCGCGTACGCCGGGCGTCAGAGTTCTTCACGTAGAAGGACTCGTCGACGACGAGCACCGCCCGGTCAGCTCGCCGACCGAGCAACGCGCGCAGCTCGGCCTCCATGGTGACGGTGGATTCGAAGTTGGTGACGAGCACCTCAGGCATCCCCGACAGTGCTGCCCGCTTCTCACGAGGAGCACCCACCAGCATCCTGACGTCGTACAGCGACCCGCGGAACCGTTCGAAGTCACGGGGCCACTCGGCGACCATGCTCTTCGGTGCCACGATCAACAGGAAGTCGGCCTCGTCGCGGTGGTGGAGGACGTCGAAAGCGAAGATGGTGGTCACCGTCTTGCCGGCGCCTTGCTCGTCGAAGACGCACAGGCCGAAAGCATCACGACCGGTCATGGCGGCGACGTTGACCCACTGGTGGTCGTCGAGCACGTCCAAGCCGGGCACGTCGGTTAGCCGCGTCTTTGCCAAAGACGGCCCCCCATCTATGACCGACCGGATGTCCGTCAGGACCGTGTCGTAGCGCTCGGCGACCCGGACGCGGTTCTCCGACCACCGCTTCGCCTCGTCGGCCCAACGGAGGCGGACGGACGAGGCCGCGAGGAGCAGTGGTAGGTCCTGGACCCCGACGACCACGCCCGCTGCGCTTCGACGTAGTGCCGTCATGCCCTCCGCCGCGAGCGCTTGGATGACGAGGCCGTCCGACGACCGGCCGCCTGACGAGAGCACGACGCAGTCGGCGCCCTCGCCGAGACGGACTTCAGCCGTTGGCACCGACGGGCTCGTCGTCACCTAGCACCTCCTCGGCCTGGACTCGCACCAATTCGAGCGAGCGGAGCAACCTCCTCAGGTTGGCCGGCGTGATCTGGTCCCGGAACGCCTTGACCGGGAGGTCTTCGAGCCAGCTCGTGAAGGCCTCGATCCGGCTGTTGGCACCGAGCATTCGGGTCTCCGCCTTGCGGGCGCGGGCGATCGAGAGCGCGTCCTCTACCTGGTCCTGGGCCTCATCGGTGTCGACGGTTTCCTTGGCCTTCTTCAAGAGCTCATAGGCGTCACCGTCGCTAAGGACGTGCTTGAGGTCGCGAATCTGGCTGAACCTACGGAACTTCCCGTCATAGAGCAGGTCGAACACGGTCTGGCGGAGCTGGTCATCCTGGTTCATCGCGAACGCGACCCCACCCGACCCACGACCCTTCTGCAACTCGTCGAAGTACTGGAAGTACCTGCTCGCCCGGTGCTGCACCTCGAAGACATCGCGCTTGTTCTTGGCCAGGTGGTGGTCCTCGAACTCGAGCGCCCAACCCATCATGTTGAGGTACCGGTTGACCGTGGTGGTGTCGGGGCCAAGGCCGAACTGCTTGGACAGCTCGCGCTTCATCTGCGCTTGCTCCTTAGGACCAGGGGTCCTCGGGAGCGCCGCCAACAGCGACTGCCAACGGTCGTAGACCTTCCTCGCCTTGATGTAGTCCGGCCACTCCTCCTTGAAGTCGGGCTCGAAGTTCAAGGACATCATCACCGCTTCGCGGTCTTCGTCCGTGGCGTGCTCGGTCAGCTGCCAAACGAAGAGCCACTCAACGCGGTCACGTTCGGTCGCGTCGAACTCGATCGGGTTCGCAAGGATGTACTTCGAGGCGGCGACCCGACGGTTCCCGTCGAGGAGGGTGCCGTCGACGTCAATGATCGGAGGCTTTTGCACACCATTTGCCGCGATACTGCGCGCCAGCGGTCGGATTCTGAACTGGTCGTCGCGGTCTTCTTCGTCGACACCGGTCAGCTTGAGGTTGCTCAACATGATGTCGAGCACCTCGCCGGGGGTGGGCTCACGCCCCTCTTGCTGTTCGAACTGCTTCGTGTGGATGTCCAAGCGCTCGTTGTCGTCCCACAGCTGGACGTCGTGGACTCGCACGAAGCCTTGGACCATCGGCACTCTCCGGCCGAGGTAGATCGGCGTGGGGTGCACAGCACCGACCTTGGTGTTCAGTCGGTCCTGCAGCGTCAATTTCGCTGGGGCCTCGTTTTCAGACGCTGGTGTGCTGCCACCGTGGTCCGCTGCCACGCTCTCCCGTAGCCGGATCACCTTCTCCACGAAGGCCCCGACATCGTCGAGATCCGTTGCCGCGGACTCGTCGGAGAGTACCTCGCTGTTAGAGCCCAAGGTAGTGAGGAGGGTTGTGAGGGCTCGACGCGCCTCGTCGCGTGAGAGCGGTCGCTCCAGCCCCAGGCGGAGGATGTCCTCGGCACCGTTCCCCGCTGCAGGCGATAGGGCGAATGCCTCCTGCAGCAAGGCTTCGAACTCTTCGCGAAGGTCCATCTGGTCGTTCATTCGGTCTCCTCCGATTCCTCGTTGCCTGGGAGCTCCAGTTCCATCGGGAGGAGCTCGAAATGTTCTGCGGCCAGTCCTTCTTCCTGGGCGACGCGTGAGAGTCGCCTGAACCCGCGGTGCGCCCAGGTCTTGACGTTGTCCTTGTCCATCCCCAAGGCGTCGGCGATCTCCTGATAGCCCAGCGACGCGACACCTTGCTCGACCGCATCGATGTAGAAGCCCATGACCGCCTGTACGTTCGCCGAGCCCACCCTGGGGAGAAGGCCGCGAGCGAGCTGGGCGAGCTTCGAGCGACGCTCGCTGTCGTCGGGCAGCAGGTCGCGGCGGAGGCTGCCGACGGCCAAGGGCATCTCCCCGCGCAGCTCCTCTCGTTCACGGGCTCGCATGATGTCCGCCGCCTTGTGCCGGGCTGCGCCGGCTAGCCACAGCACGGGATCCTCGACGGCGACCCCTTTGCCGAGGGCTTGGTACAGAGCCTCAAAGGCCTCGGCGACCGCTTGGTTCACGTCGTCGGAGGGCAACCAGGACCACTGTGCCCGCAATCGGGCGCTGAGACCGTCGAACGCCGGGCTGGCGAAGAGCACCTTCACCGCTTCCCAGCGGTCCCCGGATGCCACGGCTAGGTTGAAGGCGGCCAACACCTCCTCCGAGAGCCGGCGCTGTCCTGATGTAACCGGCTCTCCGTCGCCCACTGAACCTCCTCTCGCCTTCGTTCTTCACATAGGAGTCGGTGGGCCGTAACAGTTGGTTATTGCCAGCCGAGTTGCTTGAGCTCAGACCGAACGCGGTCGGCCACTGCGCCCGGTTCTTCGTGTTCCCACGCACGGATGACCCGCCAGCCGGCTGAGCGCAGCCGTTCATCAGTGTCGCGGTCGCGGTCCCAGTTCCTTCGCAACTTCGTGGCCCACCACTCGGTGTTGGTCTTGGCGTCGTGACCATGGTCAGGGCACCCGTGCCACCAGCAGCCGTCGACGAGGAGAGCGAGCCGGACCCGCGGGAAGGCCACATCGACCCGCCGTCGCATCCCCGGCAAGGCCGCGTACTCGACGCGGTAGCGCAGGCCGGCCGAGTAGAGGGCTCGGCGGACAGCCAGCTCAGGGGTGGTGTCCCGCCGACGCTGGCCGACCATCCGCCGACGCACCGCCGCTGATGAGGCCGGGGGCGCCGGAGGGCGCCGACCAGCTGTCAAGGCCTCGGTTGGGAGGGTGGGGACCGGACCAGCCGCGGTCATGCTCAAGCTTCTCATGGCGGAAGGCACGCTGTCGTGGCCGGCGACGCCCAGAGTCGGCGCCTTGCCTTCCCCGCTGAGCGGGGGTCTCATCGCTGCAGGCCCGCGATCAGGAGGTACGTGTCATGCGGCGAGTCGCCATCTATACAAGTGAAGCACCAGGGAGGTCGGGCCGGGCCACGCTGGACTGCCAGGTTGCCGGGATGGTTGCCCAGGTCGCCCGTCAGCCCGGCTGGCAGCATGTCGCATCGACGTGGTGGTGGTCGACGGCTACGGGCGGCTGTCGCCCAACGGGCACGAACAGGGTGCGCTCGTCGCCCAACTGGGCGCGGCCGGCGTGAGGGTGGTGGTCCTGCGGCCGTCAGCTGGTCACCGGTTCGCGAAGGCGCTGGCGAACTTTGCGCTGGCCGCCCTGATCGGCGAAGGGCTCCGCTGACCGACCGGGTCGAACCGTCGACGGCTACGGGCGCAGTCGTTGGTGCGTGACGCGATGCTGTCGGCTACGACGACAGCAGTACGGCGACGAGGGCGCCGGCCACGAGGAACGGGCCGGCGGCCAGCGCACGGCGTCGAGCGCCGTGGTCGAGAAGGTGATGTGCCGGGAGGGCGAGAGCAGCGAGTAGCCAGGCGGCGAGGGTGCCGCTGCTGAGGGCGGACCAGCCGAGCCAGCCGAGGTAGAGGCCGAGTAGGGCGCCGAGTTCGATGTCGCCAATGCCGAACTGGGTTGGTAAGGCCAGCCCGAGGACGAGGTAGAAACCCACGAGCGAGGCCATGGCGATACTGCCGCGGGCAAGCGCCCACCACTGGCCCCGAGATGCCGACGCCACGGCGAGCAGCACGGCGGCGAGTGGATATGACGGGAGCATGATCGCCTCGGGGATCTTTCGGGTGGCGAGATCGGTGACGGTGACCACAGCTGAGGCCGCGCCGAGAGCGAGGTATGCGGGGAGGGCGGGGGACCATCCGAACCGCCAGGCCATCGCTGCCTCGATGCCGGCGCCCAGGGCGCAGGTTGCCGCTATGCGGGCGGGCGTGTCGATGCCGGGGAGGAGCTTCGCGGTGTTCACGACGACAGCCGGACCGGGTGAGGTCCCGTCGGCGGATTGGCGCTGGGGGCGGTGAGGTTGCGATAGAGGCGGGCGGTGGCGTCGTCCATGTCGACGTCGAGATCGGCCAGGCGACGCCGCAGGAGCTGCCAAGTGGCGGTGACCGCGTCCATGCGGCCGTGGACAGCGTGGAGGGCCATGAGCCGGCGGTAGGGCTCCTCGGCGTAGCGGTCCAGGTCGATGGCCCGCTCCAGGGTGGCGACCGAGGCGTCAGGGCGGCCGGCGTGGTCTTCGAGCTCGGCCAGGCGGAGGTGCGCGTCGAGTGCTCGGCGGTGGAGGTCTTGGCGGGTCGGTTCGACCCACGGGTAGCCGACACCTTGGAGCAGGTCGCCCCGGTAGAGGTCGACCGCCTGGCGGAGCGCGACCCGGGCGGTCTCGTCGGTGTCGGCCCGGGCGGCTTGGGTGAGCGCGGCCTGGAAGACCCACAGGTCACAGCTGATCTCGGCCGGGTTGGGCCGGTAGTGCTCGCCGGTCTTCTCCAGCACGTCGAGGGCGTCGTCGCCTGCGCTGCGGAACCGGGCGCGCAGGTCGCCGAAGGGACGCCAGAACTGCTTGCGAACCTGGTCGGGGTCGGTGTTCGGCCACAGGGCATCGACGGCCTCGTCGCTCGTAGCACCCTCGGGGCGCAGCAGGTACCAGGCGAACAGGGCCTTGGCCCGGCCGCGTAGCCCACTCGTGACCGGCTCGCCGTCCACGGTGATGCGGAAGGGGCCGAGCATGTGGACAACGATCGGGCGCTCACCATCCGCGTTGGGGAGTGACTGCTCGGGCCATGGTTCCGCTATTTGCTGGGCAAGCGCGGTATCGCCGTTCCGGTGGGGCGGGTGGAGGATGGTGATCGCCTCGTCCTCCTCGTCCAGGAGGTCCGCGTCGTCGGAGTGCTCGTCGTGGCTGTTGGCCACCGCACCGAGCAGCTCGGCCGCCTCGTCGCCCCGGAGGCCGAAGAGCTGCGCGCCGGCGAGACGCGCGTCGAGCGTGGCCGGCTCGGCATGGGTGACGGTGCGGCTGGTGTCGGTAACCAGCTGGCCGGTGCTGAGCGGGTTGTCACCTAGGAAGATCACGGCGATGCCGAGCCGCGGTGCGTTGGTGAGCAGCGCGGCCCATCGCCCGAGTGAGGGTTGGGGGACGTCGTCGACGAACGTTGCGACTAGCGGCAGGGGGTTCTCGGGGTTGGCGGCCCGGAAGCTGGCGGCGTCGAGAGCGTCTGCCGCGTCGAGGCGCCGGGTCCGGGCGATGACCTCGGCCTCGATCGCCCGGGCCGCCTGGTCGGTCGATCCGACTCGGCGGATCGCCGGGTCGGGACGCAGGCCCGGTAGGAGCCGCTCGGCGAGGTCGGCGGTGAGCAGGATCTCGGCGGCGCCGGGGCCGGCCCGCACGAGCAGACCGGCGACGACCGCTCGGGCGATGTCGTCGGTTCCCGGCCCACAGAGCGCCATGCCGGACAGGTCGGTCATCTCGATCACGACGGGCCTTCCGTCGCGAGTGCCGACCTCCAGGTGGCCGGGGTCCTGGCGGCGTTTGTCGTCGTCGAATGGAGCGACTGGCACTGTTCCGGGATCCGGGATGGTTTCCTGATCGGCCTCGGTACCGGAGGGATGGGAGAGGTAGCGCAACGTCGGCCGGAGCGGCTCGGGGGTGAGGGTCCGGCCGGGCTCGGGTGGCCGGTAGCGGTAGGCGTGGCGGCGACGGAGCTGGCCGAGGGCGACGGCGGAGAGGACCCCGGCGGCGAAGGAGCCAGCGACTACCGACCCTGACGGCAAGCGCACCGGTTCGGCGGTGTGAGCGGCGGGATGCGGCGCGACAGCCGCCGTCGGTGAGGCGTCGTGGTGGGCACGCGCTGGAAGCGAGACGGGTGCCGGTGCCGGTCTGGTCGGTTCGGTGGTGGGTGCCGGTGCCGGCTGGGTGACGGGAGCCGGTGTAGGGGATGACGTCGCCGCCGAAGGCGCTTGGCGTGCCTGGGTGGGAGTGGGTGGTGAGGGTAGGACGAGGGTCCAGCCGGGGTCGATCCAGTGGGGGTCGGTGAGGGTGGCCCCGTCGGGTTGGGACCGGCCTTCGTTGAGCTGGTAGATCTCGGACCATCGCAGCGGGTCGCCGAGCTGCCGTTCGGCGATGCCCCAGAGGGTGTCGCCGCGTTGGACGACATAAGTGGTCGAGGCGGCCGGCGGCGGGGCGGCCGGCGTTGTTGCGTTCGGCGGGCTGGTTCCGTCCGTTGCGGCGGGGGTGGCCGGGTTGCTGGTCATGAGCGGCGGGCTGGCGTCGGTGAGGACGGTCTCCTTCAATGTCGTGTCCTTCAGGACCAGGGCAGCGACCGGGCGGCGCGCCGTGGCGGCGGACAGGCCGCCGTCGGTCGATCCTGGCGTGGTCAGGTGGCCGGGCCGGGGGACGAGGGTGAGGCAGGCCACGACGACGGCGACGACGAGGCGGCCGGTGACGGGTTGGAAGATGCCGGCGAGGGGGAGCCGGGGAGCGTGGCGGCCGGAGAGGGCAGCGGGGATCTCGACGGCGATCGACGCGACGAGGACAGCCCAGGTGATCCACACGACCACGGCCAGGGCGTCGACGAGGGTTTGGTTGGGGATGCCTTGGCGGTTGAGGGCGCGGCCGACTTGACCGGCGGAGGGGACGTGGTGTGGGAGGGGCCAGCCGACGAAGTGCCACAGCGCCCAAGGGACGCCGACCACCAAGACGGCGAGGAGCGCCAGGGCGGCAACGCCCTTGACGAGGTGCCCGAGGCGGGTCATGGTCCAGCGCCGATCTGATTGTTGGCTTGTTCGGCGGTGGCGGTCCCGCTGCCGGTCTCGGTGAAGTGGCTGATGCCGGCGAGGTCGAGGATCTGGGTGGGCTGGGTGATGGTGACGGTCACGGTGACCTGGTTGCCGGTGACGGCCACGGTCCCGGTGTTGCCGGCCGCCGCGAGATAGTGCTGGGCGTCGGCGGTGGCCTGGGTGGGGTCGAGGGTGATCTGGCCGGTGGCCCGGTAGGTGGGGATGTCGATGGCCTGGGCGCCGGCCCGGGCGCCGGCTTGGGCGTCGTCGATGGCCCGGACCCGGGCGGCAAGGGCAAGGCCGCCGTCGAGGACGAGTCCGGCCATGAGTAACAGCGCCAGGGTGAAGATGACCACGAAGGCGGTGACCATCCCCGCGTCTCGTTCGCCGAGCCGGGCGCGCACGTGTCGGACGGCGGCGGTCATGGGGCTCGGTAGACGTCGATGACCGCGGTGGCGGTCGAGCTGACCGACTCGGAGGCGGGGAGCCGGAGCCCGGTGAGGTCGGAGAGGGCGACGTGGCAGGTGACGGTGACCGCCACTGAGCCGCCGGGGGCGAACTGGGCGGTGTCGGTGTTGACGGTGAGTTGGGCGCAGGTGACATGGGCCGAGCCCAGTGCCGCCGTGGCGGTCTGGGTGGCCATGGCCGTCGCGGTGGCGGGGTCGCGTGCGATGGAGGCGGCGCGGGCCGCTTGGGCCGCGGCCCCGTCGACGTCGAGGCGCGCCCCGGCAAGGCGGCCGATGGCGACCACGAACAACAGCAGCAAGATGAGCAGCGGGGTGAGTAGGACCAGCTCCGTAGTGACGCTGCCTCGTTCGTCGTGCCCCAGCCGGCCCAGGCTTCGGGTGCGCGGGTGGGTCATGGGCCTTGGCCCGGGACCGTGTAGATCTCGGTCGGTCCGGTAGCGACCGCCTTGACCGGGAGCGAGAACAGTCCGACGATGCTCTCGGCGTGGCCGGTCACCGTCACCGTCGTGGTGGCGTTGGTCCGGGCAGCGGTGATGCTCGAGTCGACGAGCACGCTCGATCCGAGCTGATGCAGGACGCTTTGCGCTTGTTCCTGGCCGGCCGCCGCGCTCTCGCCTTGGAGCCGGCCTACTGCGAGGCCTTGTTGGGCGACGGCGGAGGCGATGTGCTCTGCGTGCTGCCAGAGGGCGAACTGGATGACCCCCATGATCAGCAACAGCAGGAGCGGCGTGGCGATGACCAACTCGGCCGACACCGCGCCGCGCTCATCGCGGACCAGGGCGCGACCTACCCGACGATGGCGTCGTCGTTGTACCGACAGGTCGAAGGACCGGGCGGCGGTCATGGTGCTGGTCAGTTCCCGGTGTTGATGTTGTGGGCCGAGGCGACGACCTTGGCCACGATGATCCCGACCGCGGTGAGCGCCAAGGCGGCCAACAGGGCGGTCACGATGACGGCTTCGGTTGAGTAGCCGGCCTCGGGATCGGCCCGCAACGCCTGCCACCTGACGGTGAGGGTTTGGATGAGATGGCGGAGGATGATCAGTTCAGGGAACACGGTGCTTGTCCTTTCATGTCATGGGCCTACTTTCCGTTGGTGTTGCTGGGCTATCCGAGGCCGGTGAGGACCTTCTCGACGGCTGGGTAGCCGAGAAAGACCAAGAATCCGGCGAAGAGCAGGACGACGGGGAGGCTCATGCGTTCGGTGGCGGCCTGATCGGCGGTCTCGGCTTCGGCCAGCTCGTGGGTGCGTAGCGAGGCGGCCTTGGCCGCCAACGAGGCGCGGACCTTGGAACCTTCGGTGCCGGCCAGGGACACGCTGGCGGCCAGCTCCGACAGCTCGCCGACCCCGAGCTCGTTCCCGAGCCGGCCGAGGGCGGCCCAGGGGGTCTCCCGGGCCAGGCGGGCCTGGTCGAGCGCGCGGCGCAGGTAGGCGAACGCCCAACCGGCCCCGACACCGGCTGCATCGCCGAGCGCGGTCTCGACCCCGCCACCTCCGGCCAGGGCCACGACGACGAGGTCGAGGAAGCTGGACAGGGCGTGGCGGAAGTCCCGCCGCCGTCGCCCGGCGTCGGCGTGGATACCGAGGTCGGGCAGCACGAAACCGGCCACCGCGAAGACCAACGACGCCCACAAGGGCACCACCACCGGCAGATGGGCGCCGCCCAAGAGCAGCAGCGAGGCGACGGCGGGGACGAACAGTAGCCCGACTAGCGCCAGGGTGACCTTCTCGGCTAGGTGACGTTCCGGGCTGCGGCCCAATACGGCGAGATCACGGCGGACGGTGCCCGGGAGCAGCCAGCCGGCCCCGGCCCGGGTGAGGGCGTCGGCGGCCGGACGCCCGAGGCGGGCGGCGAACCCGCCGTCTGCCTCTGGGACAAGGACGGGGGCGGCTTCGGGGAGCCGGCGCAGTTGGGCCAGGGCTTGGGCGAGGGATGGCCGGGGCGGGTAGAGGCCGCGAACGATCAGCAGCAGTCCGGCGCCGACTCCGCCGCCACAGACCAGGGCGACGATCACGACCGCACCCCGGTAAGCCCGTCCCGGCTGGCGAACTCAGGACCTTTGCCGAGGAACCGCTCGACGGTGACCGGTCGGGTCATCTTCGCCAGCCACATGAACGCCGCCGCGAACACCCCGCCGACGAGGAGCAGGACGAGCTGGCCGACCGCGGTGTCGTAGGGGGCGAGGTAGCCACGGTTGAGGACAGCAAGGCCGAGGACGAGGCCGCCGGTGGCACCCACGATCACCCGGACCGAGGTGCGGGTGCGTGCCCGCCCGGCCTCGACCCGCAGGCGCATGGTGGCCTGGTCCCGGGCGGCTTGGGCGAGGGAGCCCAACAGCTCCCCGAGGCGTTGGGCCTGGTGCTCGGCCGCCAGGATGAGCGCGGCGACGACCAGGTCGCAGGTCGGGTCGGCCACATCGTCGGCGAAGGCCCGCAGTGCCGGGGCGAGCCGTTCGCCTTCCAAACGGACGGCAAGGGCGACGACTTCGGCTCTGATGGGCAGCGGGGCGACGGTGGCGGTGGCGACGATGGCCTGCTCCAATCCGGCGGCGCCGGCCATGGTGTCGCGCAGCATCTCTGCCCACCCGGCGATGGCCTCGATGCGCGCCACCGCCAAACTTCCGCCTTTGGCGCCGGTGAGTAGCCCGGGGGCACCCCAGCCGGCCAGGGCGGCCAACAGGGCGCCGACAGGCCAACCGGTGGCCGCGCCGACCACCACGGCGGCGCCGACGGCCAAGCCGATGCGCAGGTTGGCCCGCTCCACCTTCGGCCGGGTCGAGTCCCGCGTCGGCCGGGGCAGGTCGACGCCGCGCCAGCCGACGATGACCGAGAGGAGCCCGAGGCCGACCCCGGTCCCGCACAGGGCGGCCAGGGCGGTCACTGCTCCCACCATCCCTGGGGCCGGTCCAACAGGCCCGGGTCGAACCCGACGGCGACCAGCTGGTCGAGGGTCTCGTTGCGCAGCGGGGCGCCGGGGACGGCCCGCCCGTCGGGGCCGGGCCGGAAGATCTCGTTGGAGACGATCATCGGTCCTTCGGCGTCGACCACCTCGCGGATCGAGGACACGTACCGGCGGTCGCCGTCTTGCGCCAGGTGGATCACAAAATGCACCGCGTTGGCCACCAGCAGGTTGGTGGCCTCCAGCGGCAGGCGCTCGGGGGCCTGGACGGCGTAGGTGGCGAGCTTGGAGAACGCGCCCCGCGACGACGAGGCATGTAGGGTGGCCATGGACCCGTCGGTGCCCTGCGACATGGCGTTCAACAAGGCCAAGACCTCTTCGCCGCGGGCTTCGCCGACGATCACCCGGTCCGGGGACATGCGTAGCGCCCAGCGCACCAGCTCGGCCAGGCTGACCCCGCCCTCTCCCTCCAGGTTGGGTTCGCGGGCCTCCAGGGCGACGACGTCGGGGTGCAGATCGGGGAACCGGTCCAAGCCCAGCTCGAGCGAGTCCTCGATGGTGACCAGCCGCTCGGTGGGCGGGATGTCGGCGGCCATGGCCCGGAGCAGGGTCGTCTTTCCGGCCCCGGTCCCGCCGCAGATGATGCACGACTTGCGGGCCAGCATCACCGAGCGCACGAACTCGCGCAGTGCGATATCCAAGGTGCCCAGGCCGATCAGCTCGTCGGCGGTGATGCGCAGGTAGCGGTGCCGGCGGATCGACAGGCACGGCCGGGCGGCCACCGCCATCAACGCGAACAGCCGCGACCCGTCCGGCAGCTGGAGCGAGAGCCGGGGGGAGCCGCGGTCGAAGCGGCGCTCGCCGATCCCGGTCCGAGCCGCCGCGGTGCGCAGCATCTCCTCCAGCTCCTCGTCGGACGAGGCGATCGGCTCGACTTGTTCCCGCCGTCCGTCGGCGTAGCGGACCCATACCTGGTCGGCCCCGTTGGCGTTGATGTTCTCGATCCCCGGGTCATCGAGCAGCCGCTGGAGCCGGTTCAGGCGGAACAGGGCGTCGAACGTGGCCCGAGCCAGCTCGTCCTCGGCTGACGGTGACATGACCGGCTGCCCGGAAGACACCGCCTGGCGGGCACGGCGCTCCAACACCTCGGCGATCAACTGGCGCCCCAACGCCTGCTCGTCGGCCGCGCCCAGCGGCGCCCGGCCCGCCGCCTGCAGGCCACGCTCGCGCTCGGCCAGGGCCGCGAGAACCTCGACCCGCAGGTCGGCCACCAACCCGGTATCGGCAGTCACGGCGTCGCCTTCATCGGGTCACCTTCACCGGGACACCTCCTCGGGCGCCGAGCCGTTCGTCGCAGACGCCGTGCCGTTCGTGGCAGACGCCGCCGGCTCGGTCCGCCACGACCGCAGCACCCGGGTCCGCAACGATCCGGCCGTTACCCTGTCTTCGACATGCTCTCCGGGGGCAGCCCCTGGGGCTTCGCCCCCGAGACTGTCGGCCAACGAGCGGGCCGCCCGCACCAGGGATGACATCCGCAGCTGCCGGGCCGATGCCGGCACCGATACCAGCCCGGCGGCCCCGTCGGGGTCCCACGGCAGGCGCGCCAGGACCTCAATCCCGAGGGCCTCGGCGATCTCGTGGTCGGGGTAGGGGCCGTCGCCCACCAGCACCACCCCGGGCTTGCCGCCGTCGAGCAGGTGCGTCTCGGCCCACGTCGCCAGCGCGTGCAGATCGGCCAAACGCGGCCGGGCCACCAGCACGACCCGGTCCGCCGTCGCCATTGCCCCCAGGTCCGGCGAGCCGTGGTCGAGCCGGCCGCAGTCGATCAGCACGTCGGCGTCGAGCTCACCGAGGCGACCGATGACCCCGGCCAGCATCCCCAATGCGTTGCGTGCCTGTTCCCCCGCGGTGGGTCCGGCCAGCACGGCCGCCCCGCCCGGCAGGCGTTGGCAGTGCTCCCAGACCAGGTCCGGGTCGCCGCCGCGGCGGGCGGCCGCGGCCAAGGAGACCAGGCCCGGTTCGGGCGACCATCCCGACGCCGCGGCCAGCGTGCCGCCCGCCGGGTCCAACTCCGCCAGCAGCACCCTGTGCTCACTGGAATCGGGGCCACCGGGCCAGGTCGCGGTCAAGGCCACGGCAAGGGTGGTGACTCCGCACGACCGGACCGAGGCGAACGCCAGCACGCTCATCTCGTCACCCGCCCGCCCCGACCTGGACCAAGCTCGCCTGATTGGCTGCGGCGAGGGACGCCACCTCGTCGGCGTCACCCGTCGACACCTGGAGCGAGAACACCGTCGGGCCGCCCGAGGCGGGCGACGCCGCCTCGACGGCCAAGACCGTCGCCGCGACCGGGCTCCCGCTCGTGGCACTGACGGTGCCGCCGCCCGAGGACGATGAGGTGACCGGAACGACCTGGACCCGATCCCCCGCGGCGAGGTCGGGAGGGAACGAGCCGGCTTTGAGGGCCAATGCCACCACGTCCGACCTCGATCCCACCGGGGAAGCCGACCCGACCTCGCCAGAGGTGAGAAGCGCCCCCGCCACCAGGGGAACCGCCAGGCTGCGCCCCACCACGCTCGACTCCTCAGTGACCGGGATCGGCGCCAGGCCGCTCCCGGTCGAGACCCGCGCCGCCCGCAGGTCGCCGGGGGTGAGTACCTGGCCGGCGGCGAGGGGCTGGGTGACGACGAGGACCTCCTCGCGGCTACCCAGGTGCAGCGAGGCGTCGGTGAACGCCAGAGCGCATCCGATCACCAACAGCACCCCGACCACGACGAGAGGCACCTGGCGGCGCCGGCCCGCCGGTCGAGGGCGCGCCGTGGCGAGTCGGGCGCCATTCGACGCCTGCTGGCCGTCGGTCGAGGTTCGCGGTGCGGTGATCGGCATAGTTGGATGCGCCTTTCTCAGTTGCCTCCCGGGCCGGACGTGTTGATCGCCTGGGACTCCGTCACGGTCACGGGGACCCGGGCCGCCGGGCCGGCCTGGACACCGAGGTTCCCGCCGCCCGCCGCACCTGTCGCGGTCCAGGTGACCGACCAGTAGACGGTGGCGGTTACCTGGTAGCTGCCAGCCGTCGACCAGGTGTAGGAGCAGCCCGTCGTCGCGTTCGGGTCCGACGCGCTGTACGGGGTACCCGGCCCATTACAGGTGACCTGGCTGCCGTCGCCCATGTCCCACACCACCTTCGAAGGGGTGGCCGTCGCCGTCGTGGTCACTGTCCCGGCGCTCGCCGTCGCAGTAAGGGTGTGCCAGGGGCCTGGACTGATCCACAGCCACGTAGCCACGCCCAGCAACTGCGGATCGCCATCTGGCGGAGCCATCTCGATCGTGGGGGAGCCGAGGGGCAACTGGCTCGCCGCCTGCTGAGCCACGACCACGGGATTCACCTGCACCGCAGCCGCAGCCGGCTGTGCGTTGGTCACCCAAACCGGTGACATTGGATTGAGCACCCCTGGTCCGGCGCAGGTCGGGAACACCCACTGGCCGGGCTGGGCACCGCCCACCCCGATGGACGCCGTGGCTGACGGCCCCGCTGCGGTGTAGGTGCAGCCGTAGGGCTGGTTCGGGTTCGGCTTCCCCGGCGGTGGAGAACTGCTTGCGCGTGTTGCCCAGGTCGAGCCCGAGGGAGGAGTCCAACGAGTCTGACCGGCCTGGACCGTGAGCTGGCCACCCGATGCCGTCGCGTTCGCCCAGCTGTTCTGCCCGTTGGGATCGCCCGCCCACGCCCGTGGCGCGCCGGCCAGCACCGACGCCGAGGTTGCCAGGAGTATGGCGGGGATCACGAGCCGGGCGCGCATGACCCGTCCGTCACCGTCTGCTTGGACACCTTCCACGTCGAGCCCAGCAGCACCAAGTTGGAGCGAACCCCGTCGTTCTCCGGCGGGGTTATCGGCGGGACCGGTTTGCCGGTGCTCGCGTAGACCAGCTCGGCGGTGCTGTAGGCGCAGTCCACCACCGTCGCCGTCGTCGCTGTCAGGGCAACGATCCTCGGGTGCAGCGTCGTCGTCCCTCGTCCAATTATTCCCTGGCGCCGGTCGGCCAGCAGGTTCGCCCTCACCCCTTGCAGCTGCGGATCGACCATCGTCGCTGCCAGCTCCGGGTCGCTTGGGTTTGCGTCGGTCAGCGCGTGCTCGAAGGCCGCCCAGGCGGCACGGTAGGCGACGAGCACCGCCGAGGCCGCGTCGAGCGTCGTCGAAGTCGACGACACTCTCGTGGTGGTGGCGGGCTTGGCAGTCGTGGTCGCTGGAGCCCCGCTGGGCGTGCTGCCACACGCAGAGATCAAAATCGCAAGGCTGCAGACTGCGGCGACAACGGCCGCTCTGGTATGCAACCGACCAACTTGCATAGGCTGGACCTCTCGTTCATCTGTGGTCACTCGGTAGACTTGGGGTCTGTGAGACAGATGCCTTCCACAACCGATGTTCCAGCTATACACCTGCTCAAACGGCACTTCAACGAGAGCTGACTTACCGGCGGGTGCCCCCTATTACTTAGCCGTAGGTGAGAGCGGGGATCGATGCACGGGTTCAGGATGTGGACCGGGCGGACCAGCTGCGACGCGCCTTCTCGACCCGCTCCCAGTTCAGTTCGACCCATCGGTCGAGCACGTCGAATGGCCCATCCAAAGACCGGCCGAGCTCGGTGAGCTGATAGAGAGTGGCAGATTCAACCTTCGTAGGATCGAGGTATCGACTGACCAATCCGTCACGCTCCGCCCGTCGCAGCGTCTCGGTGAGCACCTTATGCGATACTCCGTCCAAGGCATCGTGGAGGTCCTGGTAGCGACGACCGCCGGGAGTAAGTTCAGCCAACAACGCCGGGATCCAACGTCCGTCTAAAAGGCGAATAAACGGTTCGGGTCGTTGCCGCCTCCCATTCACGCTGGCCCCGCTACCCTCGGAGCGCAATCGCTGTCAATACAGCATCGGCCGGGCTCGTGCTCTCGACCTGTCACGGACGATCCTGACTCGTGTCCAACCAGACCCGGCTCGGGCGGCAAGCCAAGCCGCCCGGCGAGGCTCCCCCCGGCGGGGCCGCACTTGTTCGATATCACGGTCCCCTCAGCGACTTGGCGGACTGGCCATCCGCTCGCCAACACGAAAGTCGTCGCATTGGTGGTGTCGAGGACGGTGGCGAAAACTTCGGGCCGGGGTGTCCGCCCTCGCCTTCCGGACGAGCCGCTGCTGCGCCGGAAGCGAACCCCAGCTCGAAGAAACCCTGCGCCTGAACGCTCGCTGGTTCCCTCAGGTGCAAGCGAGCCACAGTCAGAGGCAACTGCGGGCCTACGAACACATGCGAGCAACGTAGCGGCCGATAGACCGGCGCCATCTGCGGCAGAGGCGGCGTCAGCCATCGACTGCACGTCGGAGCAGTCGCCGGAGAGCTTCCAGCTCATCCGCGTTCCCCGTCGAGGGCATCATCGAGTTCTTGGTAGCGCCGACCGCCATCATCCAGTAGCGCCAGCACCGCGATGGTCCAGCGACCGGAAAACAGCTGCACCAGCCAGTTCGATGACTCCCGAGCGCTCATCGCTTCTTCTCAGCGAGCAGGTGTCGTTGCGAAGTTATGCCGGCAACGAGCAGATCGACGACGGCGTTGGAAAGAGACTGGTCGGTCGGAAAACCCAAGAACTCACATGGTGCGTTTCCTTCCTTCGCCCCCTCGTTCGTCTGACAGAACGTCATGGCATTTGTCCCTGCCAGTCGAGATTCAGAGGACGAGATCTCGCTGTCGGACCAGGACAACGTTGATGACGATCATCAACGCGTAAAAAGGGCAGTGTGGGAATGGCCATTCGTTGCCCGAGAAGATTCGCTCGACGGCGATGTCGGTCGCCTGTCACGGACTCACGTCTGTTGGTGTCGGCACGTCGTGCGCGCCCAGCCCTATAGGTCATTTCACTCGTTCCGGGCGGTGTCGGGTCCGGTGATCCGCTCAATGAGCGGCAAGGTGGAGGCAATAATCGCGAGGGAAGCCAGGAGCCCTGCGCCGACCAGGACGTAGTAGGTGAGTTCTGGTGGCTGGAGGGATTCACCAAGCTGTGATCTGAGAAAGAGCTCAGCGGCCAGGAATCCGGTCGTGATTGAGAGCACGGCGCTGGCAAGAAGGGGCACGCCGGCCTCCAACTCGACTACCCGTCGGAGTACGCGGATGGGGACTCCGGTAAGGCGCAGCAGGCTGAACGGACGTCTGCGGTCGCTGACCCCGGCGATGACGCTCACCATCAGACTGCATCCGGCGATGACCAGACTGATGACGATGATGACGCTGGTCATCTGTTTCAGTTCAGTGATCTTTCGGAGATCCTGTGCGCTGATCGCGCCCAGAGTCGAGGGAGGACGTCGGTTTGGTAGGTCGACCTCGAAACGGGTTCGCGTACGTTCGATCGCAGAAGTCGACCCGTTCGTGCCGACAACGATCGCTTGTACCGGAAGGCTCACGAGCTGTGAAAGTTCTATCGAGGACGTGGGCCAGACCGTTCCGGAGAAGGCCGACTTGGTCGTTAATGCGCCGCTTTGGAGGTTGCCGGTGATCGTCGCGACCTCGGCTCCGGGAGCGCAGCGTCCGAGAGCCGGGGTATGGATGAGTTCGGCGCACGAGACGAGGGCCTTCACCGAGAGCCCGTGTCCGCCTTGACTCGCGTCAGGTTCGGCGGACAGGACCATCACTCCCTGAACTCCTTGGATCGACTGCAGCTGGGATATCAGGCGCGATGGAGCCGACGGCAAAGGCGTGAGGGGCTGGTCGATGAGGGTCTTACTGGCACTGGTGCCGCTCGTGACGCCCTGGTAGTCGAGGATCGTGGTGATCACACCGATTGAGACGGTCGTGACGAAGAGGGCAAGGATGAGCCCGCTGATGGACCGGAAGGCGCCTCGCGGGTTGTCAGCAAGTCGACGCCCGGCGAGGAGAACGGCCGGCCGGCCGGTCCTCAGGGTCATGAGCCTCGCGCCGATCAAGGTTAGCCACGGCCCGGCGACGACCAGTCCACCCATAACCAAGAGGCCGCCGAGGAAGTACGCCTCAATCTGGGCGCCGGTGCCGCTGGGATTTCCTACTGCGGCGAAGTAGACAAGCTCGCCGATACCCGCAAGGAGAGGTGTAAGACGGTAGGCACGGGGCTTGGGTGGAGTGGCGCGTCGGGTGACGCCGAGCGGGGAGATCTGCACCCGCCGCAAGGCGACGTGCGCGGCGACCCCGGCTGCGAGGGGCACGCCGATCGCAACCAGCACGATGTCGATCATGCTCAGCGACAAGTCACCGGGCGCGAAAGCCGTACCGGTGAAGGGGACGTTTGTGAGCGCGGGGCGCAGTACGAAGAAGACGCCGAACCCAAGAACGACGCCCCCAAGGGCGGCCATTGAAGCTTCGACAGCCGAGATCACCGAGACTTGTCGGGGCGTCGCACCCACAAGGCGCATGGCTGCGAAGCGCTGCTCCCGCCGTGCCGCGGCCAGGCGAGTCGCAGTCCCGATGAAGACGAGCATGGGAAGAAGCAACGCCAAGGCACCAACGGCGAGAATGAGCTGGAGCTCGGTGGCGTCGAATCCGTTGGGCCCACCGAAGCGAGGATCGGTGTTGATCGCCGAGATCTCTCGGGCGCCCGGGGCCTTCGAGAGCTGCGAGACACTGTGGCCGACGACGGCGATCAGAGAGTCAGGCGAGGGCAGTGCGGAGGGTCCGATGATCCCGATCTGCCGACCAGGAAAGCGGTCAGCGAGCTCGGCGGCCGGCGTGGAACGTAACAGTCGACCGAGCGCCGGAGAGGCATAGAACTCCCCGGGCCCGGGTAGGCGTGCGATGCCGGGCGGGAGAGGCGAATTCGGACCCGTGGCTGCGACATCAACTCGATCGATCGTCTGAGTCCCGAACTGTTCGGCACTGAACAGCCACCACAGCGGATCCGTGGCTGACCCGGTGGAGACGGGCGTGGTACTCGCGGAGGAGAGAGGCGAGCTAGGCAGATTTGGCGGCGGTCCCGTGTACGAGCCGTTCGCCTGCGGGTTGCCGGCGGAGTTGCCTGGAAGATTGGACGCGCCCGGCAGAGTCGATCCCTGGGCAGGACCGAACGTCGCGGTGAGCCAAGCGTCGCGACCGTTCTGGGCGTTGATGGCGTTCATTCCCGCCAGGGCCATCAGCAGGAAGCCAACCCCGAGGGCGACGGCCGAAGTGGTGATGAGGAGGCGGACCACCGCCTCCCTTCCGCCGTGGAAGGTGAGACGCAGACCAAGGCGGATCATGTGCTGCCGCCACCGGGCGTCAGCGAGGTCGCCTTGCCGTCTCGCACGACGATCTCGCGGTCGGCGTAGGCGGCTACCCGGGGGTCATGGGTGACCATGACTACGGTGGTGCCGAACTGGTGGGTCGCGGCGACCAAGAGTTCCAGGACGTGTTCGCTGTTCAGTGAGTCGAGCGAACCGGTGGGCTCATCGGCGAAAAGAACCTCAGGTCGTCCGACCAGGCCGCGGGCCAGGGCAACGCGTTGAGCTTGGCCACCTGACAGCTCTCCCGAACGACGTCGTCCAAGTCCGTCGAGGCCGACTTGAGCCAGGAGCTCTCGAGCCGCGCCCAGCGCTTGTGTCCGACGGGTACCGCTGAGCAGCAACGGCAGAGCGACGTTCTCTTCCGCCGTCAGCTCCGGTACGAGCTGACCGAACTGGAAGACGAAGCCGAAGTGGTCTCGGCGCAGCGTGCTGCGCTCCTCCTCACCGAGAGCGTCGATGCGTCGTCCCCGAAAACGCACCTCGCCGCTGTTGGGACGGAGGATCCCGGCCAAGCAGTGCAACAGAGTCGACTTGCCCGAACCGCTCGGGCCCATAACGGCGAGAATCTCCCCCGTCACCACCGTCACGCTGGCGCCCCGAAGGGCCGGGGTAGCTCCAAACGAGAGGCACAAATCACTGGCCTCGACGCAAGAGAGCTCAGGATCGGTGACAACGGGAAGGTGCGCCAGCGTCATGACCGCACCGTCTCTGCCAATGCCGGCAGCCGAGCCGCCGTCATGTCGATCCACCGGAGATCGGCCTCGAGGTGGAAGAGGCCATGGTCGGCCAACAGAGCGTCGACGAGGTCCCCCTTGCGCTTGAGGACAGTCAGTTCACGCATCCGTTGCAGATGCGCCGCCCGCTGGGTGTCGAGGTAGCCCTCAGCCGAGCGGCCCAGCATGAGGGCAAAGACCACCTTGACGAACAGATCCGTCTGGAGGTTTGGTGCGGGATCGATTGGCTGGCTCAGCCATGTTTCGAATTCGTGCTTCCCGCCGTCAGTGATCGCGTAGAGCTTTCGATCGGGTCCCCCGCCGGGTTCGATCTCTCCAGGGGTGACCTTCCCGTCTCGGGTCAGACGGGCCAGGGTCGCGTACACCTGGCCGAACTGGAGCGGTTTACCTCGACCGAAGTAGGCGTCGTAGTCGCGTTTGAGGTCGTAGCCGTAGCTTGGTTCACGTTCGAGCAGGCCAAGCAGGGCAAGAGGAACGCTCATGCCCCAACACTACACTCAATCTATAGTCTGCGTCAATAGCGGACCCGGACCCACCGGCTGCGGGCCGCTTCGGTCACTCAGTTGACGTCCTGCCGAACGGACAGGGCTGATGCGGACGACCGCCAGTGCGCCGGCCCAGGCGAGCAGCCCGATGACGCCGCCGACTTGGTTGTGGGTGATCGCTCCGAGGCCGGCGCCGATCGCGCCCTACAGGGCCACCCCGGCGAGCCCGCCGAGGGTGAGCAACAGAACGTCCCTGGCCAGCGATACTGGGACGCCGGTCGTATCCGGCGGCACCTTCACCAACCATGCGGGAATGGATCCTCGCTCCCGATCACGAGCGGTAGGCGGAACGGCTGCCCAGACGTCAATGATCACGCCTTCGACAGTCCGGAGCCAAGTGACCCGTCGAGGTCGTTGACTAGGGCAGGCGCATAGGGCAGCCCAGGGCACGATCACCGTCGATGGCGATGGGCTCGTCGTCGACTATCCCGGGATCGTCCATCGAATCTGAGCCAGGATCCATCGGGGCCTGTGTCACGTCCGATCTGTTGTGCAGAGTCGAGTCAGGACGGCAGTTCACCTGTCACCGCCACCCGTCCGAAGCACAACGTTTGCCGCCGCCAGACCCATTGGAGAACCGTCGAGAACGGCCGTGAACTGGTCTTTACGAGTCCAGGGGTGTTCGTATAATGCCACCCAAGATCACGAGCCCGCTGACATGGACTTTTGTACGGTTGACGGTGTCATGGCGCGAACACCTGTAGCCATCGGGGGGCCTTGCTCGCTGGCCACGTCCGGTGAGAAGTCGTGGGCGATACTCCTCGGTGGCGAGGTTGCCGTAGGTGGGCACGCCAGCGGTCTCGTAGGCGAGCTGCAGCGTGCCGCTCGGGTAGGTGACCGATTGGATGAGGCCAGCGCCGTGGGCACGGTCCCGTCGGCGAAGATCTGCTTGCCGGTGCCGAGCAGCAGCGGGTACAGCCACAGGTTTATCCGGTCGACGAGGCCGAAGCGCAGTAGGGACTGCATGAGGTCGAGGCTGCCGATGACGTGGACTTCGTCGTGTTGCTCCTTGAGGGCGGTGATGCTCTCGGCGACGTCGTGGTTGACGAGCGTCGAACCCTGCCAGGGGAGCGGGCCGGCGAGGGTTCGGCTGGCCACGTACTTGGGGACGCCGTTGAGCAGACCGGTGAACGGGATCTCCTGCGGAGCGCTCGGCCAGTAGCCGGCAAAGATCTCGTAGGTCCTTCGCCCGAGAAGCAGGGCGTCCATGCTCCTCGCCCGTTCGAAGATGACCTCGCCCGATTCCTGGTCCGCCACTGGTGCCTGCCACCCGCGTGCGCGAAGCCGCCGTCGGGATCCTCGTCGGACCCTCCTGGCGCCTGTGCCACCCCGTCGAGCGTCACGAACTCGGTCACGATCAGCTTGCCCATGGTGTGCTCCTTGCCTGGTGGCGATGCATCTTTTGTAGGACGCCACCGTCGTGTCGAACTTATCGCCAGCGCCGCGACAACGGTCGGGCGGCCGCAACGCTGGATCTCCTAGCGATCGCCGTAGCCCCTTCGGAGGACGACGTTGGCCGCTGCCAGACCGATGGTCCTGCCCGCGAGAGTCGTCCTGACCTGGTCCTTTGGCCGTCCTGGGGTGTTCGTATAATGACACCCCAACCACCCTGAGGAACTCGAACCCGTGTCTCACGGTGCTCAATCGAGGGCGAGGGCGGCACAGATCGCGACCTGGCCGGTCGTAGCTAATGCGAGTATCAGGCCCGGGCCACCTCGTCATGCGAGTCTGAAATATGACCGCTGAGCTGCCCTTGTGCGACTGACAGACCCCGAACGACGGTTGGCGCTCGCGATTTGAACCATCGACCATGCTGCTCATGGGTTCGTTGTATTCCTCTTCTACTCTCAGTCCTCCTCATGTCGGTCAGCGCTGAGCAAGGGCGGGGCACATCTTCGAGATGATGCGGGGTCCGTTTTCCCGAGGGGGCTTGTAACGTCCTCGCGGATGGTGAGTGAAGGATGTTCCGGCTGGCGTGGATCTCGGTATGGGTCCTGATAATAAGTTGAACTATGCGGCTGCCAGTCGATGGTCAACGCATCGACCCTGAAGGCCCAGTCGGCGTCTCTGCTACTAACGAGCGGCGAGTCGTTCGGTCATTAGCCCCGCCTCTTCACGACTCCCATTTTGGAGCGGCCTGAAGTCGTCATTCCGGTGGGGTGAGCGTGCGGACCGGTGATTGTGGCTTCGTGGTGACGACGACGACGGTCATGGTGCGATTTGTCGGGGTCGAAAGTGACCGGGGACGTGTTTCGGGGCGCGCGTTGTCAAGCTGGTGCCGTCTCACGGGGTCCCGGGTGTCGGTCAGGCAATGAGTTCGATGCGTTGGTAGGCATCGAGGAGTACCTGGGCGGTCGGCCAGCCGTCGATGATGCGCACGACACGCTGGCGTGCCCGGTGCACGAGACGTCCCGGGGCGTGGAAGATGCCCCAGCGGAGGGCCTTGGGTCGGGCGTCCCGCCAACTCCCGTCGAAACACAGCAGCTGGAACCACCGCACGAGGTCGGCGGCCATGGCCACGGTCATCAGCCAGTTGGTGTTGGCTTCGAAGCCGGTGTTGAGGATCACGTGAGTCTCCCCACTCTCGATCACTGAAATTCCCCACCTCTCGGGCTGGTGATGGTCCACCAGTCGAGGGGGGCTCCCCCTTTGATGCTGGCGGTTCTCACACCAAGCCAGCGAGGAGGAGCCCCCGGTCACCATGTTGACAACGGGAGAAGATGTGGAAGCGCATGTTTTGAGGAAGCGGGGGGTGGTCGATCTCGGCCATCGCCCGTCATCTGGGCCGGGACCGCAAGACGGTGCGGGCCTATCTGGAAGGAGAACGCCAGCCGGGAGTGCGCCGGCAGCCGGGACCGGACCCGCTGGAGCGGTTCGTGCCGTATCTGACCGCGAGGTTCACCGACGACCCGCACGTGTGGGCGTCCGCGCTCTATGACGAGCTGGTCCCGCTGGGCTATGACCGTTCGTATCGGAGTTTCGTCCGCCAGCTGCGGGCGGCCGGGCTGCGCCCGCACTGCGAGGCGTGCGATGGAGTCCGGGGTCGGGAGACGATCGACATTGCGCATCCGGCCGGGGAGGAGATCCAGTGGGACTGGTTCGAGCGGCGCAAGGCGCCGTGGGGCGGCACGGCCTATGTGCTGTTGGGGACGCTGCCGCACTCGGGCCGCACCCGGGGCGTCCTGGCCCCAGCGACCGACCAGGCCCATCTGATCGAGGCGATGGACGCAGTGTTGCGCCGTCTGGGCGGCACCGCCCGCTACTGGCGGGTCGACCGGATGGCGACGGTGATCGTGCCCGGCACCGGGGACGTTCAGGCCAGCTTCGCTCCGGTGGCCAAGCACTATGGCGCCGGGATCGCCGCTTGTCCGCCCCGGCGGGGGAACCGCAAGGGTGCGGTCGAAGCCGCCGTGCGCTTCGCCTGTGGCAGGTGGTGGCGAACACTGGACGCGGGCAGCATGGAGACGGCGAAGGTGAGCCTGGACCGGTTCTGGGCGACCACCGGCGACGCCAGGCTGCGCAGCCCGGGCCGGATCGAGGACCCGCCGGCGGGCGGCGGCCGGCCTCGTTGGCCGACCGTCGCCGAGCTCGCCGACGCGGAGCCCCTACTGGTGTTGCCCGCGGCGGTCTTCCCGGCCACAGTGGAAGCCGAAGCGGTCGCCGATTCCCGGGCCACCGTGGCGTTCAGAGGGAACCGCTACTCCGTCCCACCCGGCTTGGCCGCCCAGACGATGCTCTTTGCGTCACCGGCTGGGCACCAACACCCTCGACGTGGTCAGCCCGGCTGGCACCACGCTTGTCACCCACACCCTCGCCGCCCCAGGGGCGGGGCTGATCGTGCGCACCCCGGGACACCGCGAGGCGCTGGAGAAGGTGGTGCTCGGCCAGTTCAACACCGCCCGGCCCTGTGACCGCAAGGCCAACCGGCCGCCCGGACAAGCGGCGCTGGCCGAACGGGCCCGGCCGCTCGGCGCCGGCGGGGCCGAACCCCGTGTCGATCTGGCCGAGATGGCTGAGGTCATCCGCCTGGCGTTCCCCGGATCGACCGTGCTCGCCGATCGGGAGGTGACCGGGTGAGCGCCAACAGCGACTACCAAAAGCTCCGCTCGCACCTGGCGTTCCTGCGCATGGCCGCCGCCGCGGAGGCGCTGCCCGGCCTGCTCGAGCAGGCCACCAAGGCTGACGGCGGGCTCAGCCCCTCCGCCTTCTTAGAACAGCTTCTCTCCGCCGAGGTCGCCGCCACAGAACAACGGCGCCGGGCCAGCCTGGCCCGCTTCGCGTCCCTGCCATCCCCGTTCACCATCGACGATTTCGACTTCTCCGCCCAGCCCCGCCTCGACCCCAAACTGATCGCCGAGCTGGCCAGTTTGCGCTTCGTCGAAGACGCCACCAACGTGTTGTTCATCGGGCCGCCCGGCGTCGGCAAGACCATGCTCGCCGTCGGCCTAGGCCACGCCGCCGTGGCGGCCGGGATGAGAGTCCACTACACCACCGCGGCCGATCTGGTCGCCCGCTGCCACCGGGCCGCCATCGAAGGACGCTGGGCCACCACCATCCGCTTCTACGCCGGACCCCGCCTGCTCATAATCGACGAACTCGGCTACCTGCCGCTCCCCGCCGAAGGCGCGTCCGCCCTGTTCCAGGTCATCTCCCAGCGCTACCTCAAAGGCAGCATCGCTCTGACCACCAACTTGGGCATCGCCAGCTGGGGGAAAGTGTTCGGCGACGACCAGACGGTCGCCGGCGCCCTCCTCGACCGGCTCCTACACCGATCCGTGGTGGTCAACATCGACGGCGACAGCTACCGCATGCGCTCACACCGGGCCCGAGCCGAAGCCGCCCGCCAAGCCATCGGCGCCCGGCCGTGACCGCCCCCGCCCCCCGTCTCTGCCCCGGCTGCCAGCAATACTTCACCGCCCCCGGCGGCCGCACCCACTGCACGCCCGCCTGCAAGACCGCCGACTGGCGCCGCCAACACACCAACCAGCCCACACCCGGCCAGACACACGCACCCCCGCCGGACATCTACATCTGCCCCGGCCGCGACCGCCGCTACCAGCACCACCAGCCCTCCCACGCCACCCCGCCGCCGTCCTGCCCGGACTGCGCCACCCCCACCCGGCGCATCGGCATCGGCGGCCACTGCCCCTGCTGCGACCAGCCAGTCGCCGCCACCGAACTCCTCGACAACCAGGAGGGACAGCCACCAACACCTGATTCTACCCTTCACACCGACCAGAACCAGCCCCGACCAACTGGGGAAGTTCGGTGATCGACACCGGGGAAAATCCGCGATCCGCGACACCGGCGAAGGGGAACCGACAGAGCCCCGAGTCCTTCAGGCGCTGAATGTGGGACTCGACGTGGGCATGGGCCCGCATGGTGACATCCAGCTCTCTCGGGTCGCCGTCCTGGTCGGTGTAGAAGCCCCAGTAGCGGTAGTCGAGACTCGGGAACAGGCTGCGCTGGGCTCCGGGGTGGAGGGGTTCGCGTCGGATGATCAGCCGAGTTCTCGAGGGGAGCTTCTTCCCGTCGATGAGCGAGGTGAGCTCGGCCACCGCTGCCCCCTCCTTCATCTCTCCGTCCTGGGCGAGGGCATCCAGCCACACCTCCTCGGTCCCGATGGCGTCGAAGATGGCGGCCGTCACCTGGGCATTCGATCGGGCGGACACGAAGAAGCCGACGTTGCGGGCCCGGCAGGCCGCCAGGAAGTCCTCGGTGCATCCGGCCGAGTCGGCCCGCATGACGACGTCCCGGTTGACCAACTCGGGATCGTCGCCGGCACGGTGTCCACGAGCGATGTCGGCGGGCAACTGATCGATGCCACCGTCGAGCACGGTGATGTGATCAGCCACTGTGTTGGAGCCGGCGTTCCCCGGGCGCAGGAGGGCGGACAGGGTCTCACCGGTGCAATCTGCGAAACAGAACAGCGGATGGAACCCGAAGCCGCCCTTGAAGGTGGGAGCTGTCTGCTCCTTGTTCTCCGAGTGGATCTCGACCAGGGAGGCGTCGATGTCCAAGAAGACGCGATCACTGCCCGTCGTCGCCGACGATCGGGACCACACCTCAGCTCGCATCTCAGCCATGGCTTCTGCGATGCCGGCACGGGTCGACGGCGTGATCTCGTGGAACGTGCGGGCGACGGTGGTGTCCGACGGCACTGAGCCGAACAGGTCGGCTCCGCTGCGCAGGTGCTCGATGTCGAGGCAGCTCTCCCCACCCCCGGCCAGCATGAGCGCGGTCTGCACGAGGACCTTGCCCCGGTCGTGGACCGGGAAGCCGCTTCCACTCCACGGGATCCAGGAGGACAGTGCATCACCGAGCCCCGATCGGTCGGCAAAGTGACCAAGGGCGTGGAGTCCGACGTGGGCCACCACGCCGGTCCCACCGGGTTCCACCACGACGCGACGAGTGCTGTTACCGTTCACTTTGGAAGTGCCCTTCGGTCGGGGATTGCTGGGTCTCGACAACCACAGTTTCCCCTACTAGAAGGGCGTTTCCGCGGACGCGGCGGGTTCAGCTCAATGAGCGGCGTGAAGAGGCGGGGTTAGCTCTCGACCGATTCTGGAAGATCGATGTAGATAGCAATCGCTGCAGCAATTGGGGCGCCTCGAAGATTGAAGACTCGGTTGACGCCGGGGTCGTCGATGAACGGATCCCCGGGAACGTACCCTTCGCGGCAACCGAGCACCTCATCCGCAACGAAGCTCGGGAGTGCTTCACCGAGCGTCGCACCTCCTGCGAGAAGGTCGTTATATGAAGGCGCGTAGTTCCGAGCGAACTGAGTCGTGCTCGCCCTAAGGAGAGGCGCCGGGAGTATGCGAGCCCCGACTTCTGTATGCGGGCGCTCGGCGAGCGGTAACTGAATGGGCACATCTACCTGCACCGGAAGGTGGGCGGGATGGTAGAGGAGGTAATGGATCGGGATTCCGAATTGGGACTCGTAGTCTGCGATCGTGCGCCACTGATCGTCACCGAGTTGTAGTGCCCGGTAACGGCACTCGTTATCGAACCGGAAGGTCCTCGGCGCCCGGATATCTATATCGTCGACGATACGTACGAGGTGGCCGAAGCCCCCCGGTCGAGCCAGTCCGTGTGTCTCAACGAACTCAACTTCACGTGGGTACAAGCGCTTGCTCTGCAGCAACACCACCTTCCGGCGGAGCACTTGGCCAAGGCGCCGAAACGTAACGAGCAATCCGAGGTCGGCGACTTCCCACCGCTCAAGATGCCAGCCACCTCCTACGAAGTGGACGTCGATATCGACCACGGTGTCTGAAGGTGTTCGATGCAGCCCAGAATGCATAGAGATAAATTCGACCAGGGCCATGTCTAGTGCTTCCTCGTGGACATTCGGTTGTCGTTCGATGCGCTCGGCTATCCCATCATGGGCGGCCGAAAATACTCGTCGAATGTAATCAACGACGTCGTTGGGCAGGGAAATCGGGTCAAGCGCCAATTCAGCCCGAGAGTTAGTAAGGCGATCGCATGATTGTTAGATGGTTGCTTGAGGAAAGCGTTTGTCAAAAGTTTCTATCTCCTTGCGAATGCCGAGCAGCAGCAGGATCCGGTCGCGACTCCATTGCGACCACGGATCTCCCGGACCGCTTCCGGACAGAGACCCGAGGCGCAGCTTGGTCGGATCGACACCTGGGAAGGCTTCAACCGGCGTTGCGGTCATGAGGGCGTTCATTGCCTTGAACCCTGCGACGAGTGCCTGATCGATGAAGACAAGCGGGTCGATAGTGGTCGTTCCAGGGATCAGCGTCTGAACGCCCCACGCCTCTTTGCCACCGAGACTGTCGATCGCCTCGCGGAACGCCCGGGCGGCATAGCTACCTCGAGGAGTACGGACCGTCGTTCGGGTCGGGCCGTGGATGGAGCTCGCCATCCCAAACGTCGGCAGGCCACTGTCATGGATCGAGTTACGTAGAAGCGAGATGATCTCGAGGGCATCACGATGCGGCGAGCCGGGGGCCATTACTGCTGCCAACGACGAGTGAGAGCTCGCCAGAGCGTCTAACCACTTTTTCGTTCGCCAACTCGGGCTCGTGCGTTGGACATGTACGCCGAGCCCCTCGGCGGTTACCTGGGCGAGAGCGTCGAAGGCGCCGCTCATCTGCAGCAAAAACATCTCAAAGCAGAAGGGAATCAGATCAGCCGCGACCACCGAGAGAACCTGGTCCCGGGCGCGCACCGTCCAGTCCACCCGTTCGAGACAGGTCTGGCCCAGCGCTCGCAGAGTTGCTGGCAACGTGTCGGCAGCCAAGACGTCCTCACCCGCTCCCGTGCTGTTCTGACAGGCGGAGAACCAACGATCGGCGGCTGGGAGAACGACACGAGAGGCGACAACATAAAACCAGAAGCGGCCCTGGACGTAGGCGCGATCGTCGCCAAGAACGTAGATTCCTCGTGATCGCAGAAACAGCGATAAGTGGGCGACCGCCTCGGCCGAGGATCGGATGTTGATCCGGCCGCCTATTCCCACGGGTTCGCGTAGAAGAGGGGCGCTGTCGGACACGATCATGTCGAAGCGGTGTCGGGCGCCGACCTCCGCGTAACCGAGCTGCCGAAGTGCCTCTTGGACGGGTAACTCCGCGGTGGATATCCGCTCCGCGAAGATGCGCCAGGTCGAGGCGGGATTTAGTGCGGCGTGGGTCAGGCGTCCGGGAGCGTGCAATCGTACGGCGATGTGATCGTTCACCTCTGTCGCCCAATCGATCTTTACCCACCGCACGCTGTCATCGGTGGTCGACCAGCACTCGATGGCCGGAAGAGTCGCGAAGGCATCGAGTACCTCGAGGGCTTCTCCTTCGATGATCGTCGGCCGATCGATTAGTAGCCGGAAGGGGCGCCCCTCCGGCGTTGCGATGAATGGGGTGACCGGGTCATCGCCTTGTTTGGGCAAGGGGTGTAAGGGTCGGATCATCGCAGCGACGTGGTCCTGTTCACCGGTGATCGCTTAGAACTCGACGCGGAACTTCGGGGTGAACGGGACTGCAGTGGGTCGGATGGCCGCGATTCGGTCGACTCGGTAGCTTCGCAACTCTCCTTAGTCGTTGACCACGAACAGCACCAGGTTGCCGTCTTGGGTGTACCGCAGAGAGTACGGCTCGACACGACGTGGACCCTGTCGTCCTCGTTCCGCTCGGTAGTCGATATCTACCATGACCCGGTTCGCGCCGGCATAGCGCAGAAGCTCTAGTGGCACTTGGCGCCGCCATGACGTGATCGCCCTTGGCGCGTCCCAAGCGGCGTCGAGCTTGCCGTACTGGGCCCGCGGAAGCGTTTGGCGCGCGGAGCGTCCCCGCAAGCCAGGAGAAGACGTCGTCGAGGCTGGCCCAGAATCCCTCGAAGGGGACGAGCGGTTGGGGGAGCTGGTGGGCGAGCATGTTCTCCCACTCGCTCTCGATCTCGGCCCGGAACGGAGACGAACGGATGATCTCGACCGTCGGCACGTCGATCCCGGCGTGGTCGCACTTTCGTTCGAGCGCGCTGCGCACGCTCCGGCCCAGGCCGATGAGGTCTGGATGGCGGTGCATGTGGACGACGTCGTAGAGATCGCGAGGCCGGCAGCGCTCGGCGAGCGCCCGGAGCTTTTCGCCGAACAGTTCCGCGATGGAGTAGCAGAACACCTCATCGACGGGGAGCTGATCGCTGTAGGGATGCCCGACCCGTCGGAAGGCGGGACGGTCGACCAGGACTTCGTCGGAGGTGAGGTCGAGCTTTACCTTGGGCATCGTCGGGTTGCTGTTCGGTCCCCGATAGGCGATCCGTCCCTGGGTGGTGGGGTTCCCTCTCTTGTTACGCTTGCGCTGGAAGGACTTGTCGTCGAGGACCAGTTCGAGGCCCGATCCTTCTCGTATCCACGCGGCGATCTCACCGAAGATGGGCATGAGGGCGTCGGGCTCTTCGGGACCGCCGTCGACGATGGTGAAGTCGAGGTCCTCGGAGAACCGGTACGTCTCGTAGTAGCACTTGCGAAGGCAGGTGCCCCCTTTGAAGATCCAGGTCCGGTTCAGTTCGGCGTGGTTGGCGATGCCTGCCAAGAGCCATCCGAGGACGTAGTCCTTCTCGATGACACCCTGGTCGAGGATCCACTCGGCGCGCAGCGCGGCCAGTTCTCGTTGGGGAATCACGACGCACCCTCTTGGACCACCGTCACGTTCACCCGAAGCCCCCACTGCATCACTCGACGGCCTCCGGAAGGTCCGTCGGGGTCGAGGCTTGAGATGCCCGACGACACCCGCTCCTGACACGCTGATTGCAGGCCAGTCTGGTCAAGGCCGAGCGCTTCGACGAGATAGCCAAGCCGCTTGAAGACAGCTCGGTTCCCCAGTCGATCCCCAGCTGCTACCAGCAGCATCGGGTCGTGCTCGTCGAGGTATGCCCCGAGGATCTCGGCACCATGGCGGATTCCACCGCCTAGTTTCGGGCGGTCCAAGATGTCCACCACCGTGCGAGCAGGGTCGGCGAAACGGAGCCGGACACCGTCGCGCCACTCCGACTTGAGCCCCCACGTCAGCACGTCCGGCTCGACGTGCCCGATGAGGTAGTCGTGGTCCAAGAGCTTCGCTGTCGCAGCCCGAACCCGCACGGAGGTCTTCAGGACCGTCGTGCGAAAGACCTGCTCGGTGAGCGCCCAGTGCTGCGCCGCCGTCCAGCCCGTGAAGTAGCAAGGGTTCCACACCTTTGCAGCAACCACTAGCGCGTCCTCGGACCACGCCGACGGGTTCGCTGCCTCGACGGGGACCCCGATGTACAGACCTCGGCGCACCCGGCGCACCCAGCCATCCCCGGCCCACCTCGCCAGCTTCTTCGCGGCCGTGTCCGCATCCACCCCGAGGGCTCTGACGACATCGGAGGGCGTGACGAAGCGACGACCCGAGCCGAGCACCGCTGCGAGCTCGGCTCGACCCCGACGGCTGATCCCGGCTGCTTGCAACATCATCACTCCGATACCTACTTCATGGAGAGAACTACTGGACTCAGCATATCACCGACAGGATAGTACCCGTAACTCCTGTCCGATATGAAGTAGCGGCCTATCGATATCAGCGGCCTTGGGCTCTAACCCGAAGGTCCAGTCGTAGGTGTCGATGTCGATATGAAGCTACGACCGGCCCAGAATCCCGGCTCTGGATAATGGCCGGCCGGATCCTCGGGGGCTCAGCCCGATGGCGCCCGCAGCGAGGTCAGGGCACGTCCTCCCAGGTCAGGTAGCACTTTCGTCGTCCAGCCAAAGCACGGCGCAGACTGGCACGGTTGCCGTGTCGGTTGGAGCTAACGCGTAAATCGGGCCCCCGCCACCATCGGTTGCCGATTTCGGCCGCCTCCTGCATACGCACAAGCCGCTGACCAGCATGTTTAGGTCGGCGGCTTGTGGTTTATGGGGCGAGTTTGTGGGGTCCTACTCAACTCCTGCATAGGGCAAAAAGGCGGCGCGCCAGGGCACGGGCGGGGCGACACGCTGCGGTTTCGCGCATCAAGGCTGGCGGCGTTCGAGCGCTGCACAGGGCATGCCCTGTGCAGAGCCATGCAGCTGCCCTGATCAACGGCGGTCGTGTCGCTCGCCGCTCGCTGCTGCTGGTCGCTGTTGCCGCCGCCGGCGGTAGCTGAGAACTGCGCACCACCACGGCGTGGCCGGATCGGCACCGCGGTGCCGATCTTCGGAGTTGCCCGCACCCACCCCCGATGCCCCGCATAGGGAGGTGATCGGGAAACAACCCCGGGCGGGTGTGTTACGGGAACGCCGGGACCAAGGCGTATGCAGCTTGGATGAACACGTCAAGGGTTCGGCTTGCGGAGTGGTCCGGTCGGCCCTGGCCGTTCGGCTTGCGGGATGTCGCCCGGCCGTCGGCCTGTCGCCCGGGTCGGGCAGTCTCTACAAGCACTTCTCCTCCAAGGAGGCTCTGTTGGCCGAGGGTGTCGGGGCCTTGCTCGCCGATCGCGCCGAGCTCCGCCGAGCACTGTCGCCGAGCGACTCGCCTCAAAGAGGGAACCTCGCAGAAGTGCAGAGCCTGATGCAGTCAGTCGCGGTTGCCGGGCTGCGGCGGATGCAGCGGGACAGGGACATGAATCGGCTCGTCTTCCGCGGGTTGCAAGACTTCCCCGATCTGCTTACGTCAGTGGCATCGAGGCCGTGTCAGAGAAGTTCGGGATCCCAGTCGATGTAGACTGTCTCGCCGGACCGGACCGGACCGGACCGGACCGGACCGGACCGGACCGGACCGGACCGGACCGGACTGGACCGGACCGGACCGGACCGGACTGGACCTCGTGGACCCGGACGGGGCGCTCCTGACCCCACGAACCCTCGCTCGGCCGGGACTGATCGCCGTCGCAATCGCCGATCCCCTTCCAGCGATCCGCAGCGAGCCCGAGATCTGGGCGTCTGCCGCCCCAAAGGACGTTGGTGTTGCGGGCGCTAGCGCTAGCCGGGCCTCGTTCGGACCGACGGGGCGGGGTCGTACTGATGCCTTGCCGCGTCCTGACACGCCGGGACGGTTCACCCGTCAGATGGGAGATGGGCGCGGCTGTCGGTTCCGGAATCACTGCTCGGTGAACAGCCCGCAGCGTGCTGTCGGTGAACCAGGCGCCCGTAGCGGTAGGCGGACCAGCAGGTGACGCCGCACCTGCACTACGACGACATCCACACCGCCCTGGCCTGGCTGCGCCGGGGGTGTTCGGGCTGGTCGAGCAGTCCCGCGTCGAACGCGACGGCGACGTGTGATGCCTACAGGTTGACCTGACAACGTGAAGCTCGTCGTCGCCTGTCCGGTGCGAGTCCGGTCCGGGTAGCTGCCAGGAGGCCCGGTAGCAGGCTGGCGGCGTCAGGGGGAAACGCCTGGTGTTACCGGCATGTCCCTATGACGATCGCTGTGCAGTAATCGGCAGAGATAGTTGAGGACGCCTTCAGCCCTGGCAGCGATGTGTAGGGACGCGCTGCAACCTCGGCGTGCTAGCAAGACGTAGTGGCAGTCACCTGGGTGTGTCGGTTGTCGGTGGCGGAGTACGCGGCACTCGGCGCGCGAGCACCCGCGCCGCGCTCGACCTGCGGCGCTTGCCGCAAGCCGATGGCCTTCGACGGCTGCTACCCGCGCCGTGTGCGCGAGGGCGGCGTCGTCCACAAGATCTTCGTGCACCGCGCCTACTGCCGGGCCTGCAATCGTGGCGAGGCGCTGATACCTGACTTCCTGCTCGCTCGCCGGCTCGACAGCACGGCGACCATCGGCGCTGCCGTGCTGCAGAACGCCGGCGCTGCGCTTCCCGAGAATGCGACGGGCCTCTACGCCGAGGTGCCGAGTCGCACGCTGCGCTCATGGCGACAGCGCTTTGCTGAGCGAGCCGACGAGCTCGCCGCCAGCCTGAGCGCCTTCTGCGTCGCCCGGGGCGGCCGGCTGCCCCGATCAGCGCCGACAGCCCTCGCGCGGGCGAGCGAGGCGATCGGAGCTGTCTGGTGCGACGCTGGGAGGTCCCACCGGCTTTCCTGCTCGCCAACGTCGTACTCGGCGGTCAGCTGCTCTCGAGCCGCGTGGATCTTCCGCATCCTGACAGGCCCCAGCTCATCGGAGGTTCTCGAGCCCCCTGAGCAGCTACTACGTAGTCATGAAGTGACCATTCCAGTGCAAGCTTCTTGGTCACAGCGGGACTGACGACTGTCACAGCGGTGGCGAAACGTGCTCCAAGTGGGGCAAGGCGCTATCCGGCGCGGCTCCTCGACCAGGATCGACGATGGCGTCCTCAGCGAATGCTGCCGTTCCATGGTCACGGAACGCTGCCAAATCATTGTCGACAAAAGTTGCCGATAACACCTGGCGTCGAAGCCCAGCGTCGAAAGCCCTTGAAGGGGAAGCGACTGAGCGGTCCGTAGCATGAAGCGAAGCCTGCGGCGTCGTTAGAGGCCCTGCCTGTGAAGGTGGGGGACAGAGAGTGCCGAGCCCCCGAATTCAGGGCGAAGGCCACGGAAGGCGGTGAAGACCCTGGAGGTGCAGCCGCTGAAGGACTCTCCGGCGTATGGGGCGCGGAACGTTCAGATGGCGACGGGGGAACTGGGGAGGCCCTCCCCGGCCTGGTGGCCCTGCGAGTGGCTGCCGGAGCGTCGTGCCCTATAACCGGTTCGCGCCGCGAAGTGGGTGTCGTGCCGGGTGGGCGTCGGAGGCGGTCGTAGTACTGCTTGAGCCGGACGGACAGCACAACCGCCGGTGAGGGAAGGGCCGCTGCTTCGTCGGTGCGTATCAGTGCAGGAAGGGCAGGTGAGTGCCGGTGACGGCTAGCCCCACCCTCGACAAGGTCCAAGTTCTGCAACGAACGCCGTACCGGGCGGCCAAGGCTGATCCCGGACGTCGGTTCCACGCGCTCTACGACAAGGTCTATCGCAGGGACGTTTTGGAGCGTGCGTGGGTTCAGGTGCGCCGCAACGTTGGTGCGCCGGGCATCGACAACCAGACCATCGCCATGGTCGAGGAGGATTACGGGGTTGCCCGTCTCCTCGACGAGCTGGCCATGGACACGGATTTGAAGGCAGAGACGTATCGGCCGTTGGCCGGCGCTGGGCTGGGACTGGCGTTCATGGGAGCGGTTCGCCAAGCCAACGACATCGCGGCTCCCTCCGAGCGCGCTGCACTGCTCGCAGCCTTTTACGTGGTCACCTACGTCGGCGAGGGACTGCCCGTTATCGGTGCAGGGTTCCTCGCCGCTCGCGTCGGCCTCGTCACCGGAGTATCGGTCGTGCTCGTAGCCATCGTCGCCGTCTGCATCGTTGCGCTCTCCATCTTTAGCCTGACCGACCGACAGTGACAGCACCCAGCCAAGGGATGGCTGGCAGGTCGGTAAGGAGGCCGGCGTCGACACCGATCACCAGTGCCGCTGCGACCTCGAGGTGCCGGAGGGACTTTCTTCCGCCCTGCTATCACCCAACGGCTCGGACAGGACCACGAGGAGGATCGTCCACACCCGTCCCGCGTTCTGCCCGGCGCCACCCGTGCCCGGCAGGCTGTGCCGCGCTGCTTAGCCCCGATTGTTCACCGTTTGGGGCGGGTCTGGGGTGGACCATCCGCGAAAGTGCCCGCCGTTACTGGGATTCTGGGGTTGTCGAGACACCAGAAGACCAGTTCAGGAGGGCACTCGCGAGGTGGACG
>JAKBAM010000067.1 GCA_021809105.1 Actinomycetes bacterium
TGCATCACCTCCGGCTGGTGGTCGACGAGGTGCCGCGGTGGTTGCTCGAGTACGTGGCGACCTTTGGCAACCTCACCACCTCCGCCCCGAAGGGTGTCTACGTGGCCGTGGCCGTGGCTGTCGTCGTCGTGGTCGGGTTGGGGTTGGCCAGGGGCGGGGGCCGCCAGCGGCTGAGCATCGCGTTGACCGTGGCGGTCGGCGCCGCCCTTCCCCTGGCCCTCGAGTACTACCAGTCGGGCCGGTATGGGGCCGGCGCGCAGGGACGGTACTTCCTGCCGCTGGTGGTGGGGATCGTGGTGGTGCCCGCTGTGACGGTCCTCGGTCCGGGCGGTGGCGGCGGCGCAGGTGAGCCGGCCCGGGGGATCCATGCGAGGCACCGGTGGGCCCGGAGGTGGGTGTGGGTGCTGGGGGCGGTGGTGGCGGTGTACCAGGCGGTGACCTTCGCTGCGGTGCTGCACCGTTTCGCGGTCGGGGTCAACGGCCCCCTCGACCCCCTGGCGACGGTGGCGGGGGCCTGGGTACCTCCGGTGCCGGCCCTGGCGCTCGATACGCTGTTCGCGCTCGCGGTGTTGTGGGTGGCGGGCTGCCTGGTCGTCGCGTCCCGGGGCAGCGCTGATTCAGTGTCTAGCCGGACCTTTCGCTGCACCCGGCCGGCTTCGGGCGTGTTATGAGGGGCCCGGAGTTTGCAGACGGTCACTCAGCTGTAGGGGGGGGCCTCGTCGCCGCGGTCGTGGAGCTCGTCTGCGGCGAGCTGTCCGAACTCCCCGAGCGAGTCGGCAGCCCAGCCCGACGAACCGCTATCCACCGAGGTGCTCGACGTCCGCGGCGGGGAGGTCCTGCACCGCTTGCTTGCTCATGGTGAGGGAGATACCGCCGTCGCTGACATCGCTCACGGCGCTGATCGGTATCGCCACGTCCTTCCGGCCCCAAAGGTGGCCCTCCTGGAGCAGCACGTGGGTGACATGGTGGCGGCTCGTATCGACGACCAGACCCTGCACTTTCCCAATGTCGCCATCGGTGGCATGAACCCGGTCGCCACGGTGCACCGACACCTCACCCAAGGGAACGGTGTCGGAGACGATCGGTACGGTGACGTTTCCCACCCCCATACCGATCCCGCCACCCAGCATCCCGCCACCCAGGCCGTAGTAGGGCCACGCCACCGCTTGGCCGGGGCCGTACCCGCCATACCCGCCCACCCCGGGAAAAAAGTGCGTCTCCTCGGCGGGGTCGAGCCTCTCGAACTCGGCACGAGTGCAGCGAAGATGGACCTCGCCGCTCGCTACTTCTGTGATGTCGAGAGGAACGAGCCGGCCGAGACCACTGCGGTGCTTTGGCTCGACGACGAGGTGGGTGACGGCCTGAGCGATCGGGTCGACGACCACGCGGGTGACCTTGCCACAGTCCCCATCGGTGCAACTGGCGGCGGCCCCAATCGTTACCCGCTCCATCGCCTCGGTCATGATTGGACTCCTCTTTGATGGTTGAACCATGAGGTCCATCCGAACTCTACGCTGCTCGCCGCCCAGGCGGTGCGGAGCACCGGGCCCGGTTGCAAGCGGCGGTAGAGCCGAGATCCCACGGGGGCTCATCCGCGGGGCTCGGTCAGATCCGCATGACGGGAACGGGGTTGTCGAGACAGGCCGAGAGCCGAGCCATGTCGTCGAGGTCGGCGGTGAGCACGGGAGCCCTGACCGACCCTGCCACCGCGACGAGGTGTCCATCGGTCACGTCCGAACTGCCGGCCTTCCCAAGCAGGGTGCCCACTTGGTGGGCCTGATGGGACTCGAATGGGACCACCATGCAGCCCCGGAGGAAACGGCGAAGCTGGGCCTGGCGGGGGGAGCGGCTCACCTGGGCTACGACGGGGGCGGTGGTCACCGGGGCCAGCCCGAGGTCCAAGCGGATTCGGTGTTCGGCCCAGATGGACCGATCGCCGCGATCCGCTCCCACCAGGACGCCGGCGTCATAGACGACGTTCATGCCGGCGTGGCGGTGCTCCACCCGGATTGGGCAGCCACCCGATGGCGAGCTTCGGACAGCTCGGTCTCGGTGAGAGGCCCATTCTCGGCCTCCCACTCGGCGACGGCCGATAGCCCGTCTCGGACAGTGAGGGCCGCTCGAGCGGCCTGGGTCATCCAGGCCGAAACGCTCACATGATCCTGGCCGGCCGCCTCCTTCACCCTTCGATGTACGTCGGGGTCAACGGTGATGGCGAGTTTGGGTGAGGGACGGCCGCGGGGCATTGGCAAACCATACCACCGTAGTAGGAGGAATCCCTTGGACTCACTGGCGAACCCGGCATGGCGAGGAGATGAGTCCAGAGGGGGCGGCCTCAGGCTGTGGCCGGCTTGGCTGTGCGCCTCGGCAGGAGGCCGAGGGCGGGTACCAGCCCGAGGAGAGCGATACCGGCGGTCATCCACCACGCATGCCTGAAACCGGTGAGGGAGGGATGGTGCTCGGCGCCGGTGCCGAGGACGGGAACCAGGATGGCGACGCCGAGAGCGATGCCGGTCTGACGGAGCATGTTGATAACTCCCGATCCGGTCGCGAACTCCTCTGGGGGCAAAGATGCGGATGCGCTGGACATCATGGTCGGCAGTGTGAACCCGACTCCGATACCGGTGAGGAGCATCCCGCCGAGCATGCCGGTGAGGTAGTCGGGGCGGGCGGTGACGGCCAGCGCCCACCAGGCCAAGCCGGCGGCGAAGGTGGTCGAGCCGAGGGCGATGACATAGCCCGACCCGTAGCGCCCGATGAGGGGGCCGGCGACGCCGAAGGAGATCAGGGGCACCATGAGCGGCCCGGGGGCGATGGCCAGGCCGCAGCGCAGGGCGGACCAGCCCCAGGCGCCCTGTTCCCACAGCACGATCGACAGCAGCATCGCCCCGAAGGCGGCGGAGAACGTCACCGCGAGCAGCGACGCGCCGCTGAACTGGTGGGACCGGAAGAGGGAGGGCCGGATCAGCGGTACCGGGCTGGTCGCGCAGTGCGCCACGAACATGCCGACCAGAGCTGCTGCGCCCGCCAGCGCGGCGATGGTCTGGGCAGATCCCCAGCCCCAACTGCCGGCTTGCACCAGCGCCAGTGTCAGCACCGCGATGCCGGCGGTGGCCAACACGGCGCCCACGGGGTTCGGTCTGGTGACGGGGTGGCCGGGGACCCGCGGCAGGCGGCGGTAGCCGACGAGGAGGGCCACCAGTCCGACGGGCACGTTGACCAGGAACACCAGGCGCCAGTTGGACGCCACCAGCAGGCCGCCGACCACCGGGCCGAGGGCGGCGGCGAGGCCGCCGGTGGCGGTCCACGCCCGCACCGCGCCGCTGCGGCGTTCGGCCGGGTAGGCGGCCATGACCAGTCCGAGCGACGTCGGGGTGAGCAGGGCGGCCCCGGCCGCTTGGACCAAGCGGAAAGCGACCAGCATCGCCACGCTGGTGGACGCCGCGCAGGCAGCCGACGCCGCGGTGAAGACGGCGACGCCCACCAGGAACGCCCGGTCGCGTCGGTAGCGGTCGGCGAGGCGGCCGAAGAAGACCAGCAACGAGGCGTAGACGATGGCGTACCCGTTGAGCACCCAGGTGAGGTCACCCAGGTTCGGGCTGTGCAGGTCGCGGGCTATTTGGGGCAGCGCCACATTGACGATGAACAGGTCGAGGCTGGCCAGCACCACCCCGGCGCACACGATTATCAGCACCTGGCGGGGGCCGCCCCGATGCGGGCTGGGGGGGCTGGGCGGTCCGGGGTCCCGGGCGGCGGCCAGGGAGAGTCTCGTCATAAGACTGACTCTAAGGCAATCACGTTCTATGATGCAACCGACTATCTTGGTTGGGGTGGAACGCAAGAGCTTCGCCGACATGGCCTGTTCGGTCGCACAGTGCCTGGAGGTGGTCGGAGAGTGGTGGTCGATGCTGATCGTCAGGGACGCCTTTCTCGGCGTGAGTCGTTTCGACCAGTTCCAATCCCGGCTGGGGATCTCTCGCAACATCTTGAACCAGCGTCTCAGCCGCCTGGTCGAAGGAGGCGTCTTGTCGAAGAACCTGTACAGCGAGCACCCGCCCCGCTACGAGTACCGCCTCACCGCCAAGGGTCTGGATCTGTGGCCGGTGCTCACCGCCATGCGACAGTGGGGTGACCGCTACGCCGCACCCCAGGGGCCTCCGCTCCAGTTCAGGCACAAGGGCTGCGGCAAGGTCGCCGATGCCGTCCTGGTCTGCTCCTCTTGTGGTGAGGCGCTCCAGGCGCGAGACGTCCGGGCCGAGCCGGGCCCCGGGGTATCCGCCGGGACCTCGGCCCGGTGACCGACCTCGGCCCGGTGACCGACCCCGGCCTGGTGACCCACCCCGGCCCGGTGACCGACCCCGACCAAGAGCAGACATCGCGCTGAGGGCCACCGGCGCTCCAGCCCACTAACAACTCCCCGAGGTCGGGCGGCCGGGCCCTCCCGTGGCCGCTGGAAGAAGCAATCCGGCCTTCACCGGGCCGCCATTCGTTGGATGCCTCGCGGTCGGACGCTGCTGCGACAGTGGCCGCAGACGCGAGGAAAGGGGAAATCAAATGGTCGACAGGTACAGGTGCCGGTGGAGGTCGGTGGCGGCCATCTCGGCGGCCGCGGCGGCGGTAGGAGGTCCGCTCTGGCTCGGGACCACCTCCGCAGTAGCCGACCAGCCGGGCCGAGGGGGCAGCCCGACAGCTACGCCGATCAAGCATCTGGTGGTCATATACCAAGAGAACGTCTCGTTCGACCACTACTTCGCCACCTATCCGACGGCTGCCAACACCGACGGGCAGCGGTTCGTCGCCGCGCCGGGGACACCGTCGGTCAACGGGCTGAGCGGTGCGCTGCTCAGCCACAATCCAAACCTGTCGAACCCGCAACGCCTCGATCCCGCCCAGGCGGCAACCTGCGACCAGGATCACGGGTACACCGCCGAGCAGAAGGCGTTCGACCACGGGCTGATGGACCAGTTCGTGCAGAACACCGGGCACGGCCTCACTCTGCAGGCGTGCCTGGCGGCCGAGGGGAACCCGGCCGCCGCGGGGGGCGTCACGCCCAACTACGCGGCGATGGACTACTACGACGGCAATACCGTCACCGGTGTATGGAACTACGCCCAGCACTTCGCCATGAGCGACAACTCTTATGGCACCAACTTCGGCCCTTCGTCACCGGGTGCGGTCAACGTCACCGCCGGCAACACCTACGGAGCGATCTGCGGGCCCTCCACCGCCGTGTACCAGGCCCCCGCCTGCGTGGCGCCGACCGGGTCGCTCCAGGCTTCACCCACGACGAGCGCGGCGCAGGGGCCGGGCACCATGTACAGCGATGCCGATCCCTACTACGACGTCTGCTCGGCGACCGAGGACGCCAGCACGCCGGCGAAGGAGATCCAGATGGGCGGGCGCAACGTCGGGGATCTGCTCAGCCAGAAAGGCGTCACCTGGGGATGGTTCGAGGGCGGGTTCGCCAGCCCCGGATACGTGCCAGGCCAGCCATCCACCGACAACCTCGCCGCGACGTGCACCGGTACCCATCAGAACGTCCTGGGGCAGACCGTCAAGGATTACATCCCGCATCACGAGCCGTTCCAGTTCTACGCGTCCACCGCCAACCCGCAGCACCTCCCGCCGACCTCGGTGGCGGCGATCGGCCATCAGGACCAGGCCAACCACCAGTACGACCTGAAGGACTTCTGGGCGGCCGCCGACAGCAACAACCTGCCAGCTGTGTCGTACCTCAAGGCACCCGCCTACCAGGACGGCCATGCGGGGTACTCCGATCCCCTCGACGAGCAGACCTTCCTGGTCGACACCATCAACCACCTGGAGACGCTGCCGAGCTGGAAGGACACGGCCGTGGTCATCAACTACGACGACTCCGACGGCTGGTACGACCACCAGATGGGCCCGGTCGTCAGCCAGTCCCAGACCCTGCTCGACGCCCTGACCGGGACGGGGCAGTGCGGGACCACCGCCGCGCAGGTGCCGGTCACCGGCGGGGGCGCCTTGGAGCAGGCTCGCTGCGGTGTCGGCCCGCGCTTGCCGATGATGGTGATCTCGCCCTACAGCCGCCGCAACTTCGTCGACAACACTTTGACTACCCAGACGTCGGTGGTCCGCTTCGTCGAGGACAACTGGCTGGGCGGGGCGCGCATCGGCGGCGGATCAGCCGACGCCACCAGCGGGACGCTGACGTCCATGTTCGACTTCACCCAACCGAGCGACCACCGCCTCTACCTCAACCCCTCCACCGGTGAGCCGACCGGCTCCGGCGGGGGAGGCCGAGGTAGCTCGGTGCAGTAACCGCCATGCGTCGTGGGGTGGCGGTCGCGCGCCGCCACCCCCGATGCCGGCGCCCACCCCCGGTGCCGGCGCCCACCGCCGGCACGGGACCGGTGGCCGCGATCAGCTCAGGCGGTGGCGGGGATCGGCTCGACGAGGCCGGGGGGTGCCTCGTCCAACACGGTCAGGATCGCTTCCGCCAGGCGGCGGGCGGCGACGGGGTCGAGCTCGAGGGCGACTCGGGCCGACGGGCCCTCTGCAGGATTGAGGACGTCGACGTTCAAGGTGTGGTCAGCGGGCGCGCTGACCGGATGGTCGAGGTAGACGGTGGCGTCGGTGACGGGGAACCAGCCGCGCGCCCCCTTGCCGGCCCCGCTCACCTCCACCTTCTCGGTGCGGTATGTGCACATGGTGTGTTCTCGCTCTGCCGGGGCGTCAGGCGTTCAGGTGGCGGCGGTAGAAGTCCAAGATCTTCTTCCAGCCGTCGACTGCGGCCTCCGCCCGGTAGGCGGGACGATCGACGGAGAAGAAGGAGTGGCCGGCTCCGTCGTAGCTGTGGAACTCGTGGTCCTTGCCGGCTGCGGCCAGAGCGGCGTCGATCTCGGCCACGTGCTCGGGGGAGGGGTACTGGTCCTCAGCGCCGAAGAGGCCGAGGATCGGGCAGGACACCTGCGGGGCGCGGTCGATGATCGGCTTGACCTGCAGCGGGAATCCCTCCGGTGGGGTGCCGGCGATGAAAGCGCCGTAGCAGACCACGGCGGCCTCGATCGGCAGGGCGGTGGCGCAGAGGAAGGACTGGCGCCCGCCGGAGCAGTAGCCGATCACTCCGACCCTGCCGTTGGCGTTGCTCAGGCTACGCAGGTATGCGGCTGCGCCCCCGACGTCGCCGAGCAGCTCGTCGTCGTTCTTGCCGCCTTGCGCACGCGCGGTGGCGGCGGCGTCGTCGGGCTCGGCGTTGGGCGCCACCCGCCAGTACAGGTTCGGGCAGACCGCGTTGTAGCCCATGTCAGCGAAGCGGCGGGTGATCTCCTTGGTCTCACGGTCGTAGCCGGGCATGTGGTGGATCACCACCACCCCGCCCCGGGCGGCGGCGTCGAGGCGGCGGGCGCTGTAGGCCTCGATGGCCGTGCCTCCCGCTCCGGTGATCGTGACGGTCTCGGCTAGCACCGCGTCGTACACGCGCGTCCTCCTGATTGGTTGGTGTCGCTAAGCATCTCCTACGACGGTACCCCGGCTGTCCCCGCCGTAGGGGGGTCGAACGCAGCGGATCGATACCGCTGGATCCATCCGCCGCCGGTCCCCCGTGGATATGGGCTCTTGGCGCGCTTGGCTGGACGGGCGCCCCCCATCGTTGGGCACGCCGCTCCTCCCGTGTTGATCTACCCAGCGAATCGCGTGGTAGATCAACACGGGAGTCGTTGGCAGAGCGGCCTCGATCTGGCGTGACCAGCTTGGGTCGGGGGCGCCCTGACGAAGTCGCACCCCTCTGGCAACGTCGCATATCCCCGCGTGTCCTCCCGATTTGGGCGGGCTCGCTGAGCATCTCTAGGACGTCCCCCGGCCGGGCAAGGGGGGTGGCAGGCCGCGTTCGACCATGAACCGGACGGCGGGGCCCATGTGCGTCGGGGTCAGTGAGGTGCCGGGGTGTGCCTGCGGCCAGACACGGAATAGCTCATCGACGAATCCCTGGCCGACAGCCTGAACGTCCTTGAAGTCGAGCTCGACGTGGCTGAACTGGTCCAAGCCGGCGAGCAGACGTTTGGCCTCACTCCGGCTCACGAAGTCGACGCCGATGGCGAATAGCTTGACGACAGTGCTGCTACGGGTGAACTGCGTGTTGTCGGTGTACCGGGCGAACACCTCTGTGAGTTCGGTGTTCGTGTTCGGATCGATCTCGAGGATTACCGTGGTCCCGGTGGTTGTCGCAGACGTGCCGACGGCCTGATCGGCTCGGAGGTTGTCGACCGTCCAGACCAGGCCGTTGGATGCGAGCGAGAAGAGGTCAACGGCCTTGGACGAGAAGAAGATTCCCTCGCCGGTGTGACGGGCCGGGTCGGTCGTCTGCTTGCCCTTAGTCAGGTCCTGGACGGCAGAGAAGAGGTCCGGCAGGTCCTTGCCGTCGGCTAGCCGCCGCAAGGCGCCGACCCCGTCATCGCTGATCTCGAGGACCAGCCGCCGTTCCGAGCGCCAGATGCGTACCCGGGCGAGCTTTCCGCCGGAATGGTCGATGGCGTTGTTGAGCATTTCGGTGAACACGTAGTAGCCGATGCTCCGCAGCGTGGAGCTCTTGAGGCCCAACTGCGGTTCGAGCTCGCGCCACACCAGATCTTCCTGGAGCCCCACGAGGTTCCCACTCCATTGGACAGTGAGGGGTGGAAGGTCGTCGGGCGTCCCTGGCAAGGCGACGGAGCTGCGGGCGAGGTCAGCCGCCGCCAACTTGTGGCGGTGCCATGCCGCACGGGTGGCGTCGAGGTCGTAGCGCCGGTGACCGCCGGCGGTGCGTTCGGCGGTGAAGACGCCTGCTTCTGTCAGCTCGCGGATGCGCGTCGGCGACACACCCAGTTGTTGTGACACCGCGCCGATCGATACGGGATGGGCCTTACCGGTCATGGCATCCTAGGGGGGGTAAAATCTACGGTGAAGTAGCTTCTTTGAGTCGTCGGACTATTATATCTACTCCTACCGTAGGTTGTAGTGGACTGACCCCCCCAAAAAATCTACGGCCGGGAGCAGGTTGTGTAGCGGCCGCAACGGGGGATAGTGGTTCCGTACAGCTGACGCCCCATGGCCGGAGACCGCGGGCGTCGCGCTTCTGCTTCCACTCGTGTCTATGCCGTCCGGTACACCGAACACGTCAGCCGTCGTGCGTGTTATATTGGACAGGAGGAGGTGAACGGTGCGCCGTCCGCATGCGTACTCACGGGAGACGACCGAGGGGGCGAAGCTGCTCGGGGTCGAGATCGCGCGCGCTCGCCGGGCGCGCCGCTGGACGTCCGCCGAGCTGGCCGAACGGGCGGGGATCTCGCGCACCACCCTCTCTGCGCTCGAGCACGGAACGCCGACCGTCGCTCTCGGTGTAGTCCTGGAGGTGGCAGGGCTGGTCGGCCTCGACCTCTTCGGCGCCGAGCCGTCCGGGCTGACCGAGCGGCTCGAACATGCCCGTACGCGCTTGGCGCTGCTGCCGAGAGCCGTCCGGCGCCGCGCCGATATCGACACGGACTTCTGACTTGCGGTCACCGGAGCGGGCCTACGTGTGGGTGTGGCTGCCCGGCGCCGCCGAAGCGGTGGTCGCCGGGGTCATAGCCCGCGACGGGGAGCGGTACGTCTTCGGCTACGCACGCTCCTATCTCGAGCGCTCGGAGGCCGCCTCCCTCTACGAGCCGGAGCTACCGCTGCGTCCGGGTCCGATCGACCCGCCCGCGGGCCTGCCGGTGGCCGGTTGCCTACGTGACGCCGGCCCGGACGGATGGGGCCAGCAACTCGTGTGGCACGCTATGAGTGCCGGGCGCACGCGCTGGGCTGACGACGGCGAGCCGAGCCTGCTCACCCTGCTGCTCGAGTCGGACTCAGACCGCATCGGCGCGTTGGATTTCCAGGACAGCCCTACCGAATACGTGGAGCGCACGTCGAGCCCGACACTCGACCAACTGGTCGACGCTGCCGGCGCGTTCGCCGAGGGCAGGCCGATCGCACCGGGACTCGATGCTGCGCTCCTGCACGGGACCTCAGTCGGCGGAGCCCGCCCCAAAGTCCTCGTCGCGGCGCCTGACCGGCCCGGCTGGATCGCCAAGCTGTCGGTCAGCACCGACCCATATCCGGTCGTGGGAGCGGAAGGTGCCTGCATGCGCCTGGCCGGGGAGCTGGGCCTCGATGTACCCCCCACGGCGACCACGACCGTTCTCGGGCGGCAGGTACTGCTCGTCGAACGCTTCGACCGCACAGCCCGTCGCCCACAGCGCAGAGCGATGGTCTCTGCGCTCACCCTCCTCGGACTCGACGAGGTCTCGGGCCGGTATGCCACCTATCCGGACTTCGCCGAAGTGGTTCGGGCCCGCTTCGACCATCCCGACGAGACCTTGCGTGAACTGTTCGGCCGGCTGGTGTTCAACGTCTGCATCTCCAATACCGACGACCACGCTCGCAACCATGCGGCCTTCTGGGATGGGCGGCGCCGAGGGCTTTCGCTCACCCCCGCCTACGACCTGTGTCCCCAGCTGCGTTCAGGTGACACCGCCGCCCAAGCCATGGCCATCACTGCAGACGGGCGGCGGGCCAGCCGGCTCGGGCTGTGCGTCGAAGCCGCCCCGATCTTCCATCTCGACCGACGGAGCGCCGAGGAGATCGTCGACCGGCAGGTGAGCGTGATTGCCGAACGTTGGGCGGGGATCGCAGCAGAGGTTGGGCTCAGTGAGGGCGAGAGCGACGCTTTGTGGGGCCGCCAGATCCTCAACCCTGCCATCCACTACCACGACTACTGATTCTTGCGGACTCCTGCGGACGATCACCATGAGTCGTTCGTCCATCAGAAACCCGCACAGGGGCACGGGTTTGTGATGCATGAACGCTGCCCGAGACCGTCACCCCACGACGGAGCACCTTGCGCTACCCCGGGCACGGAGACCCCCACGACCCCGGCGACCGCGGCGGCGGCTGGCGTCAGCCGTCAGGCGTCGAGATCCCAGCCCTTGTCGGCGGGGTCGGCCGGTCGGCGGACCCGGTCGGGATCGATGCCGTCGGGGTCGTCCATGGCGCCGTCGATCATCGCCATCTGCTCGGGATCGTCGAGGCCCGCGCCGATCTCCTCGTTGGCCACCTCGTCCACGGGCAGCTCGGTGAAGCGGGTCAGATCGCGCTCCGCGCCGGACACGCCGGTCGCCCCCGGGTCCTCGGCGGGGCCGGTCGATGCGCCCTCGGCCACCTCGTCGTACTGCTCGTAGACCTCGGTCTGCTCGGGCGGCTCGTCGGGGATCGTCTGATCGCTCATCGCCTCCACCCTACGAACCGGCCAGCCGTAAGAGCCGGGCTGGTTGCGCCGGCCGGAGGCGGGTACGACCGCAGGCATGACCTCCTTCGGGTACACGATGATGTGCGAGCAGTCCGGGCCGAAGGCGCTGGTCGCCGACCTGATGGCGGCCGAGGCGGCCGGCTTCGACTTCTCGGTGATCTCGGACCACTACTCGCCGTGGCTCGACTCCCAAGGTCACGCCCCCTACGCGTGGAGCGTGCTGGGGGCGGCGGCGCAGGCCACGGAGCGCATCGGTCTGATGACCTATGTGACATGCCCGACCCGTCGCTACCACCCGGCGGTGGTCGCCCAGAAGGCCGCGACGGTGGCCCTGCTCTCCGACGGCCGCTTCCGTCTTGGTCTGGGCGCCGGCGAGAACCTCAACGAGCAC
>JAKBAM010000018.1:0-35763 GCA_021809105.1 Actinomycetes bacterium
AGTCAGCGGGATCGGTCCTCCATTTCCCAGGCGTGGTCCAAGATGTGCCAGGTCACCCGTCGGATGGCGTAGCGAACCGGCCAGGCGCTGTCAGGCTGGGCGTTCCTCAGCCCTGCCAAAACCATCGCCCGTTGCTGCTCCCATGGCGTCCGGGGTGGGACCCGGCAGCCCACCTTCGGAGCGTAAGCCCGCTCGGCCTCCTGAACGTGCCGCAGAATGGCGTCCCGATCGCGGCCGCCGCCGCGCGGGCCCTTACGCAGGTCGGCTGGCGCGACGAGGGCAGCAGCGTCGAGGTACCCCCACGACGCCTCGAGCAGCCCTAATTGACGTCCGAGCTCCTCGACAGTGAGCGGCTCGTCGTCCCACGGCCCGACCGCGCCGGGTGCTCCGAAGTCGGCCATGCCGCCGCGGGTACCCACCCGCCCGACCACGTCGCCCGACCCATCTGGCACGTCTATCGAGACCGCCCTTGCATAGCGCTCGGCGTACTCGAACAGGTTGTCGATGGCGGCGTCCTCGCCCTTGCCTCTCCGCGCCCAGCCGGGCCAGTCCACGGCGCTGGCGAAGACCCACCGCTCACCGATCTCGAGGCAAATCCGAAGGGACTCCATCTAGCGACCACCGTACGAGCCCTGCGCGACGACGGCGGGTGTCAAGGACTTGTGGTCGCAGCACCGTTGCGCCTGGGATCGCTGATCGACCAGAGTGGGCGTCAGCCTGCAAGTGCGCTGACACCTATAGCGAGGTCTGGACCGACATGGTTGAGCCCGATCAAGAGCGCGGCGACCAAGGAGACGACGACGACTCCCGGTCCGTCGACGAGGAGAGCAAAGAGTCATTCCCGGCCAGCGACCCTCCGTCGAACTACTGACAGTCGCTACCGGATGACCACGCAGCGGGTTGCCTCCGGCAGCCACTGGGAGCCACTGGTCGGCTACTCCCGTGCGGTACGAGTGGATCGGTGGGTAGCAGTCTCGGGGACCACCGCCGCGTGCCCCGACGGTGGCGCCGTCGGGGGCGAGGACCCGGCCGAGCAGACCCGAGAAGCCATTCGCCGCATCGCAGCTGCGCTCGAAGCGGTCGGCTCGCGCCTGGACCACGTCGTGCGAACGCGGATGTTCGTCACCGACATCACGCAGTGGGAGGCCATAGGCCGAGCTCACGGCGAGGCCTTCGCCGGCATAATGCCCGCCTCCACCATGGTCGAGGTCAGAGCTCTGATCGACCCGAACCTCCTCGTGGAGATCGAGGCCGACGCCCTCATCCCTCGATCGGGGCAACCAGAGCCCGGTCGGTAGGGATGAAGCGAGCGACAGCGGCGATCGCGACCACCATGACAGCCAGCTCGACGAGGGCTCCGAGCCGGACGCCGCTCACAAACGCCCGGTCGGCTGCGGCGGAAACCCGGGTGGCCACAGTAGGAGGCAAGTGCTTGGCGGCACTGGCCGCCCCACCGATCTGACTGGCGATCGAGGTGCGGGAACCGGCCGGCAAACCCCCCAGCGGGCCCCTGAGAGCCCTGCCGATCGAGCTGCGGTAGCGACTCGTGGCCAGATTGCCGATGATCGCCACACCGAAGGATCCGGCGAGCAGCTGAACGGTGCTGCGCAACCCGGATCCGATGCCCACCTTGTCCGGCGGGAGGCTGCCTATGACGGCGTTGGAGGCGGGAGCGATTATCAGGCCCAACCCGAACCCGACCAGGGAGAAGGCCGTATCGATGGGAATCGGACTGAGCGTGACGTCAAGCGTGCTGTAGATGCCCAGGGCGGCCGCTAGCAGCAGCATGCCCCCGACGATGACCGCTCGGAGACCGAACCGAGCCGCCAGGCGAGGGGCAGAGTTGGAACCGATGAGCGTCCCGACCGCCATCGGCAAGAACCGAAGGCCGACCGCGAACACGCTCGCTTGCTGCACGAACTGGATGTACTGGCTGAGCAAGAAGCTGATGCCGAACATGACGAAGAAGGCAGCTGTTACTGCGCCGAGACCTGTCGAGAACGTGGGATTCCTGAACAATGCAAAATCCACGAGTGGATGCTGGCGCCGCCCGTCCCAGACCACGAACGCCAAGAGCATCGCCACCCCGACTGCCAGCGACCCGATGACGATGCCCGTGAGCCAGCCCCGGTCCGGCGCCACGATCAGCGCGTAGGTGATGGCCGCCAGCCCGATGGCGGACAGGCCGACACCGACGGGGTCGATCGCCGGCCGCACCTCAGCGCGGCTCTCCGACACGAACACCACCCCGCCCACGAGAGCCAGTGCGGCGATGGGGAGGTTGATGATGAACACCGAACCCCACCAGAAATGCTGGAGGAGCCAGCCCCCGAGCAGGGGGCCGGCGGCGCCTCCGACGCCGCTGATCCCCGCCCAGATCCCGATGGCGCGCGCCCGCTCCGGCTGCGGGAAGGTGGCAGCGATGATCGACAACGTCGCGGGCAGGAGGAGCGCCGCGCCCACCCCCGTCACCGCTCGCGCCGCTATGAGGGCACCTGCGCTGTGCACCAGCGCGCACCCTGCCGATCCCGCGCCGAACACGGCAACGCCGGCGAGAAAGGTGCGCCGGCGTCCGAAGCGGTCGCCCAGTGCCCCGCAGCCGAGCAGGAGCACCGCCTCGACCAGTACGTAGCTGTCCGCTATCCACTGGACTCCGCTCGCAGAGGGATGCAGGTCGACCACGAGCGTCGGCAGGGCGACGTTGAGCACGGTCCCGTCCAGGCTTATGAGCAATACGGTGAAGCACATGACGGTCAGCGCGATCCACCGACGCGCATCCGGCGCGACAGCCTGCGACGTATGCGCCACCTGTGTGGGGCTGCCGGGGGTCCGGGACGCAGGCACGATGAAACCTTCCGCTTTCCGACGGGAGGCCTCAAGCTACCGGACCATCAGATAGACGAGAGAGCCTGTGATCCTTCCTCGATTACAGTCGACGGTGGTGTCGCGACATCAGCCGGGAGGCCATCTGGAGGTGCCTTTCTGGCAGGTCGATGCGTTCACCGCCGAGCCGTGGCGGGGCAACCCGGCCGGCGTGTGCGTGCTCGACGAGCCGGCTCCCGAGACGTGGATGAGGGCCGTTGCGGCCGAGGTAAACGTTGCCGAGACGGCATTCCTCTGCCCCCTGCCCGGCTCCGGCGAGTGGGGACTGCGGTGGTTCACGCCAGCCGTCGAAGTAGACCTCTGTGGGCACGCCACCTTGTCGAGCGCCCACGTACTCTGGAACAGCGAGCGGGAGGACGGGCCCATCGTGTTCACCACACGGAGCGGCAGCCTGACCGCCGAACCGGCAGGAGGACGGATCTGCCTCGATTTCCCTGCGATGCCCGCAGTCGAGGCCGATCTGCCCGGTCGCCTGGCTACCGCTCTCGGCGTCCCCTCGGTGTGGTCGGGGCGCACCTCGACCAACTGGCTGGTCGAGGTGAGCGATGCCGGAACCGTCCGCTCACTCGGGCCTGACATGGACGCGCTCCTGACGATGAACGCACAGGGCTTGATCGTCACCGCGCCGGGAAAGGATGGCAGTGACTTCGTCTCCCGGTACTTCGCCCCAGCGGTCGGCGTTCCGGAAGATCCGGTGACCGGGTCAGCCCACTGCACCCTCGGTCCGTTCTGGGCCGCCCGCCTCGGGCGCGAGGAGCTGCGAGGCCACCAGCTGTCGGCTCGTGGCGGTTGGGTCGAGGTGCGGGTGGCGGGGGACCGGGTCCTGCTCACCGGCAGCGCTGTCACGGTTATCAGAGGTACGGTGCGAGGCTGGTGAACCTTCTGGGTGCCCGATCGGTGGTCGGGCCCTGAGCCGCCTTGCCTAGACGAACACCGGCCCTTCCGGCCGCTCACCGGCGATCGAGTCGCAGGTCGGGCAGTACCATCTGGCCTCCATGAGGGTGCCGCACAGCGGGTGGCGCGCCACGGCGCCGCCGCCACCCTCGGAGCCCCACTCGGAGAGCAGTCGGAGAGCCCCGGCCAACCTGCGGCCCCGTGCCGTGAGGTCGTAGGAGTACCGGGTCGGTCGGCGGGAATAGGGCTCAGCCACCACGACCCGCTCTGCCTCCAGGCGGCGAAGCCGCTGGGCGAGCATGTTGGTGGCGATGCCGGTGACGGCCTGCTGCAACTCCTTGTAGGGCAGCGGCGCATCCAGGAGGGCATCGACGATCAGTAACGACCAACGATCGCCGACGCGACCGAGCGCCGCAGCAAGGGGCGAGAGCGACAGGCCGTCGGAGGGCACCCCCCATTGTCCCCTACGCGCGCGCCGGCTGCCGGCGGGCGGGCTGACGGCGTCGCGGGCTCTGGGCCGTCGGCCACGCGCGGTGGCCGCTGGCGCGCGAGACGCGGAGCCGTTCCCTCACTCCCGACGAGCTGCACTACCGTCGTGCGCCAAGCGGTAACCGCCGCTCACCTGCGACGGATCCCGACGCTTCCCCCCACTTCAGAAGGGCAGCCATCATGGTCGACGACGAGACAGTCATCGCTGAGCGCCGCATCGATCTCGGCGCCGACCCCCTCCAGGTCCGCATCAGCAATCACGCCTCTGAAGGCTTCTGGCGGGTACAGGTACACGACCCGGCATCGGCACGCGAGGTGTCCACCACCACCGTTGACAGGGAGGACTCCTTCCTCTGGCCACTCATCCGCGACGCCGTCGCCGGCGACGCCCCGTCGTGGCAGCACCTGGCCCACTGGGGCCACACGGCCATCAGCGGTCGTGGGGCCAGCTTGCGCAGCGCATGATCGATGCACCCGGGAGCGTCCGAGCGATGTTCCGGAGGAGCCGACAGGGGGGTGAGCCAGCTCCTCCGGGGAGACGGCACTGACCCGGGGGGAGGTCGACCGTCGTTGGTGAGTTGAGTATCGGCAACATCCGAGACGACTTGAGCGTCGCGCCCCGGAGGCACTGGCGTGCAAGTGAGGGCGGACAAGTGAGGGCGGATCGGCCCTCCGGTTAGCATCGCCGCCGTGAAGGCATTCCGCCGAGCCGTCGTCTCGCTGATCGTCGCAGCTGGCGCAATGGTGGTCGTGCGTCTCAGGGGTAGCGGGGGCACGCCGCCGCGACGCGGCGGTTGGCGAGAACTGCCTCCCGACGAGCTGGGCTGAGACCCACCTGATGCGCATCGCCGTGGTCGGCGCGGGGGCAGTCGGCACCCGGATCGCTCGCCACCTCCTCGCGCCCGGCCCCCCGAGCCATGTGGGCGACTGGGCGGCCGAGCCGGTGGAGGTGACCCTGGTCCACCGTTCACAACCTCGCTTGACCTTCGCCTGCCGGGACCTCGGCGTGCCGGTGAGGAGTGTGTGCGGAGGCCCTTCCGACCTTCCCGACGACGTGGACGTCGTCGTGTTGACCATCCCCAGCGGCGTCAGGGCCGGGGCGGAGGCCGCTCTCGAACGGGGGGCACACGTAGTGTCCACCTGTGACGACCCGGCCGAGGTGCATGGGCTCTTGGCCCTCGACGCCGAGGGCCGCGAGCGCCGACGTAGCGTCGCGGTCGGGGTGGCCTTCGCCCCGGGCGTGTCATGCGTGCTGGCCCGATGGGCCGGGCAACGACTGCATCGGGTCACGGAGGTCCACGTCGCCAGCATGGGCACGGGCGGGCCGGCGTGCGCTCGGCGCCACCATCGGTCCCTGTCCTCACCGGCGCTCGATTACCACGACGGCGCCTGGATCCGCCGTCCGGGGGGATCGGGCCGCGAGCTGGTGTGGTTCCCCGAACCTGTAGGGGGGAGCGACTGCTACCGGGCCGGGATGTGCGACCCGATCCTCCTCGAACCGGCATTTCCTGGCGTCCGAAAGGTGACCGCCCGGCTGGAGGCCACTCGCCGGGATCGCCTGACCGCCTGGCTGCCGATGCTGCGCCCACCGCATCCGGAGGGGCTGCGCGGAGCGGTACGCGTCGAGGTCCGGGGTTTCGTCGGCGGAGCGGCGGACACAATGGCGGTCGGAGCGTCAGCACCTCCTGCGCTGGCTGCAGGAGCGGCGGCTGCCACAACCGCCGTGTGGGCCGGCTCTGGGCTCCTTGCCCGATCCGGGGCCGGCGGATTGGCGGAGATGATCGACCGACCGGCCGACTGGCTGAGGGATCTGGGGCACCGAGGAATCCACACGTCGATCTTCCAGGGCGCCGACACGCTGGACTCGACGCCCTCTTGCGCCGACGACGGTCGAGCCCGCTGACGAGTTAGGGCTTACGGCCCTTTGCCCAACGCAACTTCCAGTCCAGCGGATCTACCCGAGCGGCGGTCGCCAGCGCGCGGTTGACCAATGCGAGCGCAGCCGTGGCCCGGTAGTCGTCGGAATGATCGTGCAGCCGTTTCGCAAGGCGGCTCCGCACGTCACCGAACGCCGCCCGGTTACCGGGCACCAGCACCGACAAGCGCCGCAGCGCCGCATCATGGTCGATGTCGGAGAGCTCCTGCACCGTGGAGTAAAGATCGTCGGTCGTCATCGTGCCGGCCATCGGCCACCCTTCGTCGTGCGCCCGACCAGCCGGCCGGGGCTCAATGCTCCAAGGCGGAGATCGTAGGACATCCACGTCGACGCGACGCTCTCGCACTGGTAACGGCTCGTCAGGTGAACGCCGCCACCGGCTCGGCGACGAACCGGTAACCCCGGCGTACGACGGTGGTCACTGCTTTGCCGGCGGGCCCCAACTTCGAGCGCAGCCGCCCGATCACCGCCTCCAAGGCGTGCTGGTCGGCGTTGGGATCGTGCCACACCTCCCGGAGGAGCAGCGAGCGCGGCACCGCCACACCCGGACGCTCAGCCAGCAGGCAGAGCACGTCGCGCTCTCGGCTCGTCAGCTCGACGGGCTCACCGTTGACGATGACCACCGATCCCTGGAGGACCAACTCTATGTCGCCGGCCCGGAAGCGTCGGCGGCGTAAGGCCAGGCTCTCGCCGACGATCCGCACCAGTGAGCCAAGACGCCAGTGGTCTGGGACGACCGAGCTCTCGATGCCCTCCTCGCGGGCTACCGCAGCACACACCGGTCCCACGCAGGCCACCAGGATCCCGCCGTTGACCGCCCGACGTAGCTCGTCGGCCCGGCCGTCGGCGTCGGCCAGCTCGAAGAGGTTGCGCACAGCAGGCCCGGACGTGAACGTGATGGCATCAACATGGCCGCCGCAGCAGAGATCGATGAGCCGGATGGCGGCGCCGCCCTCCTCGGGGAGGGTCCAGCGGTACACGGGCAGCTCGACGACCTCGGCCCCGCTGGCGACCAGCTGATCAGTGAGCGAGTGGCGGTGGTCGCCATGGAGCTGGAAGGCGATCCGCGTCCCATCGACGCCCTCGGCGATCAGCCGCTCTGCGACGTCGCTCAGCTGCTCGGTCGGGGACCGCCACCACACCCGAAGCCCGGCTGTGAGTATCGCCCCGGCCGCCTTCGGGCCACGGCAGGCGATGCGCGTCTCGGACAGGGCATCGCGCAGCTTGGCATCGAGGCCCCAGGTCGACACCAGGCCCAGCCAGCTGCGGACGCCTAGGCCCGTATTGGCCACGAGGACATCAGGAGGACTGTCGATGAGGGACTCGGTGGCGGCCCGCAGCCGATCGCCCTCCGACACCGGCAGCGTCCGGATCGCCGGCCCCTGGACCACCGCTACCCCGAGGCGACGCAACATCAGGGCTTGCTCGTCCCCGCGACGGTCGGCGGTGACACCGACGGTGAAACCGCGAAGGTCGTCAGTGAAAGCCACAATGCGAGACAACCACGAACGCGCAGGGACGGCTAGTCCTCGGGCGGGAGGTAACAGCATCTTCACGCGAGTGCTGGCCGGCGGCGGCGAGCGCTAGCGCGGACGACGCGGACGGCGCGGCGCGGCGCGGAATGCCACGAGCCGAGTGCGGGGTTGTAGAGACTCGATGCCCGAGACACCGTCGCCCGAAGGCTCCAAGCTCCCCGAGGGTGCCGGGAGTCCAGACGCCCTCGACGTCTACTGGCGGCCGGGGTGCGGATACTGCGGGCGCCTCTTTCGGACCCTCGAGCGGGCTGGCGTGGTGGTGAGGCGCTTCAACATCTGGGAGGACGACGATGCTCTCGGCTTCGTCCGTGCCCACAACCGGGGCAACGAGACCGTCCCGACAGTGGCCCTCGCAGGGCACGTCGTGACCAACCCGACGCCCGACGCCCTCGTCGAGGAGATCCGGGCTGAGCATCCCGAACTGCTCGGGGCGCCGCCGGCCAAGGTCGGACGCTGGTCTCAGTGGCACAGATGACCTCAGTGGCACAGCTGGCCGGCCCACGCAGCCCTGTCCGACCCGCTCCGCTATAGGGGGCGGACCCCGGCCGGTACCCTTGGGAGCCAGCGCCATGACCGATCCGACCAGTCCCGATGTGCAGGCCGCTCGCCGGCGGACCTTCGCCATAATCAGCCACCCCGACGCCGGCAAGACCACGCTTACGGAGAAGTTCCTGCTCTACGCCGGCGCGATCCAGGAGGCCGGCGCAGTGAAAGCGCAGGCCGGCCGGCGGCGCGCCACGTCGGACTGGATGGCTCTGGAGCAGCAGCGAGGTATTTCGATCAGTTCGACGGTTCTGCAGTTCGACTACCGGGATCACGTCGTCAACCTTCTCGACACCCCCGGCCACCGTGACTTCTCCGAAGACACCTACCGGGTGTTGGCCGCGGCCGACGCGGCGATCATGGTCCTCGACTCGGCACGGGGCGTCGAGCCCCAGACCCTGAAGCTGTTCGAGGTGTGCCGTAGCCGTCGCCTCCCGGTGCTCACCTTCCTCAACAAGATGGATCGTCCCGGATTGGAGCCGCTGGCGCTCCTAGACGAGGTCGAGCAGCAGATCGGGCTACGACCGACGCCGGTGACCTGGCCCGTCGGCGACCCGGGCAGCTTTCGCGGGGTGATCGACCGACGCAACGGCGCCTTCGTTCGATTCACCCGCACGGAGCGGGGCAGCACCGCCGCCGGGGAGACGCCCCTTTCGGCTGCAGAGGCCGCCGACGAGTTGGGCGCGCCATGGGCGCGAGCCGCCGACGAGTGTGCCCTGCTGGACGAGGTCGGCGCCGTGGTCGACAGGAAATCGTTCCTCGCAGGGGAGTCGACGCCGGTATTCGTGGGTTCGGCCATCACCAACTTCGGTGTGCGCCACCTGCTCGACGCCGTCATCGATCTGGCCCCCGCACCGTCGGCCCAACTGGACGCAACGGACCAGCCGCGACCCCTCGACGCCCCTTGCTCGGGGTTCGTGTTCAAGGTGCAGGCCAACATGAACCCGGCGCACCGCGACCACGTCGCCTTCGTCCGGGTGTGCTCCGGGCACTTCGAGCGGGGCATGACGCTGGTCCACCAGCCCTCCGGCAAGCCCTTCGCCACCAAGTATGCATCATCGGTGTTCGGGTCCGAGCGCACGACGGTCGACGAGGCGTGGCCCGGTGACGTCATCGGATTGGTCAACGCCAGCGGACTTCGCATCGGTGACTCCCTGTACCTGGAGCAGCCAGTGACGTTTCCGAGGATCCCGGCATTCCCGCCCGAGCTCATAGCGTCCGCCTACAGCAAGGACGTGTCGCGTCACAAGCAGTTCCGCCGGGGACTGGAGCAGCTGGAGCAGGAGGGCGTCGTGCAGGTCCTTCATCGGAGGAACGATCCGCAGCCCGTTCTGGCTGCCGTAGGCCAGATGCAGTTCGAGGTCTTCGCCCACCGCATGGCCAACGAGTTCAACGCCCCCGTCGAGATGGGCTCCTACTCGCAGCGCACGGTCCGGCTCACCGACGAGGCCACCGCCGAGGAACTGCGGGGCTACAGCGTGGTACAGGTCCTCGAGCGCGGTGACGGTGCGCTACTGGCCATGTTCGAATCGCCCTACTTCATGGCGCGGATGGAGGCGGATCACCCCGAATGGATGCTGGAGCCGATTCTCACCACGTGACAGGCTCCCCGAAGGGGCCCTGCTCACGATTGCCGGCACCGGCGACCTTCCCCCCGTGGGTTCCGATAGCGTCGACGAGTCGTCCGCCACAGTTCGTGGCCATCCACACCTACCGACATCCACACCTACCGAAGGGAACGCAGTGGACTTAAAGCCTGGATCGCGCTGGCGCAGCGCGGTGTGTGACACCGAGGTCATCACCGTGCGAGCCCCGAGCGCCCCGGTCAGCTTGGCATGCGGCGGCGCCGAGATGGTCGCGCACGGCGCCGAAACCCCTGCGGGCGCCGCCCTCGACCCCGACATGGCGGGTGGTACGCAGCTGGGCAAGCGCTACGCCGACGATGCAGGCACCCTGGAGTTGCTCTGCACCAAGGGCGGCGCCGGCACCCTCACCCTCGACGGCATCAAGCTCCCGCTCAAGGAGGCCAAACCTCTCCCGTCCTCGGACTGACTGGACTCCCACGGACCCCGCCTCCGGACGCAGGGTGCGCTGCGCATCGATGAGGTTCAGGCCCGGAGGGCCAGCAGCGTACCCAGGTCCGTAAGCGAACGCAGCGTGTCGTTGAGGTGGGTGCACGTCGAGATGCCCGTCATCTCCTTGCGCACCCACCGGCGCAGCTCGGCGAAAGTGCGGCCCTCGACCCGGGATGCACTGGCGACCGCGGCGGGACACTCCACCCACGGGAGCACGTGGGCCTCAGCCTCGAGGCTGACGATCCGGCCGGCGATCGGGTCGACCACGGCGGCAATCCCGTACTCGTGGATGACCCTCTCGTCACCGTCTTGGTCCCAGTGCGAGTCCCGGAAGAAGGCGTCGACATCGCAGTGGCCATCGGCCCGGCCCGGCCCGACGTCGATGCGCCTCAATCGACGGGTCCCGTGCGGCCCAGGCCACGTCAGCGCGTGCCAGCCGTCGGGGTCGTCGGCGTCCACGATCGGGGGCGCCGGCGGCCCCACGGGGGTGACCTGTTGCCCGGAGGAGCGGATCGCCGAGACCATGCTGGAGCCCTCGGCCCAACCTGCGCAGATGTCAACCTTGATGGCCGCCCCGCCCTTCGACGCTCTCAGCGCGTCCCCGTAGAGCAGCGCGTACCCGCTGACCAGCGCCGCTCCGGGGAGGTCGTCCAGCAGGAGGTACAACGGGGCCCCGGTACCCCCGAGCTCGGGCATCGCAGCGTCGACCCTGGCCCGGAACCGTGAGGCGACCGACGTCCCGGACAGATCGCTCAGACCGGGAGGGGCCGGGTCGGCGTCCAACGACTGGAGGGAGCCGGTGGCCGCCTCGACCACCGCCTCGAGCCAGGCGGTAGCTACCACCGTCGATTCCCCCGCGGCGCCGGTGGCCAGATCCCGGGCCTCGGCCCTCATGACAGCCGGGCCGAGCAGCCCGTCAGGCCGGCTGGTATCTATGGCCGAGGTGCGACGGACCGATCCGGGCGCCCGGACCGGTGTACCAGTCGCCGGTGCGTGTGGGCCGGCTTGCTCGAACCTGAGCATCATCGACGCAACGCCGTCATCACCTAAGCCTACCGGTCCCCGGGCCCGTCCCCATGTACGGCCTCGCCGCTCGCTAGACATTGGGTCGTGACCCAACTCCTAGAGGACTATGCCCTCATCGGCGACACGCACACGGCCGGCCTGGTAGGGCGCGACGGCTCGCTGGATTGGCTGTGCGTGCCCCGTTTCGATTCCGGGAGCTGTTTCGCCAAGCTCCTAGGTACCGACGACCACGGGCGGTGGCTGTTGACTCCCGAAGAGGAGGTCGTTGCCAGACAGAGGGCCTACCGCGGGCGCACGATGATCCTGGACAGCGAGCTGGAAACGGCTAGCGGGAAGGTCCGGATCACCGACTTCATGCCACCGCGCCATCACCACCCCCGGGTGGTGCGGGTGGTGACCGGCCTCGCAGGGACGGTGCGCATGCGCACGGAGCTCGCCATCCGGTTCGAGTACGGCGCCGACCTCCCCTGGGTCCGGCGCACTGACCGAGGGCTCCACGCCATAGCCGGCCCTAATGCCCTGACCCTCGACAGCCCCGTTCGCCTGACCGGAAAGGACATGCGCCACGAGGCCACTTTCACCGTCGGTGCAGGAGAACGGGTCCCGATGGTGCTCAGCTGGCACCTGTCCCACGACGACCAACCGTTCCTCCTCGACACGGTCAGGGCACTGAAGGAAACCGAGGCTTGGTGGGAGGAGTGGTGCGACGGAATCGACGACGTTCATGGCGAGTGGCAAGACCTGGCAGTGCGGTCATTGATCACCCTGAGAGCCCTGACCTACGCCCCGACAGGAGGCATCGTCGCCGCTCCCACCACGTCGCTCCCCGAGGACCTCGGCGGGGTCCGCAACTGGGACTACCGCTACTGCTGGGTGCGCGACGCCACCCTCACCCTCGATGCCCTGATCGAGGCTGGCTGCGTAGCCGAGGCCAGGGCGTGGATGCTGTGGCTGAGCCGGGCGGCGGCGGGCGCCCCCGAGCAGCTCCAGATCATGTACGGGGCGGCGGGCGAGCGGCGCCTGACCGAGTACGTCGTCGAGGGGCTGCCCGGCTACGAGGGATCGGCACCGGTGCGAGTCGGCAATGCTGCATCGGACCAGTTCCAACTTGACGTCTACGGCGAGCTGATGGACGCTATCGACCGGGCACGCGGCCACGGCGTCGCCGCCGACGGCGTCGTCTGGCAGGTGCAGCTGGCCCTGATGGGGTTCGTCGAGGCCCACTGGGGCGACCCCGACGACGGTATATGGGAGATCCGAGGTCCCCGCCAGCACTTCACCCACTCCCGTGTCATGGCGTGGGTCGCCTTCGACCGGGCGGTGCGCTCCGTGGAGCGCTACGGCTTGGACGGGCCGGTGGATCGGTGGCGCCAAGCCCGTGAAGCAGTACACGCAGAGGTGTGCGAAAAGGGATGGGACGCAGACAAGCAGGCCTTCACCCAGCACTACGGGTCGGCGGACCTAGACGCCAGCGTGTTGATGATCCCGCTGGTCGGGTTCCTGCCAGCCGATGATCCCAGGGTCATCTCAACGGTCGAGGCCATCCAGCGGGAGCTGATGGTCGACGGCTTCGTACTCCGCTACCAGAACAGCTCGGGCGTCGACGGGCTGCCTGGTGGGGAGGGCGCGTTCCTCCCCTGCACCTTCTGGCTGGCGGACTGCCTCGCCCTGATGGGGCGGGCCGAAGAAGCGCAGACGATCTTCACCCGCCTAGCCGGGTTGGCCAACGACGTAGGGCTGCTCTCGGAAGAGTACGACCCCCAGCGCCGGCGACTTGTCGGCAACTTCCCCCAGGCGTTCACCCACGTCGGCCTGATCAACACTGCCCGCAACCTGGCCGCCACCGCGCCGTCCGCCCGATCCTCGTCCGAGCGGTCCGAAGGACGATGATTGCACAGCCGCCCCTCGAGGCTGGCTGCCCCCACCCGTCCGACCTTTCGCACGAGAGCGCGGCGACCTATCATTCGTGGGGTGGGGGCGCGATGGATCAGCAGGCGGGCGCTGGTCCTGCATGGCTTGCTCATCGTCGTAGTGCCTCTGTGCTTCGTCGCCGGATGGTGGCAACTGCACCAGGCGCTGTCTGGCAACTCGCTGAGCTGGGCCTACACCGTCGAATGGCCGATCTTCGCGGTGATTGCCGTCGTGGCGTGGTGGCAACTACTCCACGAGGACGCGTCCGAGCGGGTGGCGCGCGCAGAGCGGGCGCGGCTCGACATCGAGCGAGTGGCGGCGGAGCGTTCCGCCCCCGGAAGCGAGGTGGTGGAGGCTGACGGCGCCAACAGTGAAAGGGTGGCGATCGCCGCCAGGCGCGAGTACCAGGCGCATCTCGAGCGCACGCGGTGACAGTCCGTCAAGACACTCGGCCCGACGCCGTCGACTCTCCGGGTTCTCCTCGCCGCCGCCGCCCCTCGCTCCTCGCCGTCGTCGCCCTGGTCGCGTCCGTGGCGCTGGCCGGGGCCCTCGTCACCTTGATCGTCGACCGGCGGCACGCCGCCACCCCAGTGGCCACCGCGCTGCGACCTACGGGCATCCCCGCCAACGTGGCGACCGACGTGGCCAACCTGATGGCGCTGTCTCCCGTGCCCTCGAAGGCCGCGCCCGGCTTCGTGCTCACCGACCAGAGCGGCGCGACGCTGCCGCTGTCGTCGTTCCGGGGAAAGGTCGTCGTCCTCGAGGCGATGGATCCGCACTGCGTCGACATCTGCCCCCTGGTCTCCAGGGAGTTCATCGACGCCTACCACGATCTGGGCGCCGCTGCGTCACACGTGGTCTTCGCGGCAATCAACGTCAACCAGTACTTCTCGAGCGTCGCAGACGTACACAAGTTCTCGGCCGACAACGGCCTCACCGGGCTGCCCGACTGGCACTTCTTCACCGGGCCCACCCCGGCGCTGCAGGCTGCATGGGCGGCCTACGGGGTGCAGGTCGTAGCGCCGGATCCCAAAGCGGACATCCTGCATACTTCGATCGTCTACTTCATCGACCCGTCTGGCCTCGAGCGCTACGTGGCGTCGCCGATGGTCGACCACACCGCTAGCGGCTCGTCCTACCTACCTCCGGCAGTCATCACGTCCTGGGGCCAGGGCATCGCCACCACCGCTCGGGACCTAGTGCCGTGATCCGCAGGCCCGACAGCCTGTGAACCTCCTGACGTCGCATTGGACCTTCGATCCGTTCCTCGTGGTTACCGTGGTCATAGCGGTGTGGCACGAGCGGGGTGTCCGACATCTGGCGGCCCGGTCCCGCCCACACCGTAACTCTGATCGGCGGCGCCGGTCTCTGCTCTTCTACGCCGGGCTCGCCACCCTCGACCTCGCAGTCATGTCGCCCATCGACCACTGGGCCGACGTGTTCTTCTGGGTGCACCAGGTGCAGCACCTGCTGTTGATGTTCGCCGCTCCCGTGCTGATCGTCGCCGGCGCGCCCTGGCTTCCCCTCACCCACGGCCTCCCTGTGCGCTGGCGACGCAGGGTGGGGCGGGCCCTGCTGATCGCCCCCTGGTCGGCGCCTCTTAGACACGTCGCCCGCATCCTCACCCTGCCCTGGGTGGCGGTTGTGATCTTCAACCTCGACATGCTGGCCTGGCACGTGCCCATCCTGTTCGACCTGGCATACCGCAACTCCTTCGTGCACATCTGGCTGATGCACGGCATGTTCTTCGCCACGGGCGTGGCCTTCTGGCTGCAGTTCATCCCCTCCTATCCGCTACGTCCACGCCTGACACCAGGCCAGCAGATGGCGGCTTTGTTCGGCACCAACGTCGTCATGTTCGTCATCGCCATGACCCTCGGCATGCTGGCCACCACCTCGTGGTATCCGGTGTACAACCACCTCGGTGGCAGCCTCTCCGCTGTCGGAGACCAGCACCTCGGTGCCGGCATCCTCTGGGTGTGCGGTGACTTCTGGTGCCTGCCAGCCATGCAGCGGGCGATGCGGCGGTTCATCGACGACGAGCATCCGGGCGGGCTGGAGGCGCGCGTCGACCGCCTCCTCCAAGGCGTCCGTTGACCGATGCGTGGGCTTCGCGCGGCACCCCTGGCGGGAGGCGCTCCCGATGGCGGACCCGCAAAGGAGCCTGGGTGGCGGCGGGCGCAGGAGCGGTGATCTTGGCGTCGGTGGCTTTCGACATCGGTCACACCACCACCACACGCGACCGGGCCGGGGAACTGAGGGCATTCGTGGCCTCCCTCAACACCGACATAGCGTCGTGCAACTCCAGCTTGCGTGACTCTTTCTCTGCGTACCAGGAAGTGACCGCGGGGCGGGGCGACCTGCGCAGCACCGCAGTGTCGATCATCCGGGGCGACGAGCCCAGCTGCACCCCGGCGGGCAACACCAACCTCTACGACATGGTCACAACTCAGGCCCCAGCCACCCTAAGGGCCTTCGGGGTGGACGCCGTCACCAGCGACTTGTCCTCTTGGGCGTTCCCTCAGGCGGCCGCCGCCATCAACGACCTCGCGACCGCTCTCGCCAATCCTGGAAGCACCTCTGCCGCCGCAGCGGGGATCGACCTGCGCACCCGGGCATCGACCCTCACGCAGTTAGCGGACTCAGCCCAAGCTGTCTTGGACCGGACCGCTGTAGCCCTCTCCACGAGCGTCGCTCGGCTGGATCTCGGGTCGGCCGGCAGCCTCCGAGCTGGCGGATTTTGAGATCCCGCCGAAGCTTCGACCCGGGTGCCGGCCGAAGAACCCCCACAGCACGACTGCCCCGAGCACGGCGAGCGGAAAGGCGACGGTGAGACCCGCACCTGCCAGGTTGTGGCTTAACCCCATCGGGTGTCCCTTCCTCTCAGTCGATCACGTAGAACAGGAACCAGAATGCCACGCCGACCAGCGATAGGAACACAAAGAAATAGTTGAAGGCGTCGAGCGAGGCCCGGAGTCGAGTGGCCTCCGGTGTGACTGACCCTCCCAGGTCCCCCTGGCCGTGCCAAGCGTTGCGTACCCGCAACGACCGGGCGACGAGCGTTTCCAGCCAGTAGAGGGCTCCGAGGAGCAGCACGACGTGGACCGGGACCCAGCCGACGAAAACGCTGGCGTAGCCGCTGCTTCCAGGAAAGAAGTTGAGACGGGTGAGTTGGTAGATCTGCAGACCGGCGCTCAGGAGGCCCAGCCCTAGTGAGGCGATCCCGGCCACCCGCCAATCCAGGTTGAGCCCATGACGCAGCCGTGACAGCCCGTAGTAGTGCAGCAAGGCGGCAGCGACGAGCGCCACCGTGGCTGCAGTGCCGATCAGCAAGGAGGGGTGCTGCGCCTTTGGGTGCCACCTACCATAAGAGTTGAGGGACCGCAGGTAAAAGAACGTGAACGCGAACGCCGCGTAGAGGAACGAGCAGGCGCCGATCAGCAGGCGCGAGCCGGTCCAGATCGATCCGATCGCCGCACTGAGGGCCAAGCCCTCCTCGGCATCTGCGGGGATAGGCGGCAGGGCCGACTCGGCCACATCGGTCATCAGATGGTCCTCTCGGAGTCGGTAGCGGCGGCGGCGGCCACGGGCGACGTGCGCGATACGAGGTCCGACATGGGGAGCGCGTCAGGCTTCCCGTACTCGTAGGGGCCGGCCAGGATTATCGGGATGCGGTCGAAGTTGCCGGGGGGCGGCGGCGACGTCGTCTGCCACTCAAGCCCTCGCGAGTGCCAGGGGTTCTCCGGGCTGCGCACCGGCTTAATGATCATCGACCACACGAGGTTGATGACGAACAGGAGGATGGCGAAGCCCAGCAGGAACGCCGAGATCGACACCCAGTCGTTGAGTGTCTGCAGACGCTTGGCGTACTCGAAGACCCGCCGCGGCTGGCCCAGCTCACCGACTGCGAACAGCGGAAGGAACGTGCTGTTGAAGAACACGAACATGGCTATGAAGTTCCACTTGCCCAGCCGGTGATTCATGCTGCGGCCAGTCATCTTCGGGAGCCAGTAGTAGAGACCGCCGAAGAAGGCGAAGATCAAGCCACCCATGATCGTGTAGTGGAAGTGGGCCATGACGAAGAAGGTGCCATGCGCCGTCGTGTCGGCGGGCACATCGGAGAGGAAAACACCGGAAATACCGCCGAGCAGGAAGTTGAAGAAGAAGCCCATGGCGAACATCATGGGCACGGTCAGCCGTATCCGGGCCTTCCACAAGGTTCCCATGCCGACCAGAAAGATGAACCCGGTCGGGATGGAGATCAACTCAGTGGTGAGCATGAACAGCGGCCGCATGTCCGGGTTGATGCCGCTGTCGAAGAGGTGGTGCTGCCACACGAAGAAGCTCAAGGCGCTGACGCCGACCATGCCGGCGATCGCCACCTTCTGAGCGAAAATCGGCTTCCGGCAGAAGACCGGAAGCATCTCCAACACGATGGCGAACCCGGGTAGCGCCAGGATGTAGACCTCGGGATGCCCGAAGAACCAGAACAGGTTTTCCCACAGGTAGCTGCTACCACCAAGAGTGTCGGTGAAGAACGAAGTCTGGATGGTCCGATCGAGTCCGAGCATGTAGAGGGCGCCGAAGAGCACCGGCGTGGCCAGCACCATCAGGAACGAGGTGGTCATCACTCCCCACACAAAGACGGGCAGCCGACCCCAGGTCATGCCCGGTGCGCGCAGGTTGATCACGGTGACCACGATGTTGAACCCGGCCAGGATTATGGATATCGCCATGACGCCGAAGGCGGCGACGTAAGCGTCCATGCCGCGGCCGGCCTGGACCGACAGGGGGGCGTACCCCGTCCAGCCGGTCGGGAAGCCGCCCAACCACAGGCTGGAAAGGAGGATGATGTACGCCGCGGGGGTCAGCCAGAACGACAGCGCCTCCAACCGGGGGAAAGCCATCCTTCGGGCGCCGATCATCAGGGGCACTAGGAAGTTGCCGAAAGGCCCGACGATGACCGAGGTCATCATCATCATCATCATCGTGCCGTGCTCTCCGACCACCTCGATGTACACGCCGGGGCCGAACACATGGTTGGTCGGAGAGAGCAGTTCCGTCCGGATCGCCAGGGCCAGCAAGCCGGCGGTCAGGAAGTACACGATCATCCCGACCATGTATTGGATGCCGACCACCTTGTGGTCCAGTGTGTAGCGGAAGTAGCGGCCGGGGCCGACACTGCGTTGCGGCGCCAGGAGCTCCTCCCTACCGGTCATCTTCGTCAGGGGGTACGTCAGCACGCCCATGCCTCCGATCCAGCCGACCGTGCCGAAGAGGTAGCCGAGGATGATCGCTGCGTTGTTGGAACCGCTGTTGGTCACCTGCGAGTAGCCCGCAGCGATCAGGTTGCCGATCCAGTGACCGAAAAGGTAACCGAGTGCGGCGAACACCAACGCCCGCGGTATGCCCGGTCCGAGCGCGGAGGGCAAGCGAAAGCCTCGGCGCCTACCTGGGGGCAGCTCGCCAGGGGATCCTGGGACCTGCTCCGCGGCTGGGACATCCAGGCCGACGGCGTTGCTCATGTCAACGGCCATCTAGACCCTCCATTCTCGTACGTCCTGCGTGGGACATCAGGGGTTCACCGGGTACTGCGACCCGTAGTAGTTACCGCCGGCACCGGCCTCGTCGGGCGAGTAGACAGTCGAGTACTTCGGCAAGAGCTTCGTGACAGGCGCCTCTTGCGCCTCGGTCTGGGTCGCCCACGAGTCGAACGACGCCTGGGACATGACCTGGCCGTTGGCGGTCATAGCGCCGTGCCAAAGGCCGCACAGCTCTGCGCACAGAATGTTGAACTTGCCGGTGTGAAGGGCCTTGACGAAAGCGATGTTGTTGACCCCGGGGTTGGCGTCGGCCTTCACCCCAAGCTGGTAGGCCCAGAAGCTGTGGATCACGTCCAGCGAAGTGACGTTGAACTGGATCTCCTCGTTCTGCGGGATCATCAGCGAGGTCGTCTCCATGCCACCGTAGGTCGGGTACCTGAAGGTGAACCGCCACTGCTGGGCGATGACCTGGACCGGCAGCATTGGACCCGAGGCGGCGAATATCGGGCGTGGCCCGGACCCGGTGCCGGCGCCGTTGTTGTTCTCCAGCTCGTAGGTGCCGAAGACCGCCAGGCAAAGAACGGTGAAGGTCGTCAGGCCGACCCACCAGCCCGAGAACTTGACCTTGTTGGTAATGTAAGGACCGTCCTCGATCTCCTCGCCGGTCTGGCGCCAGAACAGCAGCGCGTAGACCAGGAACGTGCACACAAGGAGGACCACTGGGGTCGCCACAACCCCTAGGACCCGGTTGTCGAAGCGCTGCCCAGCCGCCTGATCGCTCATCCCTCCGGGCGGCAGGTGCGGACCCCAGACGAAGTAGACGATCGGCATGAAGATGGCGGACAGGACCAGCCAGACGCCCAGGATCCGGATCCCGTCCCTGCGCTCGGTTGCGGCGGCCATCAGGCCGGCACCACCTTCAAGAAGCCGGACATGAACCCGATGGCCCCCATGGGCCCTCCGTTCCCGTAGAGGTAGGACAGCCCGCACGGGATGAAGCACTGCCACCGGTAGTTGCCGGCGCCCGGGGGCGTGTGGAAGCTGAAGGTGATGGTGTTGTGGTCACTGCTGGTACTGCAGGGCGCCGCACTGCACGGGTTCTTCGCCTTGGAGGAGATGCCGTAGAGCGGGACGTTGAGGCCGAGATCGGGGACGTTGAAAGTGTGGGCGATGCCATTGCCTGCGCTGGGGTCCACGACCGCTGTGGACTGGCCGTTGATCGCCGCCTGCGAGTCGAGAGTCCCGGTGATGCCTCCCCACAGGTTGTTGCGCAGGGCCCCCCCGCTGTCGTACTCCTCGACGGTCACGTTGATCTGCCGGTCCGCCGGCAGCTGCCAGATGGTGCTGTGCACCCAAGCGCCGGCAGGGTCCTTGACCAGGTAGGAGACCCAGGTTGGGTGCGGACCGAAGCCCAGCGCGGCCACGGTCTGGACCCGCAGGTTGACCGGACCGGCTGTCTTGGAGAAGTCGACGGTCGGGACCGAAGACCTCAAGAAGCCGAAGATCCCCCACAGGCAGACACCTGCGAGGACGCCGGCGACAGCCAAGACGGCCAGACCCCTGGTCAGCGGCTTCTCGAACATCTTCATCCCGCTGCTCCTTTCGCTCACGGTCCCACTATCGGTCATGCTCCTCCGATCTTCTTCAACCACGGACGGGCTGCTGAGGGCGTCAGCGGGCCAACGACCTGCCCGACCGCGTGGTGCCCGGCGTCGAGGAAGAGCGTGGTCGGCAGCCCGACCAGCCCGAACGCCGAGGCAACGTTGCCGTTGCTGTCCGCGCCGACCGGGTAGGTCAAATGATCGCTGGCCAGGAGCGCTCGAACGGCGCTGTCCGAGTCGTTCACGTCGACACCGATGATCTCCACCCCCGTGGGCGCGCTGCGGACCACCTGCTGCATGGTCTTCAGCTCTTGCTGGCAGCCGGTGCACCAGGAGGCGAAGAAGCTGAGCACGACCGGCCGCCCGCTCGCCGATGCGAGGGCGACATTCGAAGCCCCAGCGTGCACAGAGGGGAGCACGAAGTCGGAGACGTGGGGCAGGCTGCTGGCCGCCACCGGAACACCGCCGGAGCCGGACCCGCCTGATGTGGCCACCGCCAACCAGGCAGCGACGGCCGCTGCGACCAGCGCGGCGGTCAGCCCGACGCGTCCACGCCGGAAACGGCGGGGACCGCGCCCGTCCCGATCGGCCTGATGAGCCAACGGCTTCCCTGCCTTCTCGGCCAGCATCGGTCTCGCGACCGATATGCGGTTCTCAGCCAACATAGATCAGCCGGTCTACGGCGAGGGCGCTGAACAGGAGCGTCAGGTACGAGATGGAGTAGGCGAAGAGACCCATAGCTGACCTGGTCGAGGGCCAGAGGTAGAGCTTGACCGACAAGGCCACCAGGGCCGCCCCGAGCACAGCGGCCGAAGCTGTGTATACCACGCCGAGTCCAGCCAATGGGATGACGACGAGCGAGGCGACCAAAGTGAGGACGCTGTAGACAATGATGGGTCGCGCCGTAGCCCGGATGCTGACTACCGCCGGCAGCATCGGAACACCTGCGGCCTGGTAGTCATCCCGGTACTTGACGGCCAGGGCCCAGAAGTGTGGCGGCGTCCAGAAGAAGATCACGGCGAAGAGAGCCACGGGCGCCCAGCTGAGGTGACCGGTCACCGCCGCCCACCCCACCAACACGGGCACCGCACCGGCCGCCCCACCGATGACGATGTTCTGGCGTGACGTCCGCTTCAGCCAGAGCGTGTAGACCCCGATGTAGAAGCCGGCAGCCGAGGCAGCCAGCACGGCGCTCAACAGGTTGGCGGCCAGCGTGAGCTCGACGAAGGCGACCGCCTCCAGGGCCAGGGCGAAGATCAAAGCACTGCGAGGTGTGACTTGACCGGTGACGAGGGGCCGGTGCTGGGTCCTGTGCATCAACCGGTCGATGTCGCGGTCGACGTACATGTTGAGTGCGTTGGCGCCGCCCGCCGCACACATCCCGCCGAAGAGCGTGACCACGACGAGCTGGGCCGACGGCAACGCTCGCCGGTCGGCCAGCAGCATCGTCGGGAGGGTGGTCACCAGCAGGAGCTCGATTATCCGCGGCTTGGTGAGTGCCACGAACGCTCGTACCTGGGGCAACACGCGTGGGCAGTACTGCCTCACCATGAGATCCACACCCGGACCAGTCGACAAATCCGCCTGCTGTACGTTCACAACTCCGCCTGCTGTACGTTCACACTTATACCCCCCGGCGCATTTGAGCACGCGGAGTGCCGGCCGCACAAGGGTTTCCTCACGGCGAACTGCACGAGCGCGCCCGGAACCACCAGGCTTCAGCCGCCCGGGCGGTCAGAGGTTGAATGCTGCGGCCATGGAGGTGGCGGTCGCCGCCCCTCCGAGCAGCGGCCGCAGGCCGAGGAGCTCCTCTGTGGTCCGTAGCAGCGAGTAGTGGTTGAAAGCGATCGCCGACGTCGTACCAGGGCGTACCGACGGGGCTATGACGTAGGTCGGGATCGGCCCGTTGCCCGAGTCGTTCTCGTCCCAGGTGATGAACACGGCGGTGTGCCCCGCTCGGTAGGTAGCGCTGTCGAGGATGAGCGGCAGTTCCTGGGACAGCCAGGTGTCGCCGGCCCGGGTCGAGCAGTCGTGCATGTCGTGGCACAGGTTGGGCGTGAGGAGCGTGAAGGCGGCGGTGACGTCGGGCGACGGCCCGAGCGGCACATCGTGAGCTGCGCAGGCCGCGCCCAAGCCTGTGTAGTAGGCCGCCGGGTTGTGCTTGACCGCATACTCGCCACCGCTGTTGCGGTCACACGGCGTAGGCATGCTCTCTTCGAGCGAGGTCCACCGGTTGCCCAGCAACGAGAACAGGCTCGGGCCGGCCAGAGGATGGGACCCTGGGCCATTGTCGTCCGAGATGCCGTGGATCGACCCGGAGGTCAAGGCTATGTAGTTGGGCAAGCTGGGGTGCGCCACCCCGCTGTAGCGGGTCGCCAGCCCGCAGGCGCGAGCCACGCTGGCCAGGTACGGTGCCGATGAGGAGCCGACCACTTGGCTGTAGGAACGGTTCTCCATGATGATCCACACGACGTGATGGACGGGCCCGCTGGCGGCGGTAGTGCCACAAGGTTCCGACGCGCTCGGGCTGGCCGTCGGAGTGGTGGCCGGCTGCGACGAGGCGGGCTGGGAGGAGGAGGGCTGGGTTGGAGCGGCGGTCGGAGGTGGGATGGTCTGCACGGGAACCGTAGGCCCTGACGAGCCGCAAGCAGCCAGGACGAAGGCCAGAGCCGCCGTAACCGCCAGGGGTTTCCAGCTACGCCTCATACTGCGCCGACCGCCCTCAGCACAGGCCGTAGATGATGTCCGAGCCATCGTCGTAGAGGACGTGGAGCGAGCCCGGCAGCGGCCGCGTCGCTGGTGTGGTGAGGTACCTGAAGCCTTCATGGCAGAGGGTAGGGTACGCGTCCCGGGCGATGGCCGTGGCCAGGCGGGCGTCCGCGGCCAGGACGGTCGCGGGGTAGCGGGAGATGTAGCCGAACGCCAATGGCTGGCCGTCGAGGACCTGGTCGTAGAGCTGGAGCGACTTGTCGATCCTCCCGTTCGCCGTCGCGGCATCGTCGATCACCCCGCCGGGCGGCAGCCTGCGCAGGGCAGCCACGTACGCCGGGCGCGTCACGGGGGTGTTGGGGGGCGACGCGGGCCACAGCTCGAAGATCAGCCCGACGCAGACCGCTCCCGTGACCACCCGGCCGCCCGTGGTGGCCAGGTCCAGTCGTGACAGCACGAGTGCCGACAAGACGCCTGCCGCGAGAGTGGTCAGCATCGAGATGCGGGCGGGCTCGACGTTGTACTGGAGGATCGGGATGGCCGCCCGGAGGAGGGCAAATGGCAGCGGCAGGCCCGTGTCGTGGCCGTGGACCACCAGGCGAGGTCCCAGGCTGAGCACCGCCGTCACGCCGGCGAAACTGAGCCAGAACGATGCGTGGGGGCCCAGCCGCCGATGCAGCACGACCGCGGCACCCAATAGGGCCAAGACGGTGACGGTGAGGTAAATGGTGCTGTCGCCGGCGGTCGTCGGCGTCGGTCCCCAGTACCAGCGGGTGAGGGAGCTGAAGCGCCAATGGCCACCGTCCAAGACCAGTGCGAGGAGGTCGCTGCTGGCGCTGGCGTGGCCGCCGCCCATGGGGTCGCTCAGGTTGGAAACGGCCAGTGCGACCGGCAGCGGGAGGGCCAGCAGGGCGCTCAAAACGCAGAAGGCGCCTGCGCTGCGACGCTCCAAGTGCAACTCTCGACGGCGCCACAGGTGGACGAGGATGGCTACACCAGCCAGGACGCTGAAGAGGAAATAGTAGTAGTCGCACAGGACCACCAGCGCGAGCGTCACTGCGGTACCGACCGCCAGCCGTACCGTCGGCCGCTCGAGGAGACGCCACCAGAGCAGCAGGAACAGCGGCACCCACTCGAGCGACACCAGCTGCATCAAGCCGAGGGTCTTGGACAGGTGGTATGCCGAGAAGGTTATGAAAAAGCCACCGATGAGCGCCGGGATGTAGGCGCCGCAGAACCGCCGGCAGAGCCAGAACCCGGTAACCCCCGTGGCCACGAACGAGAAGACCACCATCACGTTGAACGCCACGACCAGCGGCATGGCGCGCAGGAGCACGATGCCGACGAAGCCGTTGAACGGGTTCATGGTCTGGCCGAGCAGCGACGTGCCATACGGGAAGTGCAGCGCCGTCGTGTGCCAAGGCAACTGGTGCAAGACGGTGACGGACCGGTTGATCCACCACATGTTCCACACGTTTTGATAGCCGTCGCCGGTGTCGGTGAAGAACACGGTGGACGGATGCGCCACCCAGGGCCAGGTGTAGAGGCTGAAGAAGCCCAGGTAGAGGACAGCCGGGCCTATCACGACCGCCACCGCCCGTCGCACGGTGGCGGACACGAGGACAGAGGGTAGGCCAGGCGGCGCGCGGATCAAGGTCGCCCGGGCGGCTAAGCCCTGCGATACTGCGCAAGTGGTGGGCGCCGAGGACATCGTCAGCCGCGACCGCCAAGCGCTGTGGCACCCGTACTCGCCCATGCCGGCGGCGATCCCACCACTGGAGGTGGTGAGCGCGCGCGGCACCCGCTTGCAGCTGGCCGATGGCAGGGAGCTGGTCGACGGGATGTCGTCGTGGTGGGCCACCATCCATGGGTACCGCCACCCGGTGCTCGACGAGGCCGTGCGGGGCCAGCTCGACCAAATGGCGCACGTGATGTTCGGCGGCCTCACCCACCGACCTGCCGTCGAACTGGCCGAGCTGCTCGTGGACATCACGCCGGGGGACTTGGCGCACGTCTTCCTGTGCGACTCAGGATCGGTGGCGGTCGAAGTGGCCATGAAGATGGCGCTCCAGTACTGGCTGGGTCGGGGCCGGGCCGAGAAGCACCGCCTGCTCGCGGTCCGCTCCGGATACCACGGCGACACCCTCGGGGCGATGGGGGTGTGCGATCCGGTCACCGGGATGCACCACATGTTCTCCGCCGTCCTCCAACAGCAGCTCTTTGCCCCGACCCCGACCCCTCGCTTCGGCGAGAGACTCACCGACGAGGACACCACCAGCATCGCAGCTCTGCTCGCAGCACACCGTGGCGAGGTGGCGGCAGTGATCCTCGAGCCGGTGGTGCAGGGCGCTGGAGGCATGCGCTTCTACTCTCCCGGCTACCTGGCCGCGGTCCGGTCACTGTGCGACGAGTACGAGGTGCTGCTCATCGCCGACGAGATCGCCACCGGGTTCGGGCGCAGCGGGGAGCTGTTCGGCTGCGACCACGCTGGGATCGCCCCGGACATCATGTGCGTGGGCAAGGCCATGACGGGCGGCTACCTCTCCATGGCGGCCGTGCTGTGCAGGCCCGATGTGGCTCGCTGGGTGAGCCGGGCGGAAGCGGGGGCGCTGATGCACGGACCGACTTTCATGGGCAACCCGCTCGGCTGTGCCGTGGCATTGGCCTCCATCCGGCTCCTGCTGGAGGGGCCCTGGCAGTCGCGGGTCTCGGCGATGGAGGCCCGACTACGGCAAGGTCTGTCGCCGGCTGCGGGCTTGGCGAACGTCGCCGACGTCCGAGTGCTCGGAGCCATCGGGGTCATCGAGACCGTCGAGCCCCTCCCGATGGCTGCCATGCAAGAGGTGTTCCTCGAGCACGGGGTGTGGCTGCGGCCCTTCGGGCGCCTGCTCTACACCATGCCCCCGTACATCTCCACCGAAGACGACATCGACCGGATCGCCGGAGCCATGGTGGGGGTAGCCGAGAGGGTCAACCCGGGCTGAGCGCCGATCCCGCTGCTAGCCACCGGCAGCTTCGGCGGTAGCCAGTCGCATGTCCAGCCGCCCGAGGAGGTGGCGGTCGTGGTCGTCGCCCGGGTTGGGGGTGGTCAGCAGCTTGTCCCCTAGGAAGACGCTGCTGGCGCCGGCGTGGAGGCACAGAGCTTGGAGCTCATCGGACATCTGTGCTCGACCGGCCGACAGGCGGACGACCGACGCCGGCATCATGAGGCGCGCGGCGGCGATCGTCCTCACCAGCTCAAGGGGATCGAGGGCCTCCACACCGAACAGGGGCGTCCCCGCGACCTGCACCAGGAGGTTGATGGGCACGCTCTCAGGGTGGGGGTCGAGGGCGCCCAGCTGGGCCAGCAACCCGGCCCGGTCCCGGCGGCTCTCGCCCATCCCCACGATCCCACCGCAGCACAGCTTGACGCCGGCGCGGCGCACGGCGGCCAGGGTCCCCAGGCGGTCTTCGTATGTCCGGGTCGTGATGATCTCGGCGTAGTACTCCGGCGAGGTGTCCAGGTTGTGGTTGTAGAAGTCGAGGCCGGCGTCGGCGAGGCGCCGAGCTTGATCCTCCTCGAGCATCCCGAGGGTGACGCATGTCTCCATGCCCATGGCCTTGACGGCGGTGACAGCGGCCGCTACTTCGCCTACCTGGCGGTCATTGGGCGCCCGCCACGCGGCTCCCATGCAGAACCGGGTGGCCCCGCCGCCCTGCGCCTGGCGGGCCGCTTCCACGATGTCGTGGACGGCCATCAGCCGCTCGGGCTTCACGCCGGCATTCCACTTGGCGGACTGCGGGCAGTAAGCGCAGTCCTCGGGACAGGCGCCGGTCTTGACCGAAAGCAGGATCGCCGCCTCGACCACGTGCGGGTCGAAGCGCTCCCGATGTACCGCGTGGGCCTCCGAGAGCAGATCGTGGAACGGACTGCCGATCAACTCCTCGGCTTGATCGACGGTCCAATCGTGGCGGAGGTCAACCATCGCCGCGAGTCTGTCTTGCCCAGCGGACCTGCACAAACCCCGCCCACGGCGGAGGCCGCCCGAGTGGACCGCAGGCGGCGGCTGGTGCCATCGTGGCGCGCCGTGGCTTGGAACGAGTGGATCGCGTCGCAGCTGGACGAGGTTCGGGCTGCGGGTCGTTGGCGCCAGACCCGCTCCTTCGACGCATTCGGACCAGAGGGATGGATCGAGGGTGCGCCGGTCTTGTCGTTTGCATCCAACGACTACCTCGGCCTCTCCGCCCACCCCTCCGTGATCGGCGCGGCAGCGGGCGCTGCGCAGCGCTGGGGCAGCGGAGCCACCGCATCGAGGCTCATCGTGGGCACCCGTCCCGGCCACGGCGATCTGCAGCGGGAGATCGCGGCGTGGCAAGGGTGCGAAGCCGCGCTGGTATTTTCCAGCGGCTACGCCGCCAACCTCGGCGTGCTGGCGACTGTGGGCGGCCCGGAGGTCACGGTCTGCAGCGACGAGCTCAACCATGCCTCCATCGTCGACGGCTGCCGCCTTGGCCGATCGGCCGTACGGGTCTACCGGCACCGCGACGTAGGCCACCTGGACGCCCTCCTGTCAGAGGCACGCTGCGCCAACCCGCAGGGGCGGCGGGCCGTGGTGACCGACACGGTCTTCTCCATGGACGGCGACCTCGCCCCGCTCGATGACCTCGTCGAAGTCTGCGCCCGTTACGGCGCCCTGCTGGTACTGGACGAGGCCCACGCAGTGATGAGCCCTCCGCTCGCGCCGGGCGACCATGCATCGGGCGCTTTGGAGATAGCCCGCGTGGGAACGCTGTCCAAGACCCTCGGCTCCCTGGGGGGTTGGGTGGCCGGCTCGACGGCCCTGATCGAGCTGCTGGTCAACCGAGCCCGGTCGTTCATCTTCACGACCGGTCTGACCCCAGCCGACACCGCGGCAGCCCTCGCGGCCCTCCGGATCGTCCGCTCCAGCGAAGGCGAGGCGCTCGTCGGCAGGCTCCGGGCCGTCGTCGAGCGGGTCCGTCCCGGCCACCCCTCCCCGATCATCCCGATCGTGCTCGGCAGCGAGGCCAAAGCGGTCGAAGTCGCCAAGGCGCTCCTGGACCTGGGCCTGCTCGTGCCGGCGATCCGGCCGCCCACGGTCCCTCCAGGCACGTCGCGCCTGCGCATCGCCATGTCGGCCGCCCACACCGACGATGGGATCGACCGCCTCCTGGCCGCGCTGGCGTCCCTCGACATCCGGCCGTGACCAGCAGCCGGCCTCGACGCCTCGTCGTGGTAGTGGGGACCTCCACGGCCGTCGGGAAGACCTGGGTGACCGCTGCTGCCGCCAGCCACGCCCGGGCACAGGGGGCCTGCGTCGCCGCCCGAAAGCCCGCCCAGTCCTTCGACGCCGACCGGTACGCCATCCCGCTCGAGCCCACCGATGCCGACATCCTGGCCGCGGCCACTGGCGAGGATGCCGCCGCCGTGTGCCCTCGACACCGCTGGTACCCGCTGCCCATGGCGCCTCCGATGGCGGCCGACGCCCTAGGCCGGCCGCCCATCACCATGGACGAGCTCTACGGCGAGTTGCGCTGGGCGCCCGACACGGAGCTTGGGTTCGTCGAAACCGCTGGCGGCGTGCGCTCACCGCTCGCTGACGACGGCGACAGCGCTACCTTTGCCCATCGACTAATGCCGGACGTGACGGTCCTGGTAGGCGACGCAGGCCTCGGGACCATCAATGCCGTCCGGTTGTCACTGGACGCGCTGCACCCCCTGGAGGTAGTGGTTCTCCTCAACCGTTTCGATCCGGGATCGGACCTCCACGTGCGCAACCGCCGCTGGCTCGCCGAACGCGAGGGCTACAGGGTGGCAATCAGCCCGGTCGAGCTCCTGGGAGTTTGATCCGGCACGTATAGCCTCCGTACTACGTCTTGCGATGCTACTTGCAGCGTAGTAGTCTGATCCTGTGAGCCGCCCTGCAAGGAGCAACGATCCGAACGTACTTATCTTGACCAGCCTGGCCGCAGGGGCCAAGCACGGCCACGCGCTGGCGCTCGACATCGAGGAGTTCTTCGGGGTCCGACTCGGCCCGGGCACCCTTTACGGGGCCATCACCCGCCTAGAAGAGCGGGGCCTGATCGAGGCGCTTCCCGCCGACGATCGACGCCGCCCGTACCGGATCACGTCCACCGGCGAGGCGGAGCTGGGCCAGGTGCTGCAGGAAATGGGCCGGATCGTGGCTGCTGCCTCGGTGCGCCTCGGACAGCGGAGCGCTCCACTGGGGTTGGCGTGAGGCACCGCCGGCACGAGCCCAGGGGCCGGCACAGCGAGGAGGCGAGAAGCGAGGGGCCGGCGGCGCAGGACGCCAGGGCATCGCTCCTTCGCTGGTATCCGGCGGCGTGGCGCGAGCGCTACGGCGACGAGATGTCGGCCATGGTGGAGGACACCCTCGGGGGGAAACCACCATCGCTGAAGCTGCGAGTGCAGCTGGCGCGAGGCGGCGCCCGAGAGCACCTACATCGCGCCGCCCTCATCGGTGACGACCACCCACCTGAGGACAGGCGCCGGGCGGGGGCGGCACTCGTCCTAGCCGGATGGGGTGCTCTCGTCATCGCCGGAGCCACTTTCGCCAAGGCCACCGAACACTGGCAGGACACGACCTCGCCGGCTCAGCGAACCATCGCTGACGCCGCTTACACCACCGTTGAGGTCGCAGCCGGGATCGGTGCGGTCGCGATCCTCGCGGCGGTCCTGGCTGCGCTCCCTGCCTTGCGGAGGGCCCTGGACCTAGGTGGATGGAAGGTGATTCGAGGCGCCGTCGGGTTGGCGGTGATCCTTTCCATTGCGGGCGCAGCAGCTACCGCCGGCCTGGCGCAATGGGCACACCATCTGAGCTACGCCGATCGCAACGGCGCCTCCAGCTCCTACGGCGGAGCCTTCCTGGGCTGGGGCGTCCTCTGCGTGGCCATCGTGGCTGCGTGGACGAACGCAGGAATCCGGGTGGAGCGCGGGCTGCGACCGAGCGCTCGCCTGATGCGCATCGAATGGGCCGCCGGCTCCCTCGCTGCAGTCAGCACCGTCGTAGTGTCCGCCTCCATCATGACGTGGTGGGCAGCGGTGGCGACCAAGAGCCCTTGGGTACTACGGGGGGCGGCTCCAGGCTCGTCCGGATCCTGGTGGTCGTTGCCAGTGGGCGCAGCAGCGGTGATAGCCGTACCGGCTGCGGGCGCCGCTGCCTATGGGCTGAGAAGGCTGGTTCGTCCGCTCCGCTGACAAACACCCGGGGATGAGCGGCGACATACCGAATACGCTCCGTCACGGTGGAGGCGAGCAACAACTTTCCCCGATTCGATCGCAACACCAACACCGGCCGAACTATCGCTGCTGACGGACATGGCGACATCGTTCAAGCTGTCAATTCGGATCCATCACAGCTGCGCGTATCCTTCAAGCCTCGTGCCTCCCGTCATCCCCACTACTGGCGCGGTGGTCGTTGAGGCGGACTGACAGCTCCGAGCTCGCCCCGCTAGCGGCGTGTAACGTTGTTTGATGCCGCGATTCCACCATGTCAATCTCGGGGTTCCACCGGAGAGCATGGATTCCGAGGTGGCGTTCCTCGTAGAGGTGCTGGGGTACCGACCGGTGGAGGCAGACCCTCGATTGGTCGCCATGGGCGCCCGATGGTACGAGGTGGAGGACGGCACGCAGGTGCACCTGAGCGCTGACCCCGACCACCAGCCGGCCGCACGTGCCCATGTCGCAATCGAGTATGGCCCTGAGCTGGCAGGACTGGAGCGGCGCCTTGACGAGGCGTCCATCGGCTTCGAGTCGTCGGAGCGTCCGGGCTTCCCCCGGGTGGTCAACTGCCGAGACCCAGCGGGGAACCTCTGGGAGCTGCGAGGCGCGCGCGTCGTGTCCTGACCGGCCTTCCGGGTGGCGAACCCACGCGTCGGGTCTCGCTACAACCTCATGATCCAGCCGCCGTCGACAGAGATGGTCTGGCCGTTGATCCAATCACCGGCACCCGAGCACAACAAGAGCATCGTACCGACGAGGTCCTCGGGCGGTCCCGACGTCTTGCCCGGGATCCGCGCACCGAGTGACTCACGGACCGGCGATTCCTCCGGCAGGCTGACGTAACCGCTCTTGCTGGCGACGAGGCCGGGAGCAATGGCATTCACGTTGATCCCGCGAGGGCCGAGCTCGACGGCGAGGCTGGCGGTCAGCCCGTGCAAACCGTACTTGCTGACGCTGTATATGCCGCCCGCCATGAACGCCCCAGCCGACAGGCCGTTGATGATACGACCCCCACCGCGACTGGTCATCGAAGCAACGACCGCTTGGGTGCACAGCAGCGGGCCGCGCAGGTTGACATCGATGACCCGATCCCATTCGGGGACCGGGATGCTCGACAGCCCGTATGGAGGCAGGTCGGTCATGATCGCGGCGTTGTTGATGAGAATGTCGATACCCCCGTAGGCGGCCACGGCCGCCGCCGCCATCTCGGCTGCAGACTCTGCACGTGTCACGTCGACGCGCGTCGCCATCGCGATGACCCCCCGCCTCACCAGAGAGTCGGAGACCTTCCGCGCCGCGTCGATGTCGAGGTCCGCCACGACCACCGAAGCACCGGCGTCGCTGAGTGCCTCGGCGTACACCTTCCCGATGTCGCCCGCTCCACCGGTGATGACGGCCACCTTGCCGGTGAGGTCGAACAGCTCCCTCGAGTCCATCCGTGCATTAGACAAGACTTGCGGGGATACGTCAAGTGCCTTAGAGTTTACGTCGCTCGCCTTGCAGAGAGGGGGTCGGCGCGTGGCCGACATACGTGTTCCAGAAGTGCACCTCCACATCGGTGGAGAGATGCGCCGCTCAGGGTCGGGAGGCGTGCACGACCACGTGTTCCCCGCCACCGGCGAGATCCAGGGGCAAGTACCCCTGGCGGGTACCACCGAGGTCGACGAGGCGGCCAGCGCCGCTCAGGCGGCGTTCCCGTCATGGCGTGCACTACCACCCGCCGAGCGCAGCCGGCTGCTGCGGCGCCTCGCAGAGCTGATGGAACGCGACGCCGACGAGCTGGCGCGGCTCTCAGTGCTGGACAACGGTATGACGGCGAGAATGGCCCGACCGCTTGTCGACATCATGACCAGCTGGACGGCGTACTACGCAGGGTGGGCCGACAAGATCGAGGGGCGGGTGACCTCTACGCCGAGCAGCGGGCGCGAGCTGGCGTTCACCGTCCCCGAACCGTACGGAGTGGTCGGGATCATCCTCACGTGGAACGGGCCGGTGGTGTCGGTCGGCATGAAGCTCATTCCCGCGCTCGCCGCCGGCAACACCGTGGTGCTCAAGCCGTCCGAGCTCACCCCCTATGCCACCGAGCACCTCATGGCATTGGTGCGCGAAGCGGGCATCCCACACGGGGTGGTCAACCTGGTGCTCGGCGGACCCGACACCGGTGATGCACTCGTCAGACACCGCCTGGTCAAGAAGGTGAGCTTCACCGGTGGCCCCAGCACCGCCCGCAAGATCCTGACTGCCTGCGCGGAGTCACTGAAGCCGGCCGTCCTCGAGCTCGGCGGCAAATCGGCCAACATCATCTTCCCTGACGGCGACCTGGAGACAGCCGTCATGCGCAGCGCGTCCGGCGTCTTCGGGACCATGGCCGGACAGGGGTGTGCCCTCGGAACGCGGCTGGTGGTCCACGCGGACCTGTACGACGAGGTCGCCGATCGCGCCGTCGCCATCGCCTCCTCGATGCGCTGCGGCGACCCGCTCGACCCGACCTGTGCGGTCGGGCCGGTGGTGACACGCAGCGCCCAGCAGCGCATCCTCGGGTTGATCGAGCGGGCCCAGTCCGACGGTGCCCAGCTGCTCGCTGGTGGCGCGGCGCCCGACGGCTCCGACCGAGGGTTCTACGTCCAGCCGACCGTCATCGGCGATGTCGATCCTGCCAGCGAGCTCGGCCAGGTCGAGGTGTTCGGACCGGTACTGTCACTGCAGCGCTTCGAGACCGAGGAGCAGGCCATCAGCATCGCCAACTCCACCGAGTACGGCTTGGCCTCATACCTCTACACCCGCGACGTCGACCGGGTACAGCGCCTCGTGCCGCAATTGCAAGCGGGCGGCGTCTATGTCAACGGCGCGTCGTCAGTGGTCGGCTGCGAGCTGCCGTTCGGCGGCATCGGTGTCTCCGGGTTCGGTCGGGAGGGAGGCGAGGAAGGGCTCTTCGAGTTCCTTCAGACCAAGGCGGTTGCGATCCGATGACCCGGCCCTTCCCTCTCGCCGACGCCGCCGTCATTGTCACCGGCGGGGGCAGCGGGATCGGGCGGGCCGCTGCGTTGGAGTTCGCCAAGCGAGGCTCCAAGGTCGCGGTCAGCGATCTGTCATCCGAGCGGGCCGACGCCGTGGCCGCGGAGATCGAACAGCTCGGCGCAGCTGCGTTCGGCGCCAAGGTCGACGTCGGACGAGAAGCGGACCTCACGGCATTGCGCGACGAAACCGTGCGGCGCTTCGGCCGTGTGGACGTCGTCATGAACAACGTCGGCGTCCTGGCCGTAGGGGCACCCGAAGCCCTCCCGCCTGAGGCGTGGCAACGGACCCTGGACATCAACCTCCTCAGTATCGCCCGGAGCAACCGCGTCTTCCTGCCCTTGCTGCTGGCACAGGGGCGTGGTCACATCGTCAACACCGCGTCGGCATCGGGTCTCCTGGCCTACGGCTACGACCGCCTCCCCTATGTGGCGAGCAAACACGCCGTGGTCGGCCTCTCGGAGGCACTGGCCATCTACCTCGGCCCTCGCGGCATCGGCGTCACCTGCCTGTGCCCCTCGGGCGTGATGACCAACATCGTCGAGCAGATCACGGTGTACGGTGAGCAGTCACGGGCACCGCGTGCTCCTGATCATCCGATCGTCACCGCCGAGGAGGTCGGAGAGCTGGCCGCAGCTGCAGTCGAGGAAGGCCGCTTCCTCGTGGTGACCGCACCGGCGGTCCACGACGAACTGGTCGGGCGAGCAACAGACATCGAGAGCTACCTGCAAGCCCGGATCGCCGAGCAGGTCCCTTGAGCGTTGCTCCCGAAGCTTTGCGAACCACCGCCCTGCAGCTCCTGCTCACGGCAGAGAGGCTGATCGCACTGCACGGCACCGAAGGCGTGTCACTCCGCCAGATCGCCGCCGAGGCCGGATCTTCCAACAACTCGGCGATCCGGTATCACTTCGGCTCGAAGGAAGGGATGCTCAGCGCTGTCCTCGCGTACCGGCTCGACGACCTGACCCACCGCCGCACCCTGCTCAGATCGCGCGCCGACCCCGACGACCTCCGGGCCCGACTCGAAGCCCACCTGGTCCCGCTGGTGGAGCTCGCGGAGGTCCCCGGGAGCTACTACGTATCGTTCGTGGAGCAACTGCAGCGGAGCGCCGCGTCGGTGCTCGTCGACCAGCTCCCCGAAGTACAGAAGTCAAAGCAGGACTTTCGCACGGATGTCGGGCGGTTCGTCGCGGACATCCCCCAGCCAGCTCGGAGCATGCGGGTCAGCCAAGTGCAGGACCTGGTCCTGCACACCGCCGCCGAACGTGAGCGAGCCATGAATCGGGGCGACACGGCTACCCCGTTCCCGTTGTTCGTCAGCACCGCCGTCGATGGTCTCGCTGGCCTCCTGTCCGCCCCTGCCTCCAAGGAAACCCTTCGCCTTATCGAGCGTAAAGCGTCTCGCTGACGCTCCCCAGCGCAGCCCGGAGAACTCGACGAAGAGCGGATGCTCGGATCGGCTCCGTCACGATTCTCAAATCGACAGAGCAAACCCGGCGCTGACTCGAAGGGTTTCACCGGTGATGAACCGCGCCCGGTCCGAGCACAGGAAGAGCATGGTGTCGACGATGTCGCTCTCCGCCCCGTCGAGGGGCAGGATCTGCTGGCCTTTCACCGCCGCAAGGGTCTCAGGTTTCATCTCGGCCCGGATGGTGTCGGTCAGCATCAGCCCGGGTGCGACGCCGTTGACCCGAATCCCGTCGGGTCCCAGCTCGCGGGCGAAGGCCATCGTCAAGCCACGTACCGCCAGCTTGGATACGCCGTAGGCACCTCCGGAAGAGTAAGCAGCCGACGACGAGATGTTGAACACACAAGCGCCGGGGCGCCCGGCCATAGCCGCCCGTGCGACCATGGTGCAGACGATGGCACCCATCACGTTGACCTCGAAGAGGCGGCGCACCTTGGCGATGCCGAGCACGTCCATGGGCTGTCCGTACTCGGCTGAGTGCAAGCCGGCGTTGTTGATCAAGATGTCGATGCCCCCCAGCCGGGCGACAACATCAGCCACGACGGCCCCGACCTGCACCTCGTCGGCGACGTCGCACGCGACGGCCGAGGCCTCCCCGCCCGAAGCTCGGATCTCCTGCGCAGCTTCCTCGCCGGCGGCGAGGTCGATGTCTGCCAACACGACGTGGGCGCCGCGCCCTGCGAGGGCGTGGCCGAACGCCTTACCGAACCCGCGACCTCCGCCGGTGATGACCGCTACCCGCCCCTCCTGCTCCCGCTCGGTCAAGTCGTACCTCCTCAGTAGTGCTGGATCTCCTCGCTCGCCGCGCTGGCGGGCGGGAGAACACCCGTGAGTATCTCATGCCGCGTCCCCGGCAGCCCTGCTTCCCCGCCGGCGCGCCCCGCGACCTACCTGT
>JAKBAM010000018.1:35863-47304 GCA_021809105.1 Actinomycetes bacterium
GGGCTTTGTGTACGGGCCCAGGTGGCAGTTGGATGCCACATGCGGTACTCAAATGCCACCTGAAGACGGATGTTCGAGTGGACGTTCACGGTCCGGGCGCAGCATCATGTCCGGTCGTGGCAGGGGGCGACGACCGCACGCTCGATAAGTGGTTCCTCGACGCCGGCGAGCGGTCCAACCCCGCGAGTCGAATCCGGCCGTGGACCCTAGGAAACCGCGTCGCTCCTCTGGTCCATGGCTCCGAGTACTTCCCCGAGCTTTATCGCCGGCTCTGCTCGACGAGCCCCGGCGACCAGGTTTACTTCGCCGACTTCCGGGGGGACACCGAGGAGCGCATGGCCGGTCCCGGGACGGAGGTAGGCGAAATCCTCGCAGACCTCGCAGGCCGTCACGTGCTCGTCTTCGGGCTGATCTGGAGGTCGCAGCCGGGATGGCTGGACCAGAGCGAGGGCAAGAACGCCGAGCTCGCGCGGGTCATATCCGAGGCGGGCGGCCAGGTGCTACTCGACCCGAGAACCCGCCGAGGCGGCTCACACCACCAGAAGTTCGTCGTGATCCGCCACTCCCACTTTCCCGAGCGCGACGTGGCCTTCGTCGGCGGGATCGACCTCGGCCTCAGCCGCAACGACGACGCCTCCCACGCCGGCGACCCCCAGGCGATGGAGTTCCCGGAGGTGTACGGCGCTACGCCGCCGTGGCACGACGTGCAGTGCTCGATCATCGGTCCGGCGGTCAACGACGTCGACCTCACTTTCCGAGAGCGGTGGTACGGCAGCAGCCCGCTCGACCTGTCGAGCCCGCTGCGGGCCGCCCTTGACCGGGTGCACATGGCCGGAAAGCTGACCGGACGAGAGCTCCCTGAACAGGCTGCCGACCCCCCGCCGGCCGGCACCCACGCCGTGCAGATCCTGCGCACCTACCCAGCCCGCCTTCGCCGCTACTCGTTCGCTCCCCTCGGCGAGCGCAGCATCGATTACGCCTACCGCAAGGCACTCCAACGAGCCCGGTGCCTCATCTACCTGGAAGACCAGTACCTGTGGGCCCCGTTTGTCGCAGACGTCCTCGCCGACGCCCTCCGGGCCAACCCCGGCCTCCACCTGATCGCCGTCGTGCCCCGCTACCCCGACAGGGACGGGCTGTCACGATGGCCGAGCCTGGCCGGCCGGGAGCAGGCCATCAAAGTGTGCAGAGCGGCGGGAGGCGACCGCTTCGGGATCTACGACGTGGAGAACCACGAGGGCCGGGCCGTCTACGTGCATTCGAAGGTGGCAGTGATCGACGACGTCTGGTCGATGATCGGGTCGGACAACCTCAACCGGCGTTCCTGGACCCACGACAGCGAGCTCTCCTGCGCCGTCATCGACACCGAAGCCGACGGGCGGTCACCCGAGGACCCAGCCGGCGAGGGCGACCGGGCCCGCCGATTCGCCCGCAGCTTGCGGCTAAAGCTCATGGCAGAGCACCTCGACCGCGCCGACACCGAAGTCGACGACCTGATCGACCCGGTCAAGGCTTTCCGTGCCGTCAAGGACAATGCCGACACCCTCCTGGCGTGGCATCGGGGTGGCCGGCGGGATGAGCGCCCACCGGGGCGTCTCGTGCCCCACCAACCGGAGCGCCTACCCCGACAGCACCGCATCTGGGCCGTCCCCGTCCATCGGGCCGTCTACGACCCTGACGGCCGGGCACTTCGCGACCGCATCCGGCACCGCCCGTAGACATGGCACGACGCGAGGCCCATTCGGAGGTTGACCTTGCCTGAATACAAGCTCGTCGCCGCTCTCGGCAGTTCATTCGCCGCCGGGCCTGGGATCGAACCGGTTGCAGATGCGGCTGCGATGCGCTCCCAACGGAACTATGCCCACCAACTCGCCGAGCGACTCTGTGCCCGCCTTGTCGACCTCACGGTGTCCGGCGCCACCACGTCGAACATAGTCGACACCCCTCAGCAGACCGCCGAGGGGTGCACCTTCCCACCCCAAATCGACGGGGTACCAAACAATGCCGATGTGGTGACAATCACCGCAGGCGGCAATGACCTGCAGTTCGCCGGGGCAATGCTGTACTCCGCGTGGTGTAACCGCGAGCCGGAATCGCCAGCACTCTCTTACTTGGCGCCGATGTTCCCTGCCGGCATCCCTCTCCCGACCGCGAGGACCATCGCCGAGGCCACCGCGGGCCTCGTCCGGGCAACCGAGGCAGCGCACGCCAAAGCGCCGGCCGCACGCATCCTGCTCGTCGACTACCTGACCGTCCTCGACAAGGATTCCGGGCCGGCCACCCCGTTCACCCACCATGAGCTCCACGAGCTCCTCCTCATCCAGCGTGCGATCGGGCGCGTGTTCGCAGCTGCTGCCTCTCGGACGGGAGCGGAGCTCATCCAAGCGTCGTCGATGAGTACCGGGCATGCACTCGGGTCCCCCGAACCGTGGGTGCAGCCCTTCCACCAGGCGTTGACGAACACCGGTGCGTCGTTCCACCCGAACGAGGTCGGGATGGCCGTTATCGCCGCCGAGCTGGAGCGAGTTCTCAAAACCTAGAGGCCACGGGCCTGCTGGACGAATCGGCTACACAATCAATGAGCCGGTAGGGGGACGTCCACACCGAACCCGTCGGTGATGTCTCGGGTCAGCCGACCAACAACGAGGCCGTCTTTGACTAGGCGGCGAACCCACGAGACGGCCTCCACGTCTGAGCCGAGGTCCTCAGACGCGAGCTGGTCACCGTTAATGCCGTACGCCCGGTAGGTCGATCTGCGCCCGAACGAGGCTTGTACTGGCATGACTCCAGTCTCCCACCCGTACGAGCCCAAAGGAAGGGACACATGCGTAGGTGCACTTGGGTGCTGCTCGTCGCGGCTGCCAGCCGCCTCTTCGAGGGCTCGTCCAACGCCGCTCCGGCGGTTCGTGCCAGCCGGGTACACGGGCTGGATAAGGTCGCGATCGAATAGTCGCAACCGACCGGGGGAGTTACGTGGACAACGACCGTATAACACAGGACCGGAGGATCGATCCGCGAATCAAGACGATCTTCGGTGGTATCGAGTTGCCGACTTCGCTCGGCGACGTCGCAGACCGAGACGTGCTCCTGAAGGAGGCATCTTCGGAGGAGGCCGCCTCGCGACAGGCCATGTTCAAGGCGTTTATGGATCTTGTCGACACGGACAACGTCGCACCCTCAGCCGGCTTGGAAATCACCGAGCACCGCATTACATCGCAACCGGATGGCAACGAGATCAACCTCCGCCTGATCCGGCCGAGCGGTCATGAAAACCCTGCGTGCGTCTACTACATCCATGGTGGCGGGATGGCCTCGCTGTCGTGCTATGACGGCAACTACAAGGCGTGGGGCCGGATCATCGCCGCACAGGGCGTCGCCGTGGCCATGATCGACTTCCGAAACAGTGTCAGTCCCTCATCGGTCCCGGAGGTGGCGCCTTACCCGGCCGGTCTCGATGACTGCATTTCCGGGCTAGAATGGGTGGCCGAGAACGCCACAAGCTTGCGCATCGACCGGTCGCGGATCATCGTGGCTGGCGAGAGCGGCGGCGGGAACCTCGCCTTGGCGACGGGGCTCCGGCTCAAAAGAGAAGGGAAGCTGGACCTCATAGTGGGACTCTTCGCCCTTTGTCCCTACATCGCTGGTTCCTGGCCCCGTCCGGAGCTCCCTTCCTCGACTGAGAACAACGGGATCCTGCTGGACCTCCACAACAACCGTGGTGCGATGGGCTACGGCATCAAGGAGTTCGAGCAGCGTAACCCGCTCGCATGGCCGCTGTTCGCCTCCTCCGAGGATGTGAAGGGACTCGTGCCAACTGTCATAAGCGTCAACGAGTGCGACCCCCTGCGCGACGAAGGGATCGAGTTCTACCGGCTGTTGCTCCGCTCGGACGTGCAGGCCAGATGCCGTCAGGTCATGGGGACCATCCACGGCACCGAGGTGTTCCCCATCGCCTGCCCCGACATCAGCCGGGACACCGCAATGGCGATCGCATCCTTCGCCCAAGGCTGACCGTCCCTGGGTTGCGGGCGCCCCTGGCGGCCTCAGACAGCCCGGCGCGTAGCCTGGCATCCCGCAACAACACAGCCGCGTCCACAACCGAAACATGCGGATCGTAGGTAGCCGTCGCAGGGTTCCGGTTGTGAAGGTGCCGGGTAGTGCAGTCGGAGCGCAGCGATTGTGTCCCAGGGGCCGCTCCAGAGGTGCGGCGCTTGTCCTACGCGCCGACGACCGGTTCTCGGGCACACCTCGGCGCGGTGACCCACCGGCGGAGCGGGCGGCGCCCCGCCGCTCCACGCTGGGAAGGCTCCCGCTGCCGCTGAGGACGTTCATCGACAGATGCGCTACAAGAACGCTATATTGCTGCTATGAGCGTGGTGATACGGCAGTCCGAGTTGCGCAACGACAACGCGACGGTCATGCGCCGGGTGGCTGAGGGCGAGTCCTTCGTGGTGACCGTCAACGGTCGCCCGGTCGCCGATGTGGTGCCTCATCGCCGGGACACGGGCAGGCGTCGATTCGTGGCGGTCGCCGAGTTGGCTGAGGCGTTCGCCGCGGAGAGGACGGCGGACCCCAAGGCATGGCGGAACGACCTGGCTGCCGCCGAAGAGACTTTCGCTCCAGATGAGCCCTCCGACCCGTTCGACCCGGAGGGGCATTGACCTCCGGCGAAGCTCGCCGTGCCCTGCTGGACACCTCGGTGGTAATCGACTTCCCGGCCGCGCAGGTCGCCCAGGTGGCGGACGAGGTTGCGGTATCGGCAGTGAGCATCGGTGAGCTGCAGTACGGCGTGACCGTCGCGCCCGACCCGCTGACCCAGATGGCCCGGCGGCGACGGGTGCAAGCGATATTGGACCGGTTCGAGGTGCTGCCGTTCGACGTGAGTGCCGCCGAGTACTACGGGGCGCTGGCCGGCCTCGTGCGCCAGCACGGCCGTAACCCACGGCCACGGCGCATGGACTTGCAGATCGCCGCGACCGCAGCACGCCACGGTCTGACACTGCTGACCCGCAACGGCAGCGACTTCACCGGCTTGGAGTCAGCGCTGTCCGTAGTTGACCTCCCCGACCAGCCATAAGGGACCGGCGGCCACGAACCCGGTATCCGGCTCTCGCCGGAGCGTGCGCTTAGGTGAACGAATCCTCAACCACTTGGTGCGCGACCTGCGGGACTCCTTTCGTACTACTCCGCAGTTCAAGACTGTGTACGACAAGAATTCGCTTGACGATTGGGAGAAGATAATTGCAGTTCTCGACGCGAGGAACGTCCTTCTACCCTGTGTTGTTGCCGACTTCAGACTCCTCGGGCACGCAGATCGGGGGTTCCGGGGCGCTCGGTGGCCGTGCGAGCCGAAGGGGGACGTCCGTCGCGAGCCGTCGCGCATGGCGCCCGCCAGGTTCTATCGGTCGACGCAACGCCTCGTTCAGAGGTGGTCGATGATGCACTTGGGATTGGACTCTGCTGCTGCGGTCAGGTTTTTGGCGTCGGTGCGCGAAGGTCGGGGTCTCAAGCCTTCCGCCCGGGCTGCTGGTGTGGGCAAGGAGACCGGCTACCGGTGGCTGCGGGAGTCGTTCCTGGCGTTCCTGGCGTTGCGGGATGAGGGCCTGAGCTTGGCTGAGGCGCAGGGCCGCTTGGGTGTGGTGTCTGCCCGTATCGCGGTGTGGGACCGTGAGCATGCTGAGCGGCCGGTCGATGGCCGCCATCATCTCCAGGTCCCCGTCGACGTCGAGAAAAGGTTCTGGTGTCACTATCTCGCCGGCGTCAGGCTCGACGACGCTGCCCGGTCGGTCGGTGTGGGCCGGTCCACGGCGTACCGCTGGTTGAAGCGACGGTTCATGGACCTGCGCGCCGAGGGCCTCTCGGCGCGGGTGGCGGGCCGGCGGGTGCGGGTCGTGCCGGGGCGCTCGGCGGCGTGGGAGAACGAACGGAAGCGAAGCGTCGAGGAGGCACGGGCGGAGCGGGGAGTGGCAGAGCGCCGGGCGCGGCGTGACTCGCTCCGCCACGTCGAGCAGCTGATTGCCCCACGCAAGCGCACGAAGGTCGAACAGCGCGAGGAGCGGTACTGGGAACTGATGCGCCAGGGCATGACCAATACCGCAGCGTGCAGGCTGCTCGGCGTGAGCAGACGCACCGGTGGGTTGATCCGTCAACGGCACGGTCACCAAACGGCCGTCCAGGCTCGCTCTGTCCCGCCGTCAGGGCGGTATCTGTCGCTGCGTGAGCGGCTGCAGATCGCCGACCTGCTCCGGCTGGGGTCGTCGATGCGCCAGATCGCCGCTGACCTCGGGCGTGCGCCATCGACGGTCAAACGCGAGTTGGATCGCCACCGTGATGCACAAGGCCGGTATATGCCTCAGAGCGCCGATCATGCCGCCGAGCTGGGCCGGCGCCGGCCCCGAGAGCACAAGCTGAACGCCGATCCGCGGCTACGCAAGCTGGTGCAGCGAAAGCTGAACCGGTGCTGGTCGCCCGACGAGATCGCCGGCTGGTTGCCCTTGGCCTACCCGACCGACCCCTCGATGCGACTGTGCCCCGAGACCATCTACCGAGCGTTGCTGGTCCCCGGCGGGAAGGGCTTGCACAAGCGCTACTGCTCCAAGCTGCGCACCGGGCGGCGGATCCGCAAGTCCCGGTGGCTGACCCGGTCCGGGCACGGGTCAGTGGTGCGGAACATGACCATGATGGACCAGCGTCCCGCCGAGGTCGAGACCAAGCAGCAAGCCGGGCACTGGGAGGGCGACCTCGTCGTCGGTGTCGGGTCGGCGTCGGCGATGATGACGCTGCGGGAACGCAAGACGCAGTTCGGGATCATCGTCAACCTGCCCGTCGACCACACCGCCGCCAGCGTCAACGACGCGGCCATCAAGGCCCTCGCAGCCCTTCCGGCACACATGAAGAGGACCTTGACCTGGGACCAGGGGTGGAGATGGCCCGCCACCAAGAGCTCGCCGCCGCCGGGGTCGACATGTGCACACAGGGCGTCCTCGAGGCCGATCCGAGCCAAGAAGTGGTTCACGACCGGAAGTGCCCCAACCCGCTGGCTGTACAACTCGTATAGAGACCCGGCAGCCTTGACCATGAACCTGAAGTACGCTTACTTACGGTATCCGGGTGGTGGATACCCCCATCAGCTAGGCCAGAACCATGCCCGACGCCCCAGCCGACCGCCGCCGCCAGATCCTCGACGAGATCGCCTCACTGGGCTACTGCCTGCCCGGCAGCGTGGTCGACCGCACCAGCCGCTGCGGCAACCCCCACTGCCGCTGCCACAGCGACCCCGCCCACCGTCACGGCCCCTACCGATCCTGGACCCGCAAAGTCGCCGGGAAGACCGTCACCCGCAACCTCAGCGACGACCAACTCCAGCGCTACCAAGACTGGTTCGCCAACGACCGACGCCTAAAAGCCCTCATCACCGAGCTCGAAGAACTCTCCCTCGCCGAGTTCAACCAAGCCGAAAGCCCGTAGCCAAAACCCCGACCCCCAAGTGCGGAAAGCGGGTACCCTCTTCTGTGATCAGATCGAACGTGCGTTCCCAACTGGCTTTGGTCGCCCACGAAGACCGGGCGCACGAACACTGGAGTCGCTGTCGTGCTGAGGTCACGACGGCCTAGCGGCGACGGGCTGCGCGGCACGCTGGACAGTCCCCCAGCCGTGGTGCAGTGTGGTGCAAAGCCGCCCGAGCGAGCGGCCCGAGTCACAAAAGTGCTGGTCAGCGGGTGGGGCTAGGTGGAATCGAACCACCGACCTCAGCATTATCAGTGCAGCTGTCGCTGGCGGTTGGCAAGGCGCTGACCTGGGGTTATCCGGCTGCCAGGTCCGAGTCTGGGCCTCTCGTGACCCATACGTGACCCACCGCGTGGCGAGGTCGTTCAGGTGTCGTCGTCAACCGTCTGGAGGAGACGCTGCGCTGCGGCGTCAAGCTCGGGGAGGTCCTCGCTGACAGTGGCAGCGAGGATGGCATGCGAGGTGTCGAAGTAGCGGTGAGCCAGACGGTCGCGCATACTGGCGATCTGCGCCCACGGAAGGCCCGGCTCACCGGCGAGCAGCTCCGCAGGGAGGGCCTTGACCCCTTCGCCGATCTCGATGAGACGGATACCCGCACCGCGTCGAAGACGAGCCCGTCGTAAAGGTCGCCACGCTCGAAGTGGGAGTGGATGGCGGCGATGGCGGCGATGACATCCTCGAGGCGTTGACGGTCCCGGCGGCTCAGAGCGCTACCGCCTCGGCGAGGACCTCGGCGGCCACGCCCGCTTTGAGGTCGGCCGCGGACACTAGGTCGACCCGGGCGCCGAGCAGCCCCTCAAGCTCCGCTTGACAGCGCCCGAGGGTCATCAGGCCCACGCCTTCCGGTACGTCGACGAGAAGGTCCACGTCGCTCTCGGTGCCTTCCTCGCCGCGGGCGACGCTGCCGAACACCCGAGGATTGCCCAACCCATAGGACGCCAGGACGGCCGCCAGCTCGACACGGTGCTGGCGCACTCGTTGGCCGAGGGCTTCGCTGGTCGGCTCAGGCGTCGAAGGGTCGGATAGGCGCATGTCAAGGTCGAGCCCGGTGGCGGCAACGAGACGAGCCAGCATCGGCACCGACGGCTGGCGAGCGCCCGACTCATAGGCGCTCACCACGCTCTGGGTGACCCCGGCCCGACGGCCCAGCTCCACCTGAGACAGCCCCGCACGACGCCGGGCCTCCCTTACCAATGCGGCCGCAGTGTTCACAGTCAGAGGATAGCGGATCGTAGATGACCAACGGCTGGTTCCGATCGCGTGACAATCGAGCAGTGAAAGCCGGACGGCAGTCAAGCAGGTGTAGTCTGCACGTAGCTACATAGCTACATAGCTACATAGCTACATAGCTACATTGGAGGTGTGATGACGTCCCAGATGTCGAGCAGGGAGTTCAACCAAGACACCAGTCGAGCCAAGAAGGCAGCTGCGCGCGGGCCGGTCTTCATCACCGACCGCGGTAAGCCGGCACACGTGCTGCTCACCTACGAGGCGTACGAAACGCTCTTAGGCATTGACCTGTTGGACCGGCTCGCAGAGCCGGGAGGCGTCGAGGACGTCGAGCTGGTGATCAAGCCCCCTCGGGACCTGCCTGAGCCGGCCACCTTCGCCTGATGTACCTCGTCGACACCAACGTGGTGTCGGAGCTTCGGAAGGTCCGCGCAGCCAAGGCCAACGTCGGCGTCGCAGCGTGGGCAACGTCAACACCCGATAGCCAGCTCTTCATCTCCGTGGTCACTCTCCACGAGTTGGAGTACGGCGTGCTCCTGGCCCAACGCTCCGATCCGCAAAAGGGCGCCTTGTTGCGCTCCTGGCTGGACACAAGCGTCGCTGCGGCCTTCGCCAACCGGGTCCTGCCTGTTGACGAGGACGTCGCCCGCCGGGCTGCCCAGCTACACGTGCCCGACCCAGCACCATTTCGCGATGCCCTGATCGGCGCAACGGCTTTGGTGCACCGCATGACCGTCGTCACCCGCAACACCAGGGACTTCGAGAGGTTCGCCGACCTCGACGTCTTCAACCCCTGGACCTGACATACCAGTGCCCGAGGTGCCGTTATGCGTGGCCGTCAATCCTGCTGAGGTCGGCGTTCTGGTGCGTCGTTCGGCGCCCGTCTCAGGGCGCCGACTCGGGACACGAGGGCGCATGTCAGTCTCCGCCCCTAAGGCTTCATTGCCAGAAGGCTTTGATGAGCTCGATGGCCTGAGACCGGTTCAGCGCCGCGATCTGTGCGTCCGTTAGGCGAAGCCGGGTCTTGAGGAGATGAACCAAGTCGACCGGCAGAGTCTCTTGCGGCAGCTCGCTGCTGCCTCCTCGCGGCGGAGCGACGCCATCCCTCACGCACGCCCAAAAGGTCGCCTCGTCGACTTTGAGCTGATCCCTCAATATGTGGCCCCACATTGCGTCGCCGTAGCTCTGCTTGCCGGGGGGGTGAGACACTCGTGTCCGAATCACATCCCCGTCGGGGAGCTCGAGCTCGTAGGTGATGTGGTGGCCGGCCTTGCCCTTAGCGTTTCGGACTGGGGTCCAACCCTCTGTCTCGCAGAACCGCTGATGATCTGCGCGAGTCGGGGTTGGGAACTTCAACCGGCGACTAGGGCTCGCCGCTCGCTGTACTCGCCGGTCAGCCAGCGTCGCAGCTCGTCGTCGGACGAGAGTTGAACCAGCTGGACTAGCCCCCAGTTGTTGACGTGACTGGGGGCGCGATGCAGACGCTCGACCCAGTCCTCGGCGTACTGGCGAAGGACTTGGACGGCGTCGTCAAACGCCTCGTCGATGGTGTTGCCCTCGGCGGCAAGTGGCAGGCCGTGGAAGAGGATCGACCATCCGCCGTCCTCGGCGACCATCTCGCCCTTAGGCAGGAGTGCGGAGAGGTAGTGACGGAGTCGGGTCGCATCAACCACAGCGAAGGCGGTATCGTCCCGCTCGATGCGGACTGGCGCGCCCTCCTGGGCTGCATCGAGGACGTCCTTGAGATGCTTGCGAGCGTCGGACACCCGTTCGTAGACCTGGACCATGGCGATATCTTACCCCGCCGTGTACACGATGTACACCCGATCGTCGGTAGCCCTCCAGGGACTGCAGCCCCTACCGGGCCAGCCGGTTGCTCCGGCTCCTGCGCCTGCCTCATGGCAGTCGACGGGGAGCGTCGCCCGGTTGGAGGCTCCGCCAGGTGATCCCGGTAGGAGGTGGTTGGTACCGCTACGGGCTTCTGGCGTCGGCTGCAGCGATAAGAGTCGGAGTGGGCGCCAGTAGCTCTAGGCGGTCACTTGCGGGATAGGCCATTCACGCCGGTCAAGTGAGCAACCGACTGCGCCCGGGTCGTCGACCGCTCCGCTAGGCTCCCCGGCCTACGGCCGCTTGCCTTGGGGAGCCTAGCGGAGCGGCTTGACATGCACGGCGCACGCAACGGCGCGCGGCCGGCAAGCAGAACCGAACCTACTCCGGAGGAGTGAATCGCTCTATGTCCTCAGCTACGAGGGCACAGTGCGAGTGGTAGTCGTCAGCCGATCGGCATGAGGCCGGGGGCGGAAGCCCACCCGCCGGCCCCGGAACCCGCCATCTGCAGCTTTCGACGGGGACGGTCGCCCAGGTTCAGCCTCTTCAGGCCGACCTCTCCCCGCCCACAGACGATGGAGACGGCTTCGACCTGTCTCAACTCAATGCCATCACGCTGCTCCGCCCGCCCGGCAAAGTTGGCGTGGGGCGCTTCAGTACCTCGTACCTCGTCTACGACGACCCTGAAGTGGTGGACGCCTGAAGTACCGATCCGTCGCCATGTGTGACAACCCAGCCTCCGACAGATCCGGGTGGTTCACAGTCGACCCCACAAACAGTTCCACTCGGTCACCCTCCCCCGGTCTCGACACCACGGTGAGCAAGAAGACCAGGCCAGCTGACTAATGGATTTTGTGCTCGCAGCAGGTCATCCCATC
>JAKBAM010000068.1 GCA_021809105.1 Actinomycetes bacterium
CCCCCCGACTGGCAGTACACGCCCTCAACCTCGGCCAGCACCTAGCCGGTGCTCCTCAGACCCTATAGCTCCAGGGTCACCCGCCCTGCCGAGGCGGGTGACACCGGCGCGCCCGCCAACACAGACCCCTACCGGCTCAACCCTTGCTCTTGGCGAAATGTAGGGGCGGAGGCGATTTGTGCTTGGACACCGCAGCTGCGGCGAGCGCTGCACCGGCGATAATCATGAGAGCGGCAGCGAGGAACTCCTCTTCCGCTGGTGACCCGGTGTAAGCGAGCGAGCCGCTCGAGGTTGGAGTTACGGCGAGCGTGGTGGGTGTGGTGGTTCCCGGAGTGGTGACGGTCGGCGATGAGGTGGCTGCAGCGGGTGATGATGCGCCGGCGTTGGAGCCGGGAGCGACGAACGGGTCGCGGCTCGCAGGGGCGGAGGCCTGAGCTGCTGTGCCGGTGGCCTGGGTCGACGTCTGCTCAGCAGCAACCTGGGTATGGACCATCGTGGGGGATGTCGGCACCGCTTCGGTGGCCGCCACGGCCGGTGCCTGGGCGCTGACGGTCTGAGGGACCGTCGCGGCTGAGGGGGTCGAAGGAGGCGCCGGCAACGGCGCAGGGGTGGGGGCCGGCGCAGGGGTGGGGGCCGGCGCAGGGGTGGGGGCCGGCGTAGGGGTGGGGGCTGGCGCAGGGGTGGGGGCCGGCGTAGGGGGCGGGGGTGGAGGCACGGCTGCGATGGTCTCGACCGCTGAGGTCGAGGAAGCCACGGCGACGGCGGGCGCGACGACATTGGTCGCGCCCGCCACGGATGGAGCAGCGCCGGACCCGGATGCCTGCACGGTTCCGGGGGCGGACGAGGGAGTCGGCTCTTGGACTGTGCCCGACGCGACCACTACGAACGAGGCGCCCGTCGACGGGGCACGGACGGAGAAGGTCAACGATGTGGTATGGGTCGCGTCGATGGATGGGATGAGCCACTGGACCCGGGTGAAGACAGCATTGGGGGGAAGTGGCTGCTGAGACGGCACGACCGGAGTCACGGGCAGCGCTGGCAGGCTCGGGGTTGCCGGGTTCACGGGAGCAGTGATCAGCGAGGTGGTGGGGACCGGGGTGGTGGGGACCGGGGTGGTGGGGGCCGGGGTGGCGCCTGAGGCGGGAAGTATCGATATCCCAGCTGGGAGGTACGCGTCCACTTCCACTGCGGTCGCCGCCAGCCCAGCGGCTTCCGAGACGGTGATGGTGCTCGACGCGTCCTGCAAGGATGGCTGTGCCTGCTCGGCGACAGGGGTCCCGGGGCCGGCGATCTGCACGCCGAAGGCACCGACCGTCGTCGACGCCTGGCTCGTCTGGGACGCTTCCAGCAGGGGCGACGGGTTCGTCAGGATCGGTAGCCCGGTGGCGTCGACCGGGACCGGCGTGGCGGCCACGCTGCTGGCGACCGCCTGCCCGGTGATCGCCAAGGACCCCCCGAGGGGCGCGTCCGTGGTCACTTGGAAGGCCACCGTGGTGCTGGCGCCGGCCGCGAGATCAGGAAGTCCCGTGATAACCAACGTGGTAGGGCCGGGGGTGCCATCCAAGGCGGTGGACGGCAGGATGCTCACCTGGGCCTGAGAGGGCTGTACAGATCCTGCCACGTAGGTGACGCCCGGCGGCAGGACCTGGGTGAGCACCGCATTGTGAGCAGCCTGGTCCGAGGGGGCGGTGGAAGTCACCGTGACGGTCACCGGCGCACCGAGCACCGCCTGTCCGACGGTTTCGCTCAGAGTCAACACACTTGGCTCTGGAGAGTTGCCCGCGAAGGCGGTCCCCGCCAGGAAGAGCGGACCTCCAGCGGCAGTGACGAGGGCTCCGGCGAACCTAACGGTGTTCCTGCCGCGGCGGCGACGGGCTGAGCGGTAAGGCATGTTTTCTCGTATCGGCGCGTCGCACTAGTTCTTGAGGGTGGGACCGGGGCAGCCCGGACTTGTACGATCGGACGCCGTGCTGCGCTATCTAACCGCTGGCGAGTCCCACGGCCAGGGCTTGGTCGTCATAGTCGAAGGGCTGCCCGCTGGCCTTCCCGTCACCGTAGAGGCCGTCCAAGCCGAACTGGGCCGCCGGCGCCTCGGCTACGGCCGGGGGCCCCGCATGCGTTTCGAGCAGGACCAACTGACCCTCATCGGGGGCGTGCGCCACGGGCGGACACTCGGGTCCCCGGTGGCCATCGAGATCGCCAACACCGAGTGGCCGAAGTGGAAACAGGAGATGTCCCCGGCTGGCGGAGCCACCGAGAAGCCGCTCACCAAGCCTCGTCCCGGCCACGCGGACCTGCCTGGCATGCAGAAGTACGGGTTCAGCGACGCCCGCAACGTCCTCGAGCGTGCCTCGGCACGCGAGACCGCCGCCCGGGTGGCAGCCGGAGCACTGGCGAAGGCTTTGCTCGGCGAGCTCGAGATCGCCATCGTCAGCCACATCGTCCAGATGGGCCCGGTGGCCACCAAGTCCGGGCGGCGTCCCCGGCCGGAGGACCTCGACGGCGTGGATGCATCGCAGGTCCGCTGCTTCGACCCCGAAGCCGAGGACGCCATGGTGGCAGAGGTCAAGGCGGCCGCGAAGGTCGGCGACTCCCTCGGGGGTATCGCCGAGGTGATCGCATACGGTGTGCCGGTCGGATTGGGCAGTCACGTGCACTGGGACCGAAAGCTCGATGGTCTCCTGGCCCAGGCCATGCTGTCCATCCAGGCAGTCAAGGGCGTCGAGATCGGTGACGGATTCGATGTGGCCGCCCGGCGTGGCTCGGAGGCACACGACCCGATCGGCTGGGATGCCGCGACGGGTACCTACCAGCGTGACTCCAACTGGAGCGGGGGGATCGAAGGTGGGATCACCAACGGTGAACCGGTGGTGGCCCGGGTGGCGATGAAACCACTTGCGACCCTGAACCGCCCGGTGCTCCGGACTGTCGACGTGGAGACCAAGGAGGAGACGGTGTCGTTCAAGGAGCGCACCGATGTGACGGCTGTGCCGGCCATGGGCGTCGTCGCCGAAACGATGATGGCACTGGTGCTGGCCAACGAGGCGGTGCGCAAGTTCGGTGGCGACTCGGTCGTGGAGGTGGTGCGCAACCGCGACGCCTACCTCGCCGGCCTGTCGTGAGCCCGGCAGTGAGACCCGAGGTACCGGAGCGCATCCTGCTCATCGGCATGATGGGCGCAGGCAAGTCGACGGTCGGGCACGCGTTGGCTAGCCGGTTGGGTTGGCCGTACCTCGACAGCGACGAGGAGATATACCGGCGCACGGGTCACACTGTCCCCGAGATCTGGCACAGCGAGGGCGAGGCGGCGTTCCGGGTCGAGGAGGCAGCGGTGCTGGCGGACGCGGTCAGCACCGCTGAGCCGGCGGTGGTGGCCGTGGCTGGGGGCGCCGTGCTCGATCCGACCAACAGGACCCTCATCAAGGGGGGCGGCCTGGTGGTATGGCTTCGCGCCCTCACTGAGACCCTGGTATCGCGCGTCGGCACCGGTGCCGGGCGCCCCCTGCTCGACGGGGATCCGGCCGGAGCCCTCACCAAGCTATACGACGTTCGCCGACCTGTGTACGCCGACCTGGCCGACGTCGCCGTCGACGTCGACGACCGGAACCCGGATCAGATCGTCGACGCGATCCTGGTGGCGCGCGCCGAGAGAGCGGGTACCGGTGCGTGAGGTCGAGGTGTCGCTCGCCGAGCGCACCTATCGCGTGCTGGTCGGGTTCGGAGCCAGGCACCGGCTGTGCGAGGTGCTGCCCGTGGGGGCCACCAAGGCGGCCATCGTTACCCAAGAAGGCATTCCCTGGGCGGTGGATGCCGGCATCGAGCAGCGCAGTTTCCTCATCGATGACGGCGAGGACGCCAAGAACCTGGAGACGGTGGAGGAGCTATGCCGGGGGTTCGCCCGCTGGGGCCTCACCAGGGCCGACGTGGTCGTGGCGGTTGGAGGCGGCATGGTCACCGACGTGGCCGGCTTCGCGGCGGCCGCATACCACCGCGGGACCGCCGTGGTCCACGTGTCGACCACGCTTCTCGGCCAAGTCGACGCGGCCATCGGTGGCAAGACCGGCGTCAACCTCCCCGAAGGCAAGAACCTGGTCGGCGCCTTCTGGCAACCGTCGGCCGTCCTGTGCGACATCGAGACCCTCGGCACCCTCCCCGTGCGGGAGCAGCGCAGCGGGCGGGGAGAGATGGCCAAGTATGCCTTCCTCGGGGTCGACGGCCTGCGCGACATGGCGCTCGATGAGGCGGTAGCCGCCTGCGTGGCCTGCAAGGCGCGCATCGTCGGATCCGACGAGCGGGAATCGGGGGAGCGGGCCCTCCTGAACTACGGCCACACGCTGGCCCACGCCGTCGAGACCGTCGGCCATTACAACCTGCGCCACGGCGAGGCGGTCGCTGTCGGCCTGGTCTTTGCCGCCCGACTGGCTCGCCGCCTCGGTCGCATCGATGACCAGCGGGTGCGCGACCACGAGGACCTCATATGCGCCTACGGCCTGCCTGATCGGCTCCCCGAAGGCGTCGAGGCGCCGGCTCTGATGGCCGCCATGGCCCACGACAAGAAGGTCACTGGTGGCGGCTTCACCTTCGTCCTGGACGGCCCGGCCGGCCTCCAGGTTGTCAAAGGCGTCGACCCGGCCGCGGTGGGCGACACTCTCGCGGAGATGCGGTGAGCCCGGCCGGCCACGCTCCGCTGGTGCTACTCATCTCCGGCCCCAACCTGGGCCTGCTCGGCAGCCGCCAACCGGAGATCTACGGGACGTCCACCCTCGACGATCACGTGGAGGTGGCCAGAGCCGCCGGTTCGGCCAGCGGGATGGCGATCGAGCACATCCACTCCGACCACGAAGGGACCATCGTCGAAGCCGTCCACGCGGCGCGGGGCCGGGCGGCCGCCATCGTCGTCAACGCCGGGGCTCTCACCCACTACTCCTGGGCACTCCACGACGCGCTGGCGGCCTTCGACGGCCCCGTGGTCGAGCTGCACCTGTCCAATCCAGGCGCCAGGGAGGGTTGGCGTCACAGATCGGTCGTCACCCCGGTCGCCACGGCGGTTATCGCCGGCGTCGGCGGGGCCGGGTACCGGCTGGCCGTCGACGCCGTCGCGGCGCTGTTGTCCGGTCGGGACTGACGGCGGCGACGTTCAGGGCCGGGCCGGATCGGTCGATACGGTACAGGTGACCTCGCAGGTGCTGCCCGTACTCCTCGTCGGCTGCGCCCTGTCGGGGCTGGCCATCGGCTCGTTTCTCAACGTCGTGGTGTACCGGGTCCCCGCCGGACTGTCGGTGGCACGCCCTCGCTCGGCCTGTCCGGGATGCGGGCAAGCCATCGAGCCCAGGGACAACATCCCTGTGCTGTCGTGGCTCCTGCTTCGGGGCCGGTGCCGAGGCTGCCGCGAACCCATCTCTCTTCGCTATCCGGCGCTCGAAGCCCTCACCGCTGTGTTGTTCCTGGCGGCCGCCTTCAGGTTCGGTTGGTCGCCGACCCTGCCGGCGGTGATGGTGTTCTTCGCGGGGCTCGTAGCGCTGGCCGCGGTCGACGTCGAGCGGTACCTGCTCCCGAAGAAGATCGTCTACCCCACCGGCGCGATGGTGGGGGCGATCCTGGTGATCGCCACCGCCGTGCAGGGACAGTGGAGCCGCCTGGCGGTCGCTGCGGCGTGCGGAGGGGTGGCATTCGGGCTGTTCTTCGCCCTCAACTATGCCAACCCTGCATGGTTGGGCTTCGGCGATGTCCGCTTGGCGGCAGTGATAGGTGTGATGCTCGGGTGGTTGGGGGTGGCGTATGTGCTCCTGGCGTTCCTGATCGCCAACCTCGCCGGCATCGTCGTGATGGGCGCCCTCATGGGAGCGGGCAAGGCCGGGCGCAAGACGAAGATGCCCTATGGGGTCTTCCTCGCTGCGGGGGCCGTGCTGGCCGTGTTCGGCGGAGCGGCGTTCGGCCACCTCCTCCACCCGGGTGCGTAGGCCCCAACACCGAGGCCGCAGTAGCCCTGTCAGGTACTCGTCAGAGGATTCCTCGAAGGCGCGGATCCATAGATCCGGCGCGGGAAGCGGGACGGTGGAGATGGGCAACACCAGCCTCGCTGGGATCGGCTTGGCAGCACAGGCAGGTGGTAGCAAGGGAATGTGACCTCCGTTGCCGACCTCCCTCCGATGGCCACTCGTACGCGCCTGGCCCGAATGCGTCCCGGCATGGACCGAGCCGGCGTGGACGCGATGGTCGTCACCAGCCCGACCAACATCCGCTACCTGACCGGCTTCACCGGATCGGCGGGAATCCTGTTCGTGCTCCCAGGAGAGGCCGTGCTGCTCACGGACGGACGCTATGGCACCCAAGCCCCCGAGCAGATGGCAGCCGCCGGCGTCGAGGCGCGATGCGAGGTCCTGGCTGCGCCGGCTCAGCGAGCGTTCGCCGCCGGGTTGGCCGGCAAGTTCGCCGGGCGCCTCGGACTGGAGGCAGCCCATGTCAGCTGGGCTCGGCAGCGGACCTTTGCGGAGGACTGGTGGCCCGGCGTCGAGCTCGTAGCGACCGCCAATGTCGTGGAGGACCTGAGGAGGGTCAAGGACCCCGGTGAGCTGGCGAGATTGGCCGGCGCGGCAGCGATCGCCGATGAGGCCCTGGCAGCGATCCGCCCTATGCTCGAGGACGAGCCGAGGGAGCTGGACCTCGCCCACAGCCTCGATTCGGAGATGCGGAGGCGGGGGGCGAGCGGACCGTCCTTCGAGACCATCGTCGCATCGGGCCCGAACGCGGCCATGCCCCACCACCGGCCCGGGGGGCGGCGGATCGTGGCCGGTGAAGCAGTGGTCATCGACTTCGGGGCGCGGCTCGACGGGTACTGCTCGGACATGACCAGGACCGTGTGGAGCGGCGACCTCCGCCACCCCGACATACGCCGGGCGGTGGAGGTGGTGGCGGCATCCCAGGCGGCGGGTGTGCGAGCGGTCGCCGCAGGGGTGGCGGCAGCAGACGTCGACCGGGCATGTCGAGAGGTGGTCGCCGCGGCTGGCTGGGCGGATCTGTTCGTGCATGGCACCGGTCATGGCGTCGGTCTCGACATCCACGAGGCCCCCTCGGTGGCGGCGACATCCCTGGATACACTGGCCACCGGCCATGTCGTCACCGTCGAGCCTGGTGTGTACCTGCCCGGAACCGGCGGGGTCCGCATCGAGGACACCGTCGTGTTGACCGACTCGGGCTGCACGCCACTCACCAGCACCGCAAAGGACCTCCCCTGATGCCCGCCGTGTCCACGAACGACCTGAAGAACGGGATGAGCCTCAACCTCCAAGAAGGGCTGTTCTCGGTGGTCGAGTTCCAGCATGTGAAGCCTGGCAAGGGCGGCGCCTTTGTCCGCACCAAGCTGAAGAATGTGCGCAGCGGGGCGGTCATCGAGCGCACCTACCGCGCCGACGAGAAGCTCGACCAGGCCCTCATCGACAAGCGCGAGATGCAGTACCTGTACCCAGATGGAGGAGCGTTCGTGTTCATGGACACCGAGGACTACGAGCAGCTCACCGCCGAGAGGGCGTCGCTCGGATCGTCGGCCAACTTCTTGAAGGAAGGAGACGCGGCTGTCTTGCAGATGTACGACGGGGAGATCGTCGGGGTCGACCTGCCGGCCGCGGTGGAGCTTGCCGTCACCGAGACCGAGCCGGGCGTGCAGGGCGACCGGGTGTCAGGCGCTCGCAAGCCGGCGACCCTTGAGACGGGCCACACGCTGCAGGTGCCGCTTTTCGTCAACATCGGCGACCGTGTCAAGGTCGACACCCGCAGCGGCGAGTACATCACCCGCGCCAGTGCCTGAGAGCTGCGTCGCCCGGTCTCGGGCCCGGTGGTAAGGGTGCCTCCCGCCAGCCGGCGCGAGCAGCGCGAGCGTGTCCTCGGACTCCTCTACGAGGCCGACGCCAAGGGCCTCCCCGCTTCCCAGGTCATAGCGGAGTTGCCTGTCCCCCCCGACGAGTTCGTCGTCGACCTGGTGGAGGGGGTCGGGAGCAGGGCAGACGAGGTCGACAAACTGATCGCCGACAACGCCATCGACTGGTCGCTGGCGCGGATGCCGGTGGTGGACCGCACGCTGTTGCGGGTCGCCACCTTCGAGCTCCTGGCCCGCCCCGACGTGCCGACTGGGGCGGTAATCTCCGAGGCGGTCGAACTGGCCAAGCAGTACTCGACCGACGAGTCGGGAAGGTTTGTCAACGGTGTGCTGGCATCGATCGCGGTCCAGGTGAGGCCGGCCGCCGGCTGACGCCCGGGAGACCGCCTACGGCGCAGGTCACCCACCGCGGTGAGCTCGATTCTCAAGTTGCGGGCCGCGATGCCGATAGGGAGACAGGAGCCGCCGAAGATGAACCTGGGTGACACCTCCCTAGTGGAGCTAACCGATGAGCGCAACCTGAGCCTCAGCGAGGCTTTTCGGGACGCGGTCACCGGCATGGCGATCCTCGATCTCGACGGGAGGTTCAGGTCGGCCAACCCGGCGCTGTGCGCCATGCTCGGTCGCACGGAATCGGAGCTGATGGGCCTGCGTACCGCGGAGGTCACCCATCCCGACGACCGGGTGCGTTCCTCGACGACGATCAGGATGCTCCTCGCCGGCCGGCTGAGCGCCGATCAGGTCCGCAAACGCTACCTCCGGCCCGACGGCTCGACGGTATCGGTCGTTCGGACGACGACGGTGATGCGAGACCCGGCGGGACGGGCCGCAGCCCTCTTCAGCCAGATGGTCGACGTCACCGAAGCCGACACAGCCCAAGAGACCCTCCGTCTCTCGGAGATGCGATTCCGGGCCCTCGTCGCCCATGCATCGGAGCTGACGGTGCTGGTGGACCGGGATGCCACGATCGTTTACGCATCGCCCGCCTCCAACCGGCTGCTCGGGTACGCACCCGCCGACGTGGAAGGCCGATCCGCCTTCGATTTCCTCCACCCCGACGACGTGGAGCGGGCCAGGTCCACCTTCGGAGGGTACGTGGCCGGCGGGGGACCATCCGCCCCGGTCGAGTACCGGACCCTCCACCGCAACGGCTCCTGGCGGAACGCGGAGATGGTGACCACCAACCTCTTCGACGATCCCGCGGTCGACGCCCTGGTGGTCAACATCCGTGACGTCACCGAGGCGCACGAGTACCAGGACCGGTTGGCCGCCAGCGAGCAACGCTTCCGTGCCCTCGTGGGCAACTCCTGGGACGTCATCACCCTTCACGACAGCGACGGGCGCTACCTCTACTGCAGCCCGACGGTAACGGCCCAGTTGGGCTATCGCCCGGAGGACCTCCTCGGCAGCAGCCCCTTCGAGCTGATCCATCCCGAAGACGGGCACACCGCCACCCTGTTCTCGGAGGCTGCGAGCGGGGCGGCATCGAGCACCCCGATCCAGTACCGGTTGCGCCACAAGAACGGTTCGTGGCGATGGCTGGAGTCGACCATCCACAGCCGGCTGGACGACCCCACCGTCGGCGGCGTCGTGGTCACCACCCGCGACGTCACGGTGCGGCGCCGCCACGCCGCGCAGCAGGACGCAGTGGCCCTGCTCAGCAGCGAAGGGCTGCGAGGTGTGCCGCTCGATGCCTTCTTCGACCACGCCGTCCGCGCGGTGGCGGAGGCCCTCGGGGCCGAGCACAGCGCGATCCTGAGAGCGCGCACAGGCGGCCGGCTCAGCGTCGCCGCTCGCCACGGGACGGCACTGGTGGCGGAGCCCTACCTCCGGGAGCTCGACGGGCAGCCGGTGTCACTCCCTGCCCGCGCCCTTCGGGACCGGACCTCGGTCGTCTGGGGCGACGCCCCCGAGACCGAGCCGGCGGAGATCCTCCCGAGCCTGCTGCACAGCGGTCTGGTCAGCGGCGCAGCTGTGGTCATCCCGGGCAACCCGGAGCCTTACGGCGTCTTGAGCGTCCGCTCCGTCGAAGCCAGCGCATTCTCCAAGGACGACATCTCCTTCCTGGAGGCTACCGCCAACGTCCTGGCCGCCGCCCTAGGTCGCCGCCACGTGGAAGACGAGCTGCGCCGCAGGGCGCTCCACGACGACCTGACCGGGCTCCCCAACCGGGTTTTGCTGCTGGATCGCATCGACGCCGCACTGACCAGGCTTGACCGCCATGGCGGGTGCATCGCCGTCCTGTTCGTCGACACCGACGACTTCAAAGTGGTCAACGACAGCCTTGGCCACATCGCCGGCGACCAAGTGGTCACCACGGTCGCCGAGCGCATAGTTGGCGTGCTGCGCAGCACCGACACCGTGGCCCGGTTCGGCGGTGACGAGTTCGTCGTCGTCTGCGACGATACCGACGCCCACCACGCCGGGGAGGTCGCGACGCGGATCCAGGCGGCCCTGGCCGCCCCGATAGACCTCCTCGGGCGCGCGCTGGTCGTGACTGCCAGCATCGGCATTGCCGTCGTGACCGAAGCCGGCATGACCTCTGATGACCTCCTCGCCCAGGCTGACACCGCCATGTACGCGGCGAAGGTCGCCGGCAAGGACCGATCGGTGATCTTCGATGCTTCGATGCGGGAGGAGGTGACCCAACGTCTCGACGCTGCGGCCGGCCTCCGCCAAGCCCTGTCCGACGGCGAGCTGCGGTTGTTCTACCAACCCGTCGTGCGGTCGGACTCCCTGCGGGTCATCGGCAACGAGGCGCTCCTCCGCTGGGAGCGCCCGGGTGCCGGGCTCCTGCCTCCCGATCGTTTCATCGGTCACGCCGAGGCGACCGGGCTGATCCTGCAGATCGGTGCGTGGGTGCTCGAGAGCGCGTGCCGCCAGGCAAGCGAGTGGTCGCGCAGCGGCCACCACGGGCACGTCTCGATCAACGTTTCGGCCCGGCAGCTGGCGGAGGACGACATCGTCGCCACCGTTCGCCGGGCGTTGCAGACCACCGGGTGCGATCCCAGCCACGTCCTGCTCGAGGTGACCGAGAGTGCTGTGATGTCAGACCTCCAACGGGCCGCCAAGATCATGGCCGAGCTCCGCTCGCTCGGGGTGCAGGTGGGCATGGACGATTTCGGCACCGGCCACTCCTCGCTCTCCTACCTCGCCAACCTGCCCTTCGATTTCGTGAAGATCGACAAGTCCTTCATCGCAGCTTCCGCCGAGGACCGGCGCGCAGCCGCCCTCCTCGAGACGGCGGCGACGCTGTGCCGCGCGTTGGGCCTCCCCGCCATCGCCGAGGGGGTCGAGACGGAGGAGCAGCTGGCGCGGGTCAGGCGTCTGGGCATCCCCTACGCACAGGGCTATCTCTTCGGTCGCCCCGTCCCCCGAGCCGAGTCGTGCCCGCCCGCCGGCTTGGAGCGGCTGCACCTCCCGCCGCAGCGGGACTGAGCGCTCCGCCTGCCCGCCGGCGCCGATCCGCTACCCGCCGAACCCCAGTTTCGGCAGGGGAGTGCCCGGTCCGTTCGTCGGAGCGGT
>JAKBAM010000069.1 GCA_021809105.1 Actinomycetes bacterium
TAGGTGCCCTCGACCATGTCGTGGCCGGCCGGTTTGCCGAGCACGTCATCCGTGCTGACCAGGTCACCGATGTCGTCCCAGATCTGGAAGGCCATCCCGAATGCGTGGCCGAAGGCCGTAAGGGCGTCGACCGCATCGGGAGCGGCGCCGGCGACCAAAGCGCCGATGCGGGACGCCGTCGAGAGCAGCGACGCCGTCTTGCCGGCGATCGCTCGCTCATAGGCGACCTCGCTGCGGTCAGGGTTGAACGCCGTCTGCAGCTGGGCCACCTCGCCCTGGCAGAGCTGGCCGATCGTCCTCGCCAGGAGCGCCGCTACCTCGGTACCGAGCCCGGCCGCCAACTCCGAGGCGCGGGCGAGGAGGAAGTCTCCGGCCAGGATGGCGACCAAGTTGCCGTAGCGAGAGTTGACGCTCGGGACGCCCCGGCGTGACTCGGCTTCGTCCATGACGTCGTCGTGATAGAGGGATCCGAGGTGCACCAGTTCCACCGATACTGCTCCTTGGAGGACGTCGGCTGTGGCGTCCACGCCACACACCGCAGCAGACGCCAGGACCAGAACGGGTCGCAGTCGCTTGCCGCCGGCGGCGACGAGGTGGCCCGCCACCTCGGTCAGGAAAGGATCCTCCGTGGTCACCGCGTCGCCGAGCGCCCCTTCGACCAGGCGCAGGCGGTCCTCCAAACCGGGGAGGCGGAACTGGGCGACGAGGTTCACCGCCGAGGACGATACGCCACACCGGAGACAACGACGAAACCTGTGGCCCCCCGCCCCGCCCATCGGGCTCAGGGCTGCCAACGCTTGCTGCGGGCCGGACCGTAGCCTTGGCGATCATGCCAGTCTCGTCGAGGGCACGGGACAAGGGGACAAGATGCGCCGAAAGCCCAGCGTCGAACGCAAACCGAGGGCGGTGGGTACACTTACTGAACGAGGACCAGAGGTGGGCCCCCCCGCTAAAGGACCTACAAGCCGCGCAGGGAGGCGGTCCACTTGTTCGAACGTTTCACTGACCGAGCCCGTAGGGTCCTGGTGCTTGCCCAGGAAGAAGCCCGGCTCCTCAACCACAACTTCATAGGCACCGAGCACATCCTCCTGGGTCTGATCCACGAGGGTGAAGGGGTGGCCGCCAAAGCCCTGGAATCGCTCGGCATCAGCCTCGAGGCGGTGCGCGAGAAGGTCGAGGAGACGATCGGGCCTGCCGGGTCGTCCACGACTGGCTCACCGCCGTTCACGCCGAGGGCCAAGAAGGTCCTCGAGCTGTCGCTTCGGGAGGCTTTGCAGCTCGGCCACAACTACATCGGCACCGAGCACATGCTCCTCGGCCTGGTGCGCGAGGGGGAAGGCGTTGCCGCGCAGGTCCTGGTCAGCCTGGGCGCTGATCTGGCCCGGGTCCGCCAGCAGGTCATCCAGCTGCTGTCGGGCTACCAGTCCCCCAGCGGCGGCAAGGAGGGCGCAGTGCCCGGTGGCGGCACCGCCACTAGCCCTGAGACGCCGACCGGATCGCCTGTGCTCGACCAGTTCGGTCGTAACCTGACCCAGTTGGCCCGGGACCGCAAGCTCGACCCGGTGATCGGCCGGGACCGGGAGATCGAGCGGGTCATGCAAGTCCTGTCCCGCCGCACCAAGAACAACCCGGTGCTCATCGGCGAACCGGGTGTCGGCAAGACCGCTATCGTCGAGGGCCTCGCCCAGAAGATCGTGTCAGGGGATGTCCCCGAGACGATCAAAGGCAAGCAGCTCTACACCCTCGATCTCGGCGCCCTGGTCGCCGGCTCGCGCTATCGTGGGGACTTCGAGGAGCGCCTCAAGAAGGTGCTGAAGGAGATCCGCACTCGCGGGGACATCATCCTCTTCATCGACGAGCTGCATACCCTGGTGGGTGCCGGCGCCGCGGAGGGAGCGATCGACGCCGCTTCGATCCTCAAGCCGATGTTGGCGCGAGGAGAGCTGCAGACCATCGGGGCCACCACCCTCGACGAGTACCGCAAGCACCTGGAGAAGGACGCAGCCCTCGAGCGGCGTTTCCAACCGATCAAGGTCGACGAGCCGTCGCTGCCCCACACCATCGAGATCCTCAAGGGCCTCCGGGACCGCTACGAGAGCCACCACGGCGTAACGATCACCGACCAGGCTGTCGTCGCGGCCGCCAACCTGGCCGACCGCTACATCGCGGATCGGTACCTCCCGGACAAGGCCATCGACCTCATCGACGAAGCCGGCAGCCGCCTACGCATCCGCCGCATGGCCACACCGCCCGACTACAAAGCCATCGAGGACGAGATCCTCCGGGTCCGCAAGGACAAGGAGCTGTCCATCGAGAAGCAGAACTTCGAGCAGGCCAAGAGGTTCCGGGAGAAGGAGGAGGAGCTCCTCCAGCGCAAGGCCGCCAAGGAGCAGGAGTGGCGTGCCGAGGGTGTGGACCTGTTCGACGTGGTCGACGAGGAGGTCATCGCCGAGGTCCTGGCCAACTGGACGGGCATCCCGGTCTACAAGCTCACCGAGGAGGAGACCGCCAAGCTCCTCCGCATGGAGGACGAGCTCCACAAGCGGGTCATCGGCCAGGAGAACGCCATCAAGGCCGTCTCTCAGGCGATCCGCAGGACCCGGGCCGGCCTCAAGGATCCCAAGCGGCCCAGCGGATCTTTCATCTTCCTCGGCCCCTCGGGGGTGGGGAAGACCGAGACGGCCAAGACTCTCGCCGAGTTCCTCTTCGGTGACGAGAACTCCTTGATCATGCTCGACATGTCCGAGTACATGGAGAAGCACACGGTCAGCCGACTGGTCGGATCTCCTCCCGGCTACGTCGGGTACGAGGAGGGCGGTCAGCTGACCGAGGCCGTGCGGCGCAAGCCCTTCTCGGTGGTGCTCTTCGACGAGATCGAGAAAGCACACCCGGATGTGTTCAACACCCTGTTGCAGATCCTGGAGGACGGCCGCCTCACCGATTCGCAGGGTCGCTCCGTCGACTTCAAGAACACCGTCATCATCATGACCTCCAATCTCGGCACCGCCGACCTGCGCAAGGCGTCGGTGGGCTTCGCCAGGACCGACGAGGCAGTCACCTACGAGAAGATGAAGGTCAAGGTCAACGACGCTCTGAAGGCGCACTTCCGGCCCGAGTTCCTCAACCGGATCGACGACGTGATCGTCTTCCACGAGCTGACCAAGCCCGAGGTGACCGAGATCATCGACCTGATGATCAAGCGGGTTCGCGAGCAGCTCGAGACCCAAGGGCTCGGGCTGGAGCTGACTCAACAAGCCAAGTTCTACGTAGTCGACAAGGGCTACGACCCGACCTTGGGGGCCCGTCCGCTGCGTCGCGCGCTCCAGCGGCTGGTGGAGGATCCGCTTTCGGAGAAGATCCTGTGGAAGGAGTTCCGCGCCGGCGAGACCATCATCGTCGACGTGGAGGCCGACGAGATCGTCTTCCGGTCGGTGGAGGGCATAGAGCCCCCGCCCGTCGAGCTGGCGGGAGCCGGTTCTGGGGACTAGCTCCGGCGATACGGCGGGGGCCTGCTCCTGAGTGCTCGATAGCGCCGCCTATATAGGGCGGCGCTATCGAGCAGGGTGTCGCTGCCGGCCTCTAAGGTTGCCGGTTGTGCGAACACCTGTTCCCCTCGGCTCGCGTGCTGGTTGCCCGATCGGGCGTGATGCTCGCCCGGGGGGCGGCCCGAAGCTATGAGTCGCGCGCGTACCGTTCATCGTTGCCAGGAGTGCGGATCGTCGACACCCCGATGGGCTGGCCGCTGCCCCGGATGTGAGGCGTGGGGCACCCTGGTGGAGGAGGTGGAGCCGGTGGCGGCTCATGCCGGGCGGCCAGCGGCTGTTGGCGGGGCGGCACCCGTGGCCCTCGCCGACGTCGACGGCGGCGCGGGCGCGCCCCACCCCACGGGGATTGACGAGCTGGACCGTGTCCTCGGCGGCGGACTGGTCCGGGGCTCGGTGACTCTGGTGGGCGGCGAGCCCGGAGTAGGTAAATCCACGCTTCTCTTGCAGGCTATGGCCAGCCTCGCAGCCCGCGGGTGGCGCTGCTTGCTGGTTTCGGCGGAGGAGTCGCCCCAGCAGGTGCGCCGGCGAGCCGAGCGCCTTGGCGCTGTCGGTCCGGGCATGTGGTTGGTCGCCGAGACATCGCTCCCCGGAATCCGCGCCGCAGTGCGGGAGCTCTCGCCCGACGTTGTGGTCGTCGACTCGGTGCAGACGGTGTGGGACCCGGAGATCGGCTCGTCGCCCGGCTCGGTCGCTCAGGTGCGGGGATGTGCCCAGGAGCTGACGACTATGGCCAAGGCCGACGGGCCGGCGGTGATCCTGGTCGGCCATGTCACGAAGGACGGCGCCCTGGCGGGCCCGAGGGTGCTCGAGCACATCGTCGACACGGTGTTGACCTTCGACGGTGAGCGCCACCACGCCCTGCGGCTCCTCCGCAGTGTGAAGCACCGCTTCGGCGCCACGGGGGAGTTGGGGCTGTTCGAGATGGGTGACGGTGGCCTCGCTGCGGTACCGGATCCGAGCGGTCTTTTCCTCGGGGACCGCCGGGAGGGGACCGCGGGGTCGGTCGTCTTCCCGTCGATGGAGGGCCAGCGGCCGCTCCTCGTCGAGCTGCAGGCGCTGGTGTGCTCGTCCAGCCTGGCTGCGCCGAGGCGGTCGGTTTCGGGACTGGACGGCAACCGCCTGGCCCTCTTGCTCGCCGTCTTGCAGCAGCGCGCCTCGGTCTCGTGCCAGCCGAGCGATGTGTACGTTTCGGCCGTCGGCGGCGTGCGGGTGGTCGAGCCGGGTGCGGATCTGGCGGTGGCGATGGCCCTGGCGTCTGCCAAGCTGGGCCTGCCGCTGCCGTCGGACCTGGTGGTGCTGGGAGAGATCGGACTAGCGGGCGAGGTGCGTCAGGTGGCCCACACCAGTCGGCGCCTGCGGGAGGCGGCCCGCCTGGGCTTCTCGACGGCGCTGGTCCCGGCCTCGGCGCCCGACGAGCCGGGGGTGCACCTCCGGCGGGTGGCGTCCCTGGGGGAGGCGGTCGCCAGGGTCCTAGGAGGCGACCGGGCGCCAGTGCTCAAGGAACGGCGGGACGGCGCCGCCGGCTCCGTGGTCGCAGTGGGGGCTCCCCGCGACTGATGTCAATCCAGAGGCGCTAGCCTTCTTCCGGTGCTGGACGAGGGCCGGGCCCACATGATCGAGGCCCTCGCGGCCGTGGCGCCCGGGCGCCCGTTGCGTGGCGGGCTGGATCGGATCCTCCAAGCGGGCAAGGGCGCGCTGATCGTCGTGGGGGATGGCCCCGAGGTGCTCGACATCTGTTCTGGTGGATTCCTCCTGGACGCGGAGTTCAGCCCTCAGCGCCTCTACGAGCTGGCCAAGATGGATGGCGCCATCATCCTCGCCCCTGACGCCAGCCGGATCGCCCGGGCCAATGTCCACCTGGTCCCGAACCCCAACCTCGCCACCACAGAGACCGGCACCCGGCACCGCACAGCGGAGCGGGTGGCGCGCGCCGTGGACGTACCAGTCATAGCGGTGTCGGAGGATCTGGCCGTGATCACCGTGTACCGCGGTGGCGTCAAACGAGCCCTGGACCCAGTGGCGCGCGTGCTCGGGAGGGCCAACCAGGCGCTCCAGACCCTGGAGCGTTACCGCGACCGGCTGGCCGCGGTCACGAACAGTCTCTCGGCCCTCGAGGTCGAGGATCTGGTCACGACTCGGGATGCCGTCACTGTGCTCCAGCGCGCCGAGATGGTGCGGCGCATCGCCGACGAGGTGGATGGCTACACCGTCGAGCTCGGTACCGACGGGCGGCTCGTCCACTTGCAGCTGGAGGAACTGATGGGCGGTGTTGACGACGACCGCCGCCATGTTATCCGCGACTACCTCGCCGACGACGACGAGGGGGCATCCGAGGGGGCGGTGAGGGCCTTGAGCTCCCTCAGCACCGAGCGGCTCCTCGATCCCCGATCCGTGGCGGCGATCCTGCACCTGCCTGCCGGCACGGACGTGGACGCAAGCCTGGTGCCGCGTGGCCACCGCCTGCTGGCGAAAGTGCCGCGGCTGCCCCAGGCCGCGGTCGACGTGCTGATCGGTCGATACGGCAACCTTCAGAAGCTCATGCGAGCCACCGTGGAGGATCTCGAGGCCGTCGCAGGCATCGACGGGACCACCGCTCGGTTGGTCAAGGAAGGGCTGGCCCGGCTGACCGAGTCGTCGATCCTCGACAGCTACAGCTAGCGCGAGCGCCTGGCTCAACGAGCTCGCTGAGCCAGGCGCTCGCGCTCGATGATGCGGTAACGGCGGTCGATCTGGTCGATCCACCCCAGACGGATGAAGGCGGCGATAGCCTTGTTGACCCGCTCGCGCGACGCCCCGACCAGGCCCGCCAGCTCTTCCTGAGTGATCGGCAGCTGGAACTCGTCGGCGTCGCCCGCCAGCTCCAGCATCCGCTTGGCCGTGCGCCCGGTCACGTCGAGGAACACGGCGTCCGCGAGGGCGGAGTCGGTGCTACGAAGCCTCTGGGCCAGGAGGCTCACCACGTCCCACAGCAGCTCCGGACGAGCGTCCAGGGCCTCTCGTACCAGGTGGTAGGGGATGCGGACCAGCTCCGAGCTCTCCAGGGCACGGGCCGAAGCCGAGCGCTCTCCCTGGTCGAACAGCGGCATCTCCCCGAACAGGTCACCGCGCTCCATCAGCGCCACGAGCGACTCACGGCCGTCGGGCGAGCGCCGACCGACCGCTATGCGGCCCGACCGGACCACGAACAGCTCGTCGGCCGCCGCGCCCTCGGAGAAGATGATCTGGTTGCGGTCGCAGCGCAAGGGCCGGGCGCCGGTGACGAGCCGCTCGAGCGCGACCTGGTCGAAGGCCGAGAACAGATCTGATCGAGCCAAGAGGGCGAGGTCGTCCATGCTCCGAGGCAGGTTAACCGCGGCATGCGTCCGTTGCCCCGCCTCCTACACCTCGGCGTCGGGCGAGCCGGCCCGACGCCGGTGTCCTGTACCCTGGAACAACCCCCAGCCGTACCAGTCCCGGGAGCACCATGCCGTTCGACGTCGGAGACAAGGTCGTCTACCCCCACCACGGGGCTGCCGTGGTTGAGCGACGCGAGTTCAAGGAGGCCTTCGGCGAGAAGAAGGAGTACTTGGTGCTGCGCCTGGCGTACGGCGACCTGGTGCTGATGGTCCCCGCAGACAACACCGACGAGGTGGGTCTGCGCGAGGTGATCAACGACGAGGAGGTCGAAGAGGTTTTCGCCGTCCTGCGCAAGAAGGACGTGCGGATGCCAACCAACTGGTCTCGCCGCTACAAGAACCACGTCGAAAAGCTGAAGTCCGGCGACATATACCAGGTCGCCGAGGTCGTGCGAAACCTGTCGAACCGAGACAAGGACAAGGGCCTTTCTGCCGGCGAGAAGCGCATGCTCAACCGGGCCCGTCAGATCCTCGTCTCTGAGCTCACCTTCGCCATCGGCGTGTCGGAGCTCGAGGCGGAGAAGAAGTTGGACGAAGCGCTGCCCTAGCGGCGAGCGGGAACGAGGCGTCGTGGAGGCTTGGGCGGTCGTCGTTGCCGGGGGGACCGGCACACGCTTCGGGGCTCGCAAGCAGTACGAGTCCCTGGCGGGCCGGCCGGTCGTGGCGTGGTCGTTGGATCAGGGGCGCCGTTGTTGCTCGGGGGTGGTGCTGGTTGTACCGGCAGACGATCTTGGCCGCCAGGATTGGGCGGCCGACCTGGTCGTCGCCGGGGGATCCAGCCGTTCCGCGTCAGTGCGCGCCGGGCTGGAAGCCGTGCCGGCCGAGGCCCGCATCATCGCCGTGCACGACGCGGCACGGCCTTTGGCGCGTGACAGCATCTGGCATGCTGCACTCGATGCGGTGCGTCGCGGGGCTGACGCGGCGATACCCACAGTGCAAGTGACCGACACCATCAAGCAGGTGCAGCCGGATGGGAGCCTGTTGACCTTGGATCGCAGCCGGCTGGTGGCGGTGCAGACCCCCCAGGCCTTCCGGGCCTCGGTCCTTCGCCGCGCCCATGCCAGCGGGCGCGACGCCACCGACGACGCCGCCTTGGTGGAGGCGATCGGCGGGACCGTAGTCCGTGTCGATGGGGCCCCGGACAACCTCAAGATCACCGACCCTGGGGACCTGGCCGTCGCTGCCACCCTGCTTGGCGAGGGGACCCTGGCACAGGTCGAGCGCAGGTGAGCGACCTCTGGGGGCCCCTGCCGAGAGTGGGCCTCGGCTTCGACGTGCACCCCTTCAGCGACGATCCGGCTCGCCGCCTGGTACTCGGGGGGGTCGCGATCGATGGACGGGGGTTGGCGGGCCACAGCGACGCCGACGTGGTGGCGCACGCCGTCGCCGATGCCCTTCTCGGCGCGGCCGGGCTGGACGACATCGGCACCCACTTCCCCGCCTCCGAGCCAGCGCTCGCCGGCGTCGACAGCATGGAATTGTTGGCGAGGGTGGTTCTCATGGTGGCGCCACTCGCCCACATCGCCAATGTGGATACCAAGGTTGTGTTGGAGACGCCCAAACTGGCCTCGCACCGCGCGGCGATGCAGAAGCGGCTGAGCGACGTAGTAGGGGCACCGGTCGCAGTAGCTGCCAAGCGGGCCGAGGGGCTGGGTGCCATCGGGCGGAGCGAAGGGGTGGCCTGCTGGGCCGTGGCCCTGGTGGTGCCCAGGTGACCCCCGCCCCTGGGCGCGGCGGGCGCGCCCAGGGTGCGGGCCACCGGCGTCCCCCGGCCCGCGGAGCTTCGGGTGACGGCCTCGGCGGCGGACAGGTCGAGGGACGCCAGGCCGTCCGGGAGCTGCTGCTCGCCGGCCGTCGGAGGGTCCACCAAGTGTTGATCGCGGAGAGCGCTGGCGGCCCGCTGGCCGAGCTGGCCGACCTGGCCCGCCGGCGGGGCGTCCCCGTCCACGCAGTCGGCCGGGGCCGCATCGATGCGGCTGCGCTCACCGATGCCCCGCAGGGCGTCATCGCGATGGCCGACCCCCTGCTCGGGGTTGATCTGGATGTCCTGCTCCAGCGGGCGGACGACGCCGCGCCGATGCTGGTGGTGCTCGACGAGGTCACCGACCCCCACAACCTGGGCGCGGTGATGCGCAGCGCGTTGAGTGCAGGTGCGACTGGACTGGTTCTGGGGCGGCACCGCTCGGCCCACCTCTCCCCGTCTGCACTGAAGGCGGCGGCCGGCGCCGCCGAGCACCTCGCCGTGGCCGTGGTCACCGGCATCCCGGCGGCCTTGCGCACCATGACCGACGGGGGTGTGTGGACCGTCGGCCTGGACGCCAGCGGGGGGACCACCTTGTGGGATCTGCCCGTCGCGACCGAGGCGGTAGCCATCGTGCTCGGAGCGGAGGGCAAGGGGCTATCGCGCCTGGCCCGGGACCGCTGCGAACTAGTCGTGCGGGTGCCCATGCTCGGCCCCCTGGACTCGTTGAACGTCTCGGCCACCGCCGCTCTGGCCTGTTTCGAGGTGGCCCGGCGGCGGGCCGCCCCTCCTACCTGAGCCGCAGCACGCCAGACAGCCGGGTGCCGACCGCGGGGGGTCTGGCGTTGGCCCGTACCTGCGCTTCGGTGTCCCCATCGGGCCAATTTGCCGGCGACCTTCCAGTTTTCGACCACTTTGAGTGGTTTGCACCGGGCGCATCACCCGGCTGGAGAGCGGTGACAGTTGACACAACGCCAAAGGACTAGTTATTTATAACTAGTCCGTTGTGACCAGTCAGTAACACGAGCGTCACGCGGCAGTCTCAGAGCCCTCCCGCAGCCATCCATCGCAGCCCCCGAGGTGTCCACCATGGCTATCCGCTCGATCTACCGAGCCCACACCGATCAGACCGACGAGGATCTGGTCGCCCGCTGGCAAGGAGGTGACGAGTCTGCGCTGGAGGAGATCCTGGCCCGTTACCGCCGCTTCGCCCGGGCCAAGGCCAGGACCTATTTCCTCGTGGGTGCCGACGCCGACGACGTCGAGCAGGAGGGCCTGATCGGCCTTTACAAGGCGGTTCGGGACTTCCAGGCCGACCGGCAGGTGTCATTCCGGGCGTTCGCCGAGCTGTGCGTGACCAGGCAGGTGATCAGTGCCATCAAGGCCGCCACCCGCCAGAAGCACCAACCCCTCAACCGCTATGTCTCGATGAACGCCCCTAAGGGAGGCGACGATGCGTCGGATCGGACTATGGAGGATCTGCTGGACGACCACCGCATGGGAGACCCCGCCGACGAGGTGGTCTCCCGCGAACAGCTCGGCTTCATCCGGGCCGCGGTAGCGGGCGCCCTGTCGGGCTTCGAGATCGAAGTCCTGCAGCTCTACGTCGAAGGCGTCTCCTACCAGGAGATCGGATTGCGGCTGGAACGCCACGTCAAGTCCGTGGACAACGCCCTCCAGCGCATCAAGCGGAAGTTGGACCAGCGGCTGCCGGTCGAGTTGGTGACCGACCTGCCGCTGGCTGGGTAGTCGGCCTCCGGATGGGAGGCGGGCAGGCCGTTAGGCTCGATGTGTGCCCCCGAGCCCGTCCGGCGTCCGCCAGCAGCGCTTCCACAGTCCCGCCGGCGCCACGGATGTGCTGTTGATCCGCCATGGTGAGTCCGCTCCGGCCGAGCCAGGAGCTCCGTTCCCCTTGGTGGACGGGCACGGCGATCCCCCTCTGCACCCCGACGGGCGCGAGCAGGCCAGCCGGGTCGCCGACAGGCTGGCCGGCGAGGACCTGGCGGCCATCTACGTGACGAACCTGCGGCGCACCGCAGAGACGGCCGCCCCGCTGGCCGAGCGGCTTGGACTGGGGCCCGTCGTCGAGGCCGACCTGCGGGAGGTGCATCTGGGCGAGTGGGAGGGCGGAGTATTTCGCCAACGCGTCGCCGAGGGCCACCCGATCGTCGCCCGCCTGCGGGAGGAGGAGCGCTGGGACCTCATCCCAGGCGCCGAGCCGGCATCGGAGTTCGCGGCGCGGGTGCGGGCCGGGCTCCTGCGGATCGTGTCCGCGCACCCGGACCGGGTCGTCGCGGTGTTCACCCACGGCGGTGTGATCGGCCAGATCCTGGGGGAAGCCACAGGGGCTCGGTCCTTCGCCTTCACCGGGGCGGACAACGCTTCCATATCTCACGTGGTGGTGACCGAGGATCGCTGGGTGCTTCGGCGCTACAACGACACCACCCACCTCGGTCCCCGCTTCGCGTCCGCAGCCCAGCCGCCCACCTGATCACCCCGGCGGACGACGACTTTCACACGGCTCAGCAGATGCGAGGTAGCTGCTCCCCGAGCGGCAAGTCGATGACCCGGCGGGTCCCGAAGGAGTTGCGGGCCACGACGAGGCCGGGGTGCTGCTCGGTGACCACCCCGAT
>JAKBAM010000070.1 GCA_021809105.1 Actinomycetes bacterium
GGAGGGTGCGCAACTCTCTACGGTGAGCGGCGCTCTCGGCTCGGACTCGACGTCGCCGGGCCAGAGCGACGGCCCTTACCTCGTGCTCTCCCAGACCATCCCTGCGTCTGCGATCGTTTCGCCGGGCACATCCGCGTCGCTGTCACAGGCCGGGCAGTCACCGCCGCCGTCGGCGCCCGCCGGAGGAGCGGCCACCGTGTACGTGGCTGCAACCTTGCGCCCAGTAGACGCAGCGACCGCCACGGTCGCATGGTCGCTAGTGGCTGGGCTTCCCGTCGTGCTGGTGCTTGTTGGCGTGTTGATGTGGATCCTCGCAGGCCGGACCCTGCTTCCGGTCGAAGCGATACGCGAAGAGGTTGCGGACATCTCTGGTGACGACCTGCACAGGCGGGTCTCGGTGCCCGAAACCCACGACGAAGTCGCCCGTCTGGCCGCAACAATGAACGAGATGCTCGACAGGCTCCAGCTGTCCTCCGAAGCACAAAAGCGCTTCGTGTCGGACGCGTCGCACGAGCTTCGAAGTCCCCTCGCGGTCCTCAAGGCGACATTGGAGGTAGCTCTCGCTCATCCAGATGAATCAGGATGGCCGGCCGTCGCTGTCGACGCACTCTCCGAAGCCGGACGACTTCAAGCGCTCCTCGAAGATCTCCTGCTTCTCGCCAGCATCGAGAACCGCGAAGGTCTGAGACGCCTGGAGGAAGTCGACTTGGACGAGCTGGTGATGGAGGAAATCCACCGGCGCCGTCCGATAAGCCGGGTTTCTTTCGACCCAAGCAGGGTTTCCGCCGGTCGGGTAACCGGAGACAGGCGTCAGCTAGGCCGCGTAGTGCAGAACTTGATCGACAATGCGGAGCGGCATGCAGCCCGGCGGGTCGGCGTCGAACTGTCCGAGGCGGGCGGTTCTGTGCTGTTCGTCGTAGCCGACGACGGACCGGGGATCCCGGCGGACCGGCGGGAGTGGGTCTTCGACAGGTTCGCGCGGACCGACGAAGCCCGTAGCCTCGAACAGGGAGGGTTCGGTCTGGGCCTTGCCATAACCAAGGAGATCGTGACCGCCCACGGGGGCACAATAGAGATAGTGGACGTCGGACGAGGAGCGCGTTTCGAAGTGACCCTTCCGGGTTCGGCTACGGACCTCGACGACCCACCAGCCGCATTCGTGGCGCACGAGGTTCGCCAGTGAACGCCGCGGCTGCCGTCGGAGCGGCCCTCGGCGCAGCAGCCCTATTTGCCGTCGGCACGGCGCTTCAATACCGGGCTGCCACCTTCGCGGGGCCTTCGTCAGCGCGATCGTCCACAGTGTTACGACGGGTCGTTGGCTCGCCGGCTTGGCTTGTCGGAACCGCCCTGCTTGGCGTCGGACTTGGCTTCCACGCTTACGCCCTTCATCAAGGGTCTCTGTCGTTGGTGCAGCCGCTTCTAATCACAGGCGTCCTTTTTACCCTTCCGGCAAGCCGGTTCGCGGGAGGGCCACGGATTCGCCTCACGGACATGTTGTGGGCGGGGCTCCTAGTCGCCGGCTTGGCCGTTTTTCTCGTCACGTCGACGCCGACGTCTCAAGGCTCAGCGGCCGTCGACTGGTTCCCGGCGACGGCAATCGCTGTCGTGGCTGTCCTTTGCGTAAGCGTGTGCCTGCTCGTCGCGCGCAAGAGTCGGGGAGCCGTCACCGCGACGGTGCTCGGAGTGGCAGCCGGGATTGGTTTGGCGGGCAGCGCTGCTTTGATCAAAGTGTGCACCGACCTCGCCACGAAGGGCCTCGGCGTGCTCGTTTCGAGCTGGCAGCTCTATGTGATGGCTGTCGTAGGCCTGTCGAGTGTCGGGATAAGCCAGCTTGCGTACCGAGCGGGACCAATGACGGCCAGTATCCCGGCCATAAACACAGTAAACCCTGTGGCGAGCGTGTTTCTGGGATGGGCGGCATTCGACGATACCTTCCGGGTGTCGCCGGGTGCGCTCGCCTTGGAGGCGGTTTCGCTCACGGCTGTCCTTGCGTCGACCCTTGTCCTTAGTAGACGCTCCGCTGTTCGCCACGGCGGAGTCGCGCGTGACGAGGCGATGGCGGACGGCGAATCTACGACAGTCGCCGGCCAACCGCCTAACACGAAGGCCGGCTAGCGTCCGGGTGGGATGCCGATGGTATGCGCCGACCCTCGAAGTAGGCGGCGCCTGCCACACTGCCAATTACTGCGACTGTGCCGACTAGTTGGAGAGCGGACGGGTAGTCGCCGAGCGCGATCGCAGCGAACGCCAGCGCGGCAACGGGCTGCAGGAGAAGCCCTATCGAAAGGTGCACGGTCGACAGGTGCGCCATCGCCCGGCTCAATACCGACCATCCGAACACCTGTACGAGAACGGCTGCCAACGCCAGCCATCCAGCGGACGGCCATTCCGGCGTTAACGCCAGAGTGCCGGTTAGCGCCCCGACGGCTCCCGACAGAGCCGTCGCGGCAAGGGTCACCACGAACAGCTGGCGGGCCCCTGGAAGAGCTTGGTCCCGGCCAGACCGAAACGAGAGGATGAACCCCGCGTAGGCAACGGCGCTGACTATCCCGAGGGCAGTGCCGAGCGTCGGGTTCGAACCACTGGAGCCGCCTACACCAGCTATCAGTGCGACACCACCCAGAATCACGGGTACCAGGGCTAACGTGGCAGCGCTGATCGATTCACGGAACAGCAACCATCCGGCGGCAGCAACGAAGAGCACCTGGGTGTCTTGGACGACAGTGGACAATCCGGCACCAAGAAGCTTGATCGACCGGTCCCAAACCATGAGGTCGACTGCGAGGGCGACGCCGCCGCCGGCGGCTCGGGCAATCACCGGCCACCCCACGCCCGCTGCCGCCCGGCGCCTCTCGAAAAGGGCGAGCGGCCCAAGAAGGGCGAGCGCGTACCCGCAACGAAAAAAGGCTGCTGTCGGACCTGACACTTTTGCTAGCCCGAGGAGCGAGGCGCTCGAACCGGTTACGAGAGCTCCCAAGACGACGAGCAGCACGCCGCCGACGGCTGGTCGAGATACGGAGGGTTCGAAGCGAACAGCCGAAGTCTGGCCTTCCGCATCCCGCATCTTGGCGCCAACTGTAGTCGGCCGCCCCGGTGTCCCGGTTGTGAACTATGCGGCAGCGGCGAGGTACTCGAGCGTGCGGCCCAACAGCTCCGAAACGTGAAGTGCATCCATCCTCGCGGCGGGCACTGTCCGCTCAGCGAGGATGTCGTCGAGGCCGCGGACGTCGGGTTGATGTCGAGCGGCTATCGACCAAGCGACACGGCTCGCTTGCCTGACGACCGACGGGTCAACTGACCAGATCGTCTCGAACACCCGGGTCTGATCCGGCCGGCCCTCTTGGCCCGGTCGCTCCCACCCGACTACACAGGCAGGTCGCTCGACGCCGTCGCATACGAGCGCCCACTCTCGGCTGAGTGGCGAGCCTGCGGAGATGGAGATGTTGACGATCGGTTCGCCCGTCTCGTCGCTCGTGCTTTGCGATGTCGGTCCGGGCGAAGCAGCGAACGTGATTGCGCAAAGGGAGCTACGGGCCATGTCCCGCCAGCGAGACTGCGAGGACCGGTAGAAGCGGTAATCCTGGAATGCGCCGAGAAGGATCGGTTGCTGAGCAGCAGCGAAGCAACAGTCCTCTATCGCCCGCGTGAGTGCCAGAAGCGTCCGCTTGTCGAGGACGTGGACTGAGAGATCGGGATTGTTGCGCCTCAGCGTCGCGAACAGAGAGACGTCACCGGAGTCGCCGCCTCCACCAAGCGTGCCGGCTTTGAGAGCCTGGTTGATCGCCCCTGTCAGCGAAAGCCCGGCGTCGCGAAGCGCCAGCACGCGAAGCACGGTTTCCTTGTCGCTCGAACTGTAGAGGCGCCTGCCGCTCTGCGACCTCTTCGGACTCGGGATGCCGTAGCGGGCTTCCCAGTTGCGCAGGTCGCTCACGCTGACACCGCTCTCGCGTGCCATCTCGGTGATTCCCATTAGCGCGGTGGTGCGCTCCGATACCCGATGTGCTCTATCTGGTGTGCCACTGGTCACACCCTGACGATCACTTCTAGTCATAGTGAGTAAGATAGCCTAATCACGTTGACGAGGTTGATTAGGGTACGCCGCGACTCGGGAAGCCTGGTCGTGTCCGAGAGGAATTCGCGATGGCAGTGTCAAAGGTCGGTGGACGAGGCGACGAGCATCTGGTCCAGGCGATATCAATGCTTCGCGTCGCTGCGCAACGTGGGAACGAGGAGTGGCGACGGCAGGCGGCGTGCTTGGAGATGAGCACCGACCTCTTTTTCCCGATCGGCCAGACGGGAACCGCTTGGACCGAGGCCAACCGGGCCAAATCGATCTGCAGCGGGTGCAGCGTGAGGGCGCACTGCCTCGCCTTCGCCCTTGCGACAAATCAACAATTCGGGGTCTGGGGCGGATACGACGAGGAGGAGCGACGACAGGTCAGAAGGCTCCTGCGGCGTAGGATGGCCGGTCGGGGAGTGTCAGGCTGAACTCGGCTCAGAGTTTCGCGGTGGTGGCTTTGCTATTGTCGTGGGCTGCCACGAAGAGGTGGTATTTCGGCCCGGGTAGCTCAGACGGCAGAGCAACGCACTCGTAATGCGTAGGTCAGGAGTTCGATTCTCCTCTCGGGCTCTACATTTCCGCAGGTCAGAGGGGTTGTGAGGTCGATGTCTCACCCTCCCAGTAACCTTGTCCTAACAGTTGTCCCAACAAAGGGACTGCTGAGGAGGAGGAAGTGGTATGGCGGGGAGCCTGCGGCCGCGGCCGGATCGGGGAGCCGATGCCTGGGAGCTGCGGGTGTACCTCGGCCGGGATGCAGCAGGGAAGGTCCGGCAGCGCAGCAGGTTGTTCCGCGGGACCAAGCGCGCCGCGCAGCGGGAGCTGACCCGGCTCTCGGCGGAGCAGGACCGGGCGCCGGGCGTCGTTCCTGACAGCAGGGTCCCCGACGACGCCGCCAGGGCGTGGGGTCCGGCCACCACCGTCAACGACGCCATCGAGGCCTGGCAGGCTAACGGCTGGGACGATCTCTCCCCGAGCACGGCACGGCGCTACGAGGGTGTGTGGAGGGTCAACATCCGTGACGCGATCGGCCGGCGCCGGATCGCCAGCCTCGGCCCCTACGACGTGGAGCGTTACTTCCGGGATCTGAAGGTGGCTGGCCTGTCCCAGGCGTCGGTCCGCTACGTCCGAGCCGTGCTGCACCGAGCTTGTCGGCTGGCCCGCAAGTGGAGCAACAACACGCTCCCGAACCCGATCACCGACACCGAGCTGCCCGAGTGGTCCCTGGCGGAGAAGGCCCCGGCGGTGCGCTCGCCGAGCACAGATGAAGTCCGCCGCCTGCTCTCTGCGGCGGGTGACGACCGTAACCCGAGGGTGCCGGCGTTCGTCCGGCTGTTGGCCGCTACCGGGATGCGCCGCGGGGAGGCGTGCGCGCTGCGTTGGGACGACGTCGACTGGGATGGCTCGGCCATCCGGATCGACGAGGCTCTGGTGACCTACACCGGCGGGGTGGCGGTGCGGGGACCCAAGACCCGCGCCAGCGCGCGCGGGATCGCCGTGGACGGTCCCACGATCGACCAGCTCCGCCGCCTTCGTGACCACCAAGTTGAGCTGGCCGTCGCGGCGGGGGCGGAGGTGGGGGGCGACTCGTTCGTGTTCGCCTACGAGCCCGGCGGCCAGGTTCCTCCCTACCCCGACACCCTCAGCCACGCCTTCTCGGCCCTGCGGGACCGCGCCGGGGTCGCCGCCGACGTGCACCTGCACTCGCTCCGCCACTTCCAGTCGACCGAGCTGGACCGGGTGATCAGCGAGTCCCAGAAGCAGGCCCGGCTGGGCTGGTCGACGGTGCACATGGCCCGCCACTACACCGGTGCGGTATCGGCCGAGGACCGGCGAGCGGCGGAGCACATGGGATCCCTCCTCGGCTGACGAGGAACGTCGACGGAAGTGCGGTCCGGGGTGGTTCTCCTCTGCCCACGCCCGGCCGCCTCCGCGGCGTCACCGGCTGAGCGCTTGCGGGCAGGGAGGCTCCCTGACCTCTCCGTCGAGGAGCCGCTCGACGGCCCGACGGGGGTCCTCGGCCGGCCGTTGATCGTGAACACGGGAAGCGGCAGGTCGCCCCGTTCGATGGCCCGATAGATCGACGAACGGCTCTGGCCCAGGAGCACGGCGGCGTCCTCGATGCCGAGGAGCGGCTTGAGGCTCCGGCCCGGTCACGCGATCCCATCGTCGCCCACCGCCCGGTCGACTCCGGTGCGGCCGCTCCGACCGTCGTCCCCTCGAGCGGGTTGGATTCGGGGGTAGGTGCCTGGGTCGATCTGGTCAACCATGGTGGTCTCCTCCACGAGGTCGCGACCTTCAGCCTCTGTATGGTCACCGCTTAGCGGTCCACGCTGTGGGGGGCCCTCACCGCTGGGCGCTGGGCGAGACGGCGCCGCTTCGGGGGAGCAGCTCGAACGCATCGAGATGGCGTGGACGGACTACGGAGAAGTCTCGCTGGTTGAGCGTGGCGACGGTGCTGACCCCGAGCCGTTCGGCCAACGCGGCGATCGACGAGATGCCACGCTCCCTTGCCCGAGAATCACCAACCCCGTTCCCCTCCTGCAGCCGCCGCCGCTCCCCTCCCTGCCCGCCCCCGTCCAATCCACGATTTCTGGCTTTACACAGTTGAGCGGCGCTCCTCGGAACCTCAGGAGGGCCAACCGCCTCTGTCCACGCCAACAGTTCCGACTACCCTGTTCGTATTGCATCCGCCAGGAGGGCGTATCAGACTGACGGCCGGTACAACCGGTGAATGGGAGCGATGGCCAGCGAACTACCGGTGTACGAGCCGCTCGTGGCCGAGGCGGTCGGCGCGTACTGGTCTGCTCGCCAGGGCCAGGCGGAGCGGTCTCGGGCGCTGGGAGTGCTAAACATCGGGACGCGAGCGGAGGTAACCGGTGGTCGTCACCTAGGGCAGCGTGGTCGGCATCACCATCGTAGGAGTTCGTAGAGAGCTCGAGGCTGGTCGCAGGGTCGCGGTGACGGTGCCCGAGCGCGTCGAAATCGATGCCGGCCAGCTCCAAGATGTGCTCAGCGCCGCGTGAGGACGACCACCTCCTCGGTTTTCGCTGAGCCTCGCCGGAGGGCCTCCGCGTAGACCAAGGTGGCGAAGTGCCCTACGGGCTCCAAGGTGGAGGAGAGCCGGTCTCTGAATCTGATCGGGTAGCCGTTGTCGTCGACGGCGGTCTGGGTGAAGACCGGGTTGAGCCGAGATACGTGCAAGAGTAGGTATTAGGAACTGGGCCGTCCGCTCATCGCCCGGATTTGGTGTCGGGCGGGGGAAGGACGAGTTCCCCGTCGAAGGGCCCGGGCGGGTCTCCCGCAGGCAGGGCGTAGTCCTCGAAGCGTTTGATCGTCCTGGTGACGTACAGGCTGAGGCTGGCTACGTCGCCGGCGTTGACGGGGTAGCCCTCGGCGATGAGCTGGCTTAAGACCCCCGTCCTGCGATTTCCCGTTGACTTGAGTCCGCTCTTGGGCGGAGCCGACGAAGAGCGGAGAGTATGTTCGACGGGCGTCTCATGTACAGCTGGCAGCTACGTCCTACTTCTACACGTATCTCGGCTCAACCCGCACCTGGGGCGTGCTCGCGCTCCTGCTCGTTTGTTGTCCGGCGTGGGTCTATCTTTCACTGTTGAGGCCTCTGTCGGGGAACGCTTGGTCCGCTTGTCCTTCGAGGACTGAGATGAGACTGCGTCCCCGGCGGGTGGTCTTGGGGGCCTGACGCCAACAAGGGTGTCATCGGATGAGGACTAGTCCATCAGTACGGTGCTGTGCCTTCGCAGTTGGTGCCCGACGAACGAAGGAGATCATGTGCTTGGAGTAGGAATCGAGGGGGCCGAGGAGTTCCATTTGGTGGCTTTGGGCCGGCCGGGTGAGGGGGTGTTCGACATCGCCCGGGTGGAACACGATGCGAGATCGATCGACGCGTTGATCGCCCGTATCCCCGCCCTCGAGCCTGACCCCGCCGAGGTACGGGTTGTCCTCGAGACGAGCTACGGGATGCTCGTCGAACGACTTATCGACGCCGGCTACACAGTGGTGCCGGTCAACCCTGATCTCGTCGCCCGCCGGCGGGGGCCGGCGAAGAAGAACCAGGACGCCATCGACGCCCGCATCGCGTGTGTGATCGCCCTGGACCGCTTCGAGCGGCTCCGGGTGCTGGTCCCCCACGGCGACGACGCAGCCGAGCTGCGGTCGATCACCCGAGATGACGAGCGTGCGTCGCGTGACGAGCGTCGGCTGCTCAACCGGCTGCGCGCCGATCTGATCGCCACGTTCCCAGCCGCGCTGGTCATCGCCGGCGATGACATGGGCGCCCCCACCTTCCTGCGCCTGTTGGAACGCTGGCCGACCGCGAATGCCCTGGCAGCAGCGTCGCGTCCGGACCTGGAGGCCTTCGCCCGCAGTTGCAGGCACGGCTGGCCCGACCGCTTCGCCGACCGGGACTGGCTCGTGCGAGCTATCTACGACGAGGCCATCCACGTCGCCAACCGAAACCGGGCATCGAGACCGGCCCGCAAGGTCGCCTGACATCGAACTGACGTTCGGGGATGACAAAAAGAGCCGGGTGGTCGCATCAACGCCCATCGTCGTCTACCCGATGAACGCCTTGGCGAACAGCCAGGAGCTGTTCGCGTACGGCGGGGAACCCTTTGGCACTTCCCGTGGGGAGCGTCGTCGGCGGGGTACGCGTGGGGTGCTTCCGTCCCGGATGTGGGCTCCTCGGGACGCCGCGTCGGGCAGGCTGTGCGGGTGCGATTGCGCGGCCCGTCGCCTTCCCCCCCGGCCTCGCAGAATCGACTGCCGAGCCGGCTCCCGGCCTGCTGGTGACCGCTGATCGCCGGCCGCTGGCCGGCCCACCCGCGGGTGCTGTGGCCGTCCCCGACCCGGTGGTGGTGGCCGCTGCCGGTGGGCGTCTGGAGGCCGTGTGGGTCAAAGAGCTGGGCGGGGTGACCTGGCGGGCGTCGGGGGCCGGCCGCTACGTCAAGTGGGCCCGGTGGGCAGCGGCCTGGACTTGCTCGTCGAGGCCGAGCGGATGTTCTGGGCCGGCCGGTTCACACCTGTCCCTGCCGTGCTCGACGCAGGTGCCGACGGTGACGGCAGTTGGCTGGTGACCTCGGCGGTCGCCGCTGTCGGTGCCGGCCTTCGTTCCCTCCACGACGCCCTGCCCGTCGGTGACTGCCCGTGGTCGTGGTCGATCGAGTCCCGGGTTGCCGCAGCGACGCAGCGGGCTGCCGAGCGGGGCGCCCCCCGGCCGCCGAAGACGCCGGAGGCCGAACGCGGCGCTTGCCGTACTCGGCGCTCCGCCGGATGTCGACCGGCTCGTCGTCTGCCACGGCGACGCGTGCTGCCCGAACACCCTCCTCGACAGCAGCGGTCGGTACACCGCGCACGTCGACCTCGCTGCGCTCGGCGTCGCTGACCGCTGGGCCGACCTGGCGGTGGCGACCTACAGCACCGTATGGAACTACGGCCCCGGCTGGGAGGGCCCACTCCTCGACGCCTACGGCATCGACCCCGACCCGGAGCGCACCCGCTACTACCGCCAGCTCTGGGATCTCGCCTGACTGCGTCCGCGCCTGCATCAACCCGCTGGCCACCGGCGGCCAGACAACTCTACTTTTGTCGATGTATATCGACTATGATCGGGGTTCGAGGAGGATGATCGAAGGAGGACGTGGTGGACCTCGGACGGCCGCTGGCAACGATGACGCCGACGTTGGATGGTGACGTGCTTGCGGTGCTCGCCCAAGCCGAGACGACCTTCACCACCGGACAGATGCACCGGGTGCTCGGACGGTACTCCGAGGATGGGATCCGCAAGGTGCTGATCAGGCTGACCTCCCAGGGCATCGTGCTCGCCGAGCGCGTCGGTAACGCCTACGCATACCGGCTCAACCGTGAACACCTGGCCGCCGGCCCCCTCGTGGATCTCGTCGGCGCCCGCGCCGGGCTGCTGAACCGCCTGGAGGAGGCGTTCGCTACCTGGCGACCCGGGCCCGTCTACGCCGCCGTGTTCGGGTCCGCCGCCCGCGGGAACATGACCACAAGCAGCGACATCGACATCCTCATCATCCGACCCGACGATGTCGACGAGGACCCATGGGAGGAGCAGGTGACTGCTCTCGCCGACCAGGTGACCCGCTGGACGGGTAACGACGCCCGACCGCTTCAGTTTGCCGCCGGCGAGGTCGGCGACCACGAGCCGGTCCTCCGTGACGTCGTCCGCGACGGGCTCACCGTTGCCGGCACTCGCGACTGGCTGGTCTCAGCCCTGCGCTCCGGTACCCGCACATGAGCCCGGTGGCCGACTGCGACAAGACGATCCGGCAGGGAAGGATGGCCAAAGCCGAGGAGTTCGCTGACGCAGCAAGGGTGGTCCAGGACCTTGCTGAGGGGCCAGGTGACGTGGCCGACGCCTACGTCACCTTGTGCGTGCACGCCGGGATCGCCGCGTCCGACGTCATCTGTTGCGCCAGGCTCGGCCGCTACGCACAGGGGAACGACCACCACGAGGCGGTCGATCTGCTGAAGACGGCGGGGCCCGGGTTCGAGCAGCACCTGGCAACCCTGCTCGGCCTGAAGACAAAATCCGGCTACAGCCACCTGCCCGCCACCGCCGGCGAGGTCAAGCGTGCCGGCCGGGCAGTCGAGGCACTCCTCGGTGAGGCCCGCCGTGCCCACGGCACCCTAGCCTGACGGGCGAAGGCCACGGCCGGCCGAGGCCCGGTAGCCGCGGAGATCGAGCCACGCGGAACGCCGGTTGTTCCGACCTCATGATTGTTCCGATGTGAGCGTTCGTCCGCCTACCTGCTGGGGCGATCGCCGCCAGCAGGTCTGAACAACCCTGTTGGGTGGCGGGATGCTCGCCCCCTCGGTCCCGGGGAGGGGACGCCCGTCCCCGATCAAGCAGTGGTCCATGTCCAGGCAGATGGGCGTCGGCCGGCGAGACAGGGTGGCGCTTGCTACCCCGAGGAGACACAGTTCTCCCCGGCGAGGTGATCGATGCTGACTCCCGCCAGGACGACCGAATCGCGGCGCAGCGCCTCCCAAAAGGCCTTCCCCGTCCTGGCTCGGGGGCTGGCGCGGCGGCGCACTTCGTCGAGGTCATAGTCGAGGATCTGGACGGGGTTGCCGGTCAGCCGGCGGGCACTGGTGGCGAAGGCGAAAATGGCGTCGGTCCACGCCTCGGGGTC
>JAKBAM010000071.1 GCA_021809105.1 Actinomycetes bacterium
TCGAGAGAAGGATCAGGCGGGGAAGATGGGTCGACGTCCACGGAGGGTGTACTGTACTGGTCGGTACACGACCTGGAAAGGGCGATGACGGCACAGATCGAGATCCCCGGCTCCTTCCCCGGCGCCAGTGACGTGGCAGGCAAGCGCGTGGTGCTCACTGGCGCCGGGCGGGGCCTAGGGGAGCTGCTGGCGCATGCGTTCTCTCGCAGCGGTGCTCTGGTCGCGCTGGTTGCCCGTACCAAGGAGGAGATCTGCGCGGTGGCCGAGGCGCTTCCCGGCCCGGCACTCGTGTTCAGCGGGGATGTGACAGACGCCGAGCTCAACGAGGCTGTCGCCGACGCGACCGTCGCCGAATGGGGTGGTGTCGACGTCTGGATCTGCAACGCTGGCATCTCGCCCATGGTGGGCGGCCCGCTCAGGACCGATCCGTCGGTCTGGCGCGAGATCCTCGAGGTCAACCTGACGGGGGCGTTCCTCGGGGCTCGCGCCGCGGCCCGGGTGATGGGCGACGGGGGGCGGCTGATCTTCACCGGCTCGGTGCTCGGGGAGCGGCCGTGCAAGGGACTCACGGCTTACAGCGCATCGAAGGCCGGCTTGGTCGGGATGGCGAAGGGGCTGGCGCTGGATCTGGCGCCATCGGGCATCACCGTCAACGTGGTGGCCCCCGGATGGTTCGATTCGCCGCTGGCCGAGGGGTGGAAGGCCAATCCGAAGGTTTCGGCCGGAGTCATCGGGCACACGGCGCTGAGGCGGTGGGGCAACCCGGCCGACCTGGCCGGCGCTTACCAGTTCCTGGCGTCGGACGCCGCGTCGTTCGTGACGGGGGCGGTGCTCAGCGTCGACGGGGGGTACCTGCTCGTATGATCGTCCCGGACACCTGTTGGTGGGGGAGCGTGGTCGGTGGTTGAGGCGAGACGGGTCATCGCGGTCACCGGGGCCGGGGGTGCGCTTGGCGCGGCGGTTTCTCGCCGGTTGGCGGGCGAACCCGGTACGGAGCTGGTGCTGAGCGACGTCAGCGCGCCGTCGCTGGAGGCCACCGTAAGCAGCCTGCCGGAGCGGGGTGCACCGGTCGAGACCGTGCTAGCGGACGTGAGCGACTTCGCTCAGGTCGAGGCGGTCGTCAGCTCGGCGGTCGAGCGCTACGGTCGTCTCGACGTGCTGGTCAGCAACGCCGGGGTGATCTCCCCGAATGGTCGCATCCACAACCTGGCCACCGAGGACTGGGAGCGGGCGTTCCGGATCAATGTCCTGGGTGCGGTCAACGGCATCCGTGCTGCAGTGGCGGTCATGCGCCCGCAGGGCTCGGGTTCGATCGTGTTGACGGCCTCGGTGGCCGGTCTCACCGCGTGGTCGCACGCCGCCCCCTACTGCGCGACGAAGGCGGCGGTGATCCAACTGGCGAAGGTCGCTGCGGTCGAGTACGCCCGCGACGGGATCCGGGTCAACTGTGTGTGCCCGGGCACCTTCCTCTCGGGAATCCATGCCGCGCTTCCGCCGGAGGCGATCGAGGCGATGGCAGGCAGGCATCCCCTCGGGCTGGGGTCCGCTGACGACCTGGTCGGGGCCTATTCGTATCTCGCCGGTGACGCCTCTCGCTGGACGACCGGGTCGGCCCTGGTCGTCGACGGCGGCTACTCGGCCCCCTGAGCTCAGCGCGCGCGGCGTCCCTCGGTGCCGGGACGGCCTATCCCGAGGATGAAGATGTCGGCAAACCGTCCCGCTACGTCCCGCGCGGACAGGGGCCCGTCGCCCTTCAGCCACAGGTACGCGTAGTTGTGCATGCCGAGCCACGCCAGCGCGGTCAGCCTGGGATCGACATCAGCGAAGTCTCCGGAGTCGACACCGGCCTGGAGGACCGACTCCACCCGCCGTTCGTAATCCCGCCGCCGCCCGCGGAACTGCTCGGCCCGCTCGCCGGTCAGAGCCGGGAACTCATGCAGGAACACCCAGACATGATCGGGGTAGCGGGTGATGACGTCGAGCAACCCGTCTCCGAGGTTCGACAGCTGCTCGGATGGAGAGCCGCCGGCCTGAGCCACGCGATCGGCGCTCAGCATCACCTCGTCCATCACCCGGTCGTGGATGGCGACGAGCAGCTCCTCCTTGGAGCCGATGTAGTGATACAGGGCACCCTTGCCGAGGTCGTTGGCCGCGCACAGCTCTGTGATGCCCGTGGCGTGGTAGCCACGGCGAGCGAACACCCGCGCTGAGGTGTCGATGATCGCCTGGTGGCGCGCTTGCCACTTCGGACTACGCCGCGGCTCGTCCTCTGCTCCACCTCGGGGCATCCACCGCTCTCCTCACCGCAACTTCCGACGGGCTCTCTCTCGGTGCGGCGCCGTACGATACATCATCGGCCGGTTTTCGATCTGGCTCCCCGACTGCCCAAGTTTGCCAGTGGCGATGTACCGGTCGGTCCAATAGAATCAGGCCATGGTGGCTGCGATCTCGATGAAGAAGCTGAGCCCTGCGGTCGGTGCTGAGGCGGTCGATGTCGACCGGCACCGCTTGCTGCACGACCCGGAGCTGCCCGGCGCCATCCTCGGAGCGCTCGAGGATCATGGGGTACTGGTGTTCAGGGAGGTAGGCCTGGACGACGACGAGGAGGTCGCCTTCGGCCGGCGCCTGGGCGACCTGGTCGGGCGTCCGGGTCACCCGATCCCGGAGATCACCGCGATAACCCAGGACGCCGCCAACCCCCTGGCCGACTACTTCCGCGGCAACATGCAGTGGCACATCGACGGGGCGATGGACGACATCCCGTGCAAGGCAGGAATCCTCCGCGCCCACGTCATCACCTCCGGGGACGGCGGCACGGAGTTCGCCAGCACGTACGCGGCCTATGACGATCTGAGCGACGAAGAGAAGGAGCAAGTTGCGGATCTCCGCGTCGTCCACTCTCTCGAGGCGACGCTGCGCCCCGTGTACCCCGACCCGACGCCCGCGCAGCTCGCCGACTGGCGAAGCCGGCCCACTCGGGAGCACCCACTCGTGTGGGAGCACCGATCGGGGAGGAAGTCACTGGTGCTGGGCGCGACGGCCGATCACGTCGTCGGGATGGAGGAGCAGGAAGGGCGCAAGCTCCTCGCTGATCTGTTGGCCCGCGCCACTCGGAGCGAGCGTGTGGTTCGCCACGACTGGACCGTCGGCGACATGGTCATCTGGGACAACACCGGGCTTCTACATCGCGTCACTGACCACGACCCGACATCGACGCGCGAGCTACGCCGGGTGACCGTCGCCGGCGAGGAGACGATCCGGTGAGCTCCAAGCGGGTGGGACGCGACCGAGCCCACCGACCCGGCCGACGCTCGACATGATCAAGATCGTGGCCCTGATCAAGCGCCGGAGCGACGTGACCCGCGAGGAGTTCCGCGAGTATTACGAGCACCGGCACGCCCCGCTGTTCCACCGGGCCATACCGGCCGAGGTCGCAGGGGTGATCAGGCGCTATGTGCAAAACCACGCTCTGCAGCTCGGCCGGGGCAGCACCGAAGCGCCCTTCGACTGCGTCACCGAGATCGGCTTCGACGACATGGCGGGGATGGAGCTTTGGACGACCTGGTATCTCGGTGAAGCAGGCAAAGTGCTGCGAGATGACGAGGAGTCCTTCATGGATCCTCGTCAGCGAGTCGTGATAGTCACCGACGAGCGCGACATCGGGATCGTGCGCTGATGACGGCGCCGGTCGATCAGGCGTCTTCGTCCGACATCCAGTGCACGAAGCGCTGGAGTGGCAGCATGGCGTCGTGGGCGCCCCCCGCTACGTGCTTCGCCGCCCCGCCCAGCCTGACGACGCGCTGAGCCCCGGCGCTGGCCAGCCGGTCGCGCATCGCCAACTTGCGTTCGGGGGGGTACATCCCGATGGTCTGGGTGGCGACGTTGACGAAGCGAACCGCCTCGTCGAGCGAGCGTAGGTGGACAACGTTGGCGGTCTTGCTGCTCGGGTGGAACTCCACCGGATCGCCCGTCAGGATCACAAGGCCTCGACCATCGGTCTTCCCCCAGATCTTGCAGTCATCGTCCATGACCTGGAGCATGGCGACCTCCTCCCTGATATCGACGGGCAGGGGATGGGCGACTTCCGATGCGGTCGGGCGATCGACCCCCAGCCGCTCCTGGAGCTTCTCGCAGAACCGCTCGATGCCGTCCCGCTCGCCTTCGACGAAGATGAAGCGGCTGGCAAGACAAGCTTCCTGGTTGAAGACCGAGACGTCGGTCGCGGCCGCTTCCGCCACCTCCTCGATCACTGCGTCGCCCTCGAAACCCTCTGGCCCGATCATCGAGATCGACGTCTTCGGGTCGAAGGAGACGAGCTGCAGCCCTGGGCCGAGGTACTTGATGACGTTGTTGATCGCGTCACCGCCACCCCAGGCGACGATCTTGTCGAAGTACTGCGGGCGGTAAAGGGTGCGCTCTATGCGGTCGTCACCGCCACGCCAGTAAACAGCCGACATCGACCGGACGACTGGATGGTCGGGATCGACTTCGGCCATCGTCCGGAGCATCGCCACGCAGGTGAAGGGGTCGCTCGACGGCATCTTGAAGACGTTGACGGCCTTCACCAGTGCGCCCTGGGCGATCGAGGAGATGCAGCCGGTCGGCGAGTTGCCAGCCAGCATGTGGATCATCCGCGGAGGGAAGGCACGCAACGCCGCATGCTGGCCATTGAAGTCGGTCCGCTCCACCCAGCCGTCGAGCGCCGCTGGGTTGGCGAAGTTGCTCTCGATGCTGCACCAGAGGTCCTGTTTGGTGAGCCGGTGCCGGGCGACGCGGAAAAGGTTTTCGACTACCCGGCGCGGCAGCGGGTTGGTGGCGACGATGTGCTCCAGGGCCTCCTGGAGATGCACGTTGTCTTCCAAGACGAGTCGCTCCCCACATGCGACGAGGAAGTCGATGATCTCCACGACCGGAACGTCGAGCAGGGGCGGCATCTCCGAGCGCGGCGTGACCAGCTCGTCGAGGCGGATCTCAGGGGTGGCGAACTCCACACCGAGGTCACGCGAGTGATAGTGCACCGCTCCGCCGGTGACCACCTTGCCGCGGATGAAGTGGTCGACCCGGATCGGGTCGGCGGCGGCGCTGTGTTGAGCTTCGGGTGCAGTGTCGAGGCTCGTCATGACAGTCCTCTCACGTAGGCGTCGACGGTGCCAGCACAGCCGATCTTGTCGTCTCCTTCGAGGTCGGCATAGCGAGCGATGTCGTCGCGGATGGTGGGTCCGGCATTGCCACACTTGCAGGGGCCGAGGTCGAGGGCGACCTTGTCCCCGGTGATCACGCCTCCCCATCGGCCGTCGAGCGCAAGGTCGAAGAAGGCCGCACGCCCTTCGATCTCGCCATCGTCGTGCGGGAGCAGGGCATCCCCATCCCGGTTGAGAATGAAGGGGACCACCCACGGCGGGACGTGGTAGCGGCCGCCCTTCTGGCAGCGCGGCATGCCGGAGTTGAGCTCCTGCATGCTGTAGTTCTGGAACTTCCGGTTATCGGGGATGTTGAAGGTCTGGTGCACGAACTCCTGGTAGTCGGCAGGTAGCTGGGCTCGCTTCAGGCCGCCCCCGACGTAGAGGCAGTTGTCCGGGTGGAAGTCCTCCGCGCTGTAGCCCATCTCTCGGACCAGCTTGGCCACATGGTGCAGGGCGTTCCACATACCGGAGATGAACAGCTTGTCGGCGCGTCCCGCAACGAGCGACTCGGCCGAGGTGACGTACGCCCTGTCAAGGGTCTCCTGCCGCTCCTTGGAGGTCGCCTCGAAGTCGGCGATCGTCTCCGGCCGGGCGGTCCCGTCGGCGATCGCCTTCCGCAGCACCACCATCTTGGTCATCTGGCCGATGGTGATCGGAGGGACCGGAAGCCGGAACGGCTCGAAGCGGGGATCGCCGAACGCAGCGCGCTGGGCGTCCCGGATGTTTATGTTCTTCGGGACGTCAGCGGTCGGGGCCACCCCGAACATCCGGCGGTCCTTGGCTGGTTCCACCCCTGAACCCCACGAGAAGACGCCGACGGTGTCGGCGCGTGACCACTCCATGTCCTTGTCCCCCGCTATCAACATGGCCGACTTGCCGGTCGTGCCGCTCGAGCAGGACACGTAGTGACCCTTCTCGGCGAGCCGGTCTATCCAGTCGTCGATGTCCTCGATGCCGGTGGTGTCGATCTCGGCGATCGGATAGCTCGAGACCGTCCCGAGCCATTTCCCCAACCGGTCCCACCTCTGTTCACTCAGAAAGCTCTCGGGATAGCTCTTGTAGGCGGTGTGCGGGAAGAGCAGGGGGACCATGTCCTCCCGCGACCGGATCTCACCGATCCCGGCTTCCTTCGAGCGAAACGCCAGGAGCTTGATCAGATCCCTTCGCTCCGATAGCCGCTCGTTCATCGCGTCGGCCTGGATGTCGCGGAGCTCCTTGTGTGGGATCGCAAAGCGCTCCTTCGAACCGACCAGCTGCATCAGCTGTTCAACTGCACCAACCACGATGGCACCTCCCTGATCACGCCGACGACCAGATACTATACTGACACGTACAGTTAATCCAGGGAAAGCTGATGGGAGGGACATGCCGGGTGGGAACTGCAGGACGGCCGGGGAGCGAGCATGAGCCTCGGAACGCGGTTGCTCGGACGCTCCGGCATCCGGGTGAGCGATATGTGCCTGGGCACGATGACCTTCGGCACCGAATGGGGCTTCGGGACCGACGAGGGAAGCGCCGCTCAGATCTACGCCGCCTACCGTGATGCTGGCGGCAACTTCGTCGACACCGCCAACAACTACAACCAGGGCACGAGCGAGACGATTCTCGGACGCCTGGTCGGCAGCGAGCGCGACGCCGTCGTGCTGGCTACGAAGTTCACCTTCCCCTACCCGACCGACACCGCCAACCGCAACGCCAGTGGAAGCCACCGCAAGAGCCTCCGCCACAGCCTGGAGGGCAGCCTCCGCCGGCTCGGTACCGACTACGTCGATCTGCTCTGGGTCCATGCGTGGGACCAGTGCACGCCGGTCGAGGAAACCATGCGGGCGCTCGACGACCTGGTGACGGCCGGGAAGGTGCTGGCGATCGGCGTCAGCAACACGCCGGCGTGGGTGGCATCCCGCGCGGATTCAATCGCAGAGCTGCGCGGCTGGACCGCGTTCTCGGGTATGCAGGTCGAGTACTCGCTCGCAGAGCGCTCCGCGGACCGAGAGCTCCTACCGATGGCGAGGGCGCTCGGCCTGGCGGCGCTGGCCTGGAGCCCGCTCGGGCGGGGTGCGCTTGGAGGCAAGCACGCGCCTGAGACGCTCTCTGCGGCACAGCGGAGCGCAGTCGAGGTCGCGACGCAGATCGGCTGCGAGCTGGGCGCTACGCCGGCGCAGGTAGCGCTGGCATGGGTACTGCGCCAGGAGGTGACGCCCGTACTCGGGGCCCGGACGCTCACGCAGGTTCGCGATAACCTCGCAGCTCTGGAGGTGCGCCTTGATGACGACCAGATCACTCGGCTCGATCTCGCCACGCGCATCGATCGCGGGTATCCACACGAGTGGCTCGACGCCGATCACCGGCGTGCGCTGTTCTCCCGTGATCTGTAATGAGAGCCAGGCCTCGCACGCCGCAGCCCGCTTCCGGCTCGCTCGACGTCGGGCGCAGGGCCGTATAGACTGACTGGTCGGTACAAGAAAATTAGGGCTCCTAGGGGGATCTGTGGTCAAGCGGACTCGGTATGCGGAATGGAAAGACAGCTACGAGCACTACAAGTTCGAGCTGAGCCCCGAGGGCATCCTCTTCATGCAGTGCCACACCGATGGCGGCCCCCTCCAGTGGATGTGGGAGTCGCACGACCGGATGTCCGACGCGTTCGCCGACATCGCCGGGGACCGTGACGGCATCAAGTGCGTCATTCACACCGGCACCGGCGACAGTTACAACGCTCTTTGGGGAAAGCCGGTGACCGCGGACGAGAAGCCGCTCTACCACGCGTATGGGGATGCCGAGGGCGTCGAGGTCATGGACGAGAAGTCGTGGTTCGGCCGGATGATCATCGAGAACCTCCTGGCCATCAACGTGCCGATGATCGCTGCGGTCAACGGACCGTGCACCATGCACTCCGAGGTGCCGCTGCTGATGGACATCGTCCTCGCCGCGGAGGAGGCGTACTTCCAGGATCTGTCCCACTTCCCCCGGGGGATGGTGCCCGGTGACGGCCAGCACGTCGTGTGGGACGCCCTGGTCGGCCCCAGTCGGTCGCGCTACTTCCTCTTCACCGGCTACGAGCTGAGCGCCAAGGAAGCCAAGGAATGGGGCGTGGTCCACGAGGTGCTGGCCAAGGAAAAGCTGCTCGACCGAGCCTGGGACATTGCACGCGAGATCGCGAAGCGCCCCCCTATTGTCAACCGCAACACGAAGTACGTCCTGACCCAGAGCCTGAGGCGGGCATTCGCCAGCGAACTGCACCACGGGCTCCAGGCCGAGATGTGGGGGCAGCGCCAGTTCTTCCCGTTCGGTGCCGGCATGCAGGGACTCGACCGCCCATGGGACCAGAAGCCCTGGTCCGACTGACTTGGTGAGGCACCCGTGACGACGACAGAGCACACCGCCGTGGAGTGGCCCGCATGGGAGGACTCGGCGTTCTACAACCAGGACCCCGAGGTCATCTACGCGTCGATCGCGGCCCAGCGCCACGCTGCGCCGGTGTACTGGTACGAGCCGCCCGGCTATCCGACGGGCTTTTGGGTGCTGTCGAAGTATGAGCACCAGCGGTTCGTCGCCAGCCACCCCGAGCTCTTCTCCAGCCAGTACGGGTTCGCCATCGGCGACGCCAGCGATCCCTCGACGGTGATGCACCAGTTGCCCGAATGGGCGAAGGCGAAGATCCTCGAAGGTGGGCTGAGCCCGGCGGAGACTCGCCGGACCATCGCTCACGGAAAGCTCTCCATGGGCGACCCCGCGTTCGAGAGCCTGATGATCTCCGACCCTCCGCGGCACGGCCAGATCCGCAACATCATGATGAAGTCGCTGCGGCCCAGCCTCGTTCGGGCGCAGAAGCCGCGTATCGCTGAGATCACCGAGGAGTTCCTGGGGCGGATCGAGCCGGGCGTCGAGGTCGACTTCGTGACGACGATCGGCCAGATCCCGGCTGCTCTCATGACCGAGCTCATCGGCGTGCCTCGCAACATGCGCGAGCGGTTCATCGACATGGCGTCGGCCCAGATGCTGGCCATCACCATCAACCCGGACATGGACCCCGACGAGGCGGCGCGGATCAAAGCGCGCGCGGCCGAGTTCCACGATTACTGCGGTCAGCTGCTCGCGGACAGGAACGCCGGTGGCGCAGACGGGGACGACCTCGTCAGCTGCATCGCCCGCTCGGAACATGACGGCGGACCGGTGCCGCTCGGCATGGCCATCTCGTTCATCCACACTTTCGTCAACGCCGGGGAGACGACGCGGTCTCTGCTGTCGCTCATCATGTTGCACCTGGCTCAGCATCCCGAGCAGCGGCGGTTGCTGGGCGAACGTCGTGAGCTCATCTCCAACGCAGTGGAGGAGACGCTTCGCTTCAGCCAGCTCAACTGGTCGGGGTGCCGCACCGCCACCCAGGACGTCGAGGTGGGCGGGAAGCTGATCAAGCAGGGCGATTACATCGTGATGGCGTACGCCAGCGGCAACCGCGACGAGGATGTCTGGGAGCGCCCTGACGAGTACGACATAACCCGGAAGTTCGACTCGGACCACCAAGGTTTCGGCTACGGCGAGCACTCCTGCCCTGGAGCCCTCCTGGCTCGGACCGACTCGGTGACCATCTTGGAGCACGTCGTTGCCCGGTTCCCGGACTGGGAGCTGGCCGGGCCCGCGGTCCGTTGGTCCAACCCCTTCATCCAAGGCATGGGCAGCCTTCCCGTGAAGTTCTCTCGATGAGCGAGCGCGAGCCTTGCCACTGCATTGTGCAGCAGCTCGCCCGAACCTGAACAGCCAAGGAGCACCGTGAAAGTCATCCTCGACGAGTTGCGATGTGACGCACACGGCGTCTGCGTCACCGCCTGCCCGGAGGTCTTCGCCCTGGACGACACCGACGACATCGTCCGGGTCCTCGTCCAAGAGCCCGAAGAGTCGCTGCGCGACAAGCTCTCGAAGGCCGCTCAGGCCTGCCCCAAAGCCGCCATCAAGGTCGAGGATTAGGGCCGATGAGTCCCGAGCACCTGGCTGAGCAGATCGCCGATCGACTGGCGGTGCAAGACGTCGTCCGCCGCTACTTCGAGCTCGTCGACACCAAGGCGTGGGACGACTTCGGCGAGGTGGCTACCGAGGACACGATCGCGGAGTGGACGGCCGGCAGCACGCTCCAGGGCCGCGATGCCGTCGTTGGCGCCACGCGCCACATGGTTGGCAGTGACGAGATCGTCACCTACCACCACGTCGCCACCATGTCGCCGGTAGTCACCGGCGATACGGCGGAGGTAACCGCCCGGGTCCGGGCCATGCACTACGGGCTCGGGCCGCGCGACGGGAAGTTCTACGAGAGCCTGGCCGTGCAACCCACGACGCTGGTCAGGACTGCCGACGGTTGGCGTATCAGCCACCACGCCTGGAAGATCGTCGTCAAGTTGGGAGATTTGGGAGAGCTGTTCGCCCCGGAGATCGCCGCGGGGAGGAAGCACTAGTGCCAGGCGGGAGCGTCGAGCGGCGGCCACGAGAATGAGCAGCAGGACCGGAGCCCACCCGCGAATCTCGGTCAACTGCATCTGTTCGATGAAGCAGTCATTCGAGGAGGACCTCCTCTTGTGGGCCGACCTCGGCGTCGACAACGTGGGCTTGATCTCCCCCAAGCTCGAGGCCGCAGGGTGGGAGGCCAGCCTGCAGGCGGTCCTCGAAGCCAAGCTCCTCGTGTCGAGCATGTCGTCGTACCGCCCTGACATCGTCGAGTCACTGCCTTTTACCGCGGCTGTGGGCTGTGACGTCTTGTACACGGTGTCGGGCAGCTTCGGCGCAGTCCCATGGGAGGCGGCGGCCGAGATGTTCTGTGAGGAGACGGCCTCGGCGCGTGAGCAGGCGAAGGAGCTGGGCATCCGATTGGCCGTAGAGCCCACCAATCCGCTGCGCAGCGACGTGAGCTTCGTGTTCTCCGTTCGCGACGCCATCGACCTCGCCCGGATGGCCGGGATCGGCATCG
>JAKBAM010000019.1 GCA_021809105.1 Actinomycetes bacterium
GCAGGACCGCTTCGAGTCGAGTCTGCCAGTGGTCCTCGACCGGACCGCGCAGCCCCGGCACCGTGACGATGGTGACCCCGACAGGAACCCTCTGGCAGGCACGGGTCCTGGACTCAGCCCCCGCTCCGGACCGGGAGCCGGCGGCGTCGCGGAGCCGCTTGCTCACGCGTGGTGGGTAAAGCCAAGCTGGCCGGATTGGCGGGTGGGGGCGAAGCCCAGCTTGGCCAGGGTCTCCGCGGCGCCGCTGTAGTTCTCGCCGATCTTGTAGATGTCACGGGCCTCCTTGCCGGTAGCTACGTCGCGGCCGAGTTCCTGAGAAATGCGTACCAGCTGCTCGATCTGGTGCACGGTGGTGGTGCGCTCGGACTTGCGATACCACAGGTTGTCCTCGTTGCCGGTACGGCAGTGCAGGCCCATGGCGATGGCCATGGTGTTCACCGGGAGTACGTTGCGCATGATGGTCTCCAGGGTCAGCAGCGCCCCGTCGGGGGTCCGGCGGATGAACTCCATCATGTTGTAGGGGCTAGGCCCGTCGAAACCCCCGCCCAGGGCCACCCAGGTGATATTGAGGGGTCCCGTGTAAACGCCACGGCGGATGAGCCGCTCCACGGTTTCCAGATGGGGCATGTTGCAGAGCTGGAAGTGGGGCTGGATGCCGCTGGCCTGCAGGCGCCTGAGGTGCTCGTCGACCCAGCCTGGCCCGGCGGGGACCCACATCTCCCGGTAGGCCTCGTAAATGGGCGGCCGCTCCCAGGAGGTGCCGGCATAGTCGTCGGCGGTCAGGACCTCCACCACGTTCATCTGGATGGTGCTGACCGCGATGGTCACCTGGTCGGGCTTGGGGTCGAGCTCGGCGAGCATGTGACGCGCGTCGTCGCTGAGCCACTTGGCTTCGGCGCCCTCGCCTTCGGGGGCGAAGGAGATCGACCCGCCGACCTGGAGGATCATGTCCGGGACGGCATCGCGCAGCGAGCCCAGCAGCTCATTGAACTTGGAGAGCCGCTTGGAGCCCTTGCCGTCCAGCTCCCGGACGTGGATGTGCAGCACGGTCGCGCCGGCGTTGTAGCAGTCCACCGCGGCCTGGACGTGCTGGTCCATGGTCACCGGAATGTCGGCGGCGTCCACCGGCTCCCATTCCGGACCGTAGGGGGCGGCGGTGATGACCAGCTTCTCCTGGTTCTCGGGAAAGAGCGAGTCGTCGAGGAAATGCATGCTTGGCTCCTATCAGGATCTGAGTGGTATTGGCAGTTGCGGTCTAGAACGGTTCGCCGAGGATCCCCGCCCGCTCCATCTTCCGCACCGCCGGCCAGTAGTCCTGAACGGCGTAGTGCTGGGTGGAGCGGTTGTCCCAGATGGCGAAGCTGTCCTTGGTCCACCGCCAGCGCACCTGGTACTCGGGGATGGCGGCCCGGCCGATCAGGTAGTTGAGCAGCTGGCTCCCGCCGGGGGCGTAGTCGAAGCCGTAGCGCACGTTGGCCGGGGTGTGGAAGTTGACGAAGTGAGTGGCAAACCCGCTGACGTAGAGAATCCGCTCGCCGGTTACGGGGTGTGTACGGACCACGGGGTGCTCGGCGTCGGGGTAAGTCTCCTTCAACTGGAGGCGCCGCTCGACCGACAGGACGGCTCCGAATGTGGCCTCGATGCTGTGCCGGGCCCGTAGCGGCTCGATTTGTCCCTTGATGTGCTCGGGAAGGTCCTCGTAGGCTCGCACCATGTTCACCCAGACGGTGTCGCCGCCCACGGGAGGGGTCTCGACGCAGCGCAGCACCGCGCCCATTGGGGGGATCTGCTTCCACGTGCCGTCGCAGTGGTAGCCGTTCTCGTAGTGCTCGGGAGCGCTGTCCAGGTCCTTATAGATGCGTACCAGCCCCGGGCAGTCCGGGTCGCTTGGGACGACGGGATGGTCCTCCAGCGGGCCGAAGCGTCGGGCCAGGGCGACGTGCTCGGCTCGGCTGATGGGCTGGTCCCGGAAGAAGAGGACCTTGTGCTCGAGAAGCAGGGCCTTTATCTGGGCGAAGAGTGCGTCGCTGCGGGCGATCTCGCCGAGCTCAGCGCCGGAGATTTCCGCCCCGATGGTCGCGGTTAGTTTGGCGACCGACATATTGGTCGTTACGACGGACGGAATAGCGGGAGCAGACATGGTAAATTCCTCTCGTCGCAGCTTGGATCAAAGGCAGAACACGGAGGAGCCGATGCTGCGGCCGCTCTCCAGGTCGCTGTGGGCCTGCACAGCATCGGCCAGGTCGTAGCGCTGGTTGATCTCCACAGTGATGCGGCCCTCCACCACGTGACCGAACAGCTCGCCGGCCAGGGCGGCCCTTTCCTTGGGTTCGGCGATGTAGTCGGCCAGGGCGGGTCGGGTCACGAAGAGCGAGCCCTTGACGGCCAGTTCCATGGCGTCGATCGGGGGGATTGGGCCGGAGGAGGTGCCGAAGCACACGAGTAGCCCCCGGCGCGAGAGGCAGTCCAGGGAGGAGTGATAGGTGTTCTGGCCGATGCTGTCGTAGACGACGGGGACGCCGCTGCCGCCGGTCAACTCCCGTACCCGGCTTGGGACATCCTCGCGGGTGTAGACGATGGTGTGGGTGCAGCCGTGAGCCCGGGCGATCTCAGCCTTCTCGTCCGTCGAGACGGTGCCAATGACGTCGATGCCCAGCAGGCGTGCCCACTGCACGAATATCAGGCCTACACCGCCGGCCGCCGCGTGCAGCACGACGGTGTCGCCCGGGCCAAGCGGATGAATGCGCCGGAGGAGGTATGAGGCGGTGAGGCCGCGCATGGTCATGGCAGCCGCAGTCTCGAATGGGATCTGGTTGGGAAGCTTGATGAGAGAGTTAGCCGGCATCACCCGCTCCGTGCTGTAAGCGCCCAGGGGGCTGCCGGTGTAGGTGACCCGATCCCCGACGGCGAACCCGGCCACCCCGGGACCGATCCCCTCGATGACCCCGGCACCCTCGACGCCAATGCCGGCAGGCAACGACGCGGGGTAGAAGCCGGTGCGGAAGTAGGTGTCGGCGAAGTTGAGACCCACCGCCTGGTGGCGGATGCGGACCTCGCCCGCTCCGGGCTCACCGACCTCTATCGCCTCGTAGCGCAGCACGTCGGGGGCGCCTGTCTCGTAGTAGCGGACTGCCTCGGCCATAACGACGACCTCCTTTAGTCAGGGCTGACGTTTGACGTTGAACAGAGTAAGACGGGCGGTCGGAAATCCCTTTACTCGGAGTGACATCTCATTTATCATTCTGGGTCAGAGCTGAGGGTCGACGAGAGGGCTCCGCATGAAGCCGATGGTCCGCTACGCGTCGCTCAACCGCTACCTCGAGCTGGGACAGAGCCTGGGGATCGATCCCGTCACCCTCATGCGCAAGGCCGGGTTGGACCCGGCCGGCTTCGCGGTCCAGGACACCCGGGCGCCGGCTCACGCCGTCGCCCAACTGCTCGAGGACTCCGCCGAAGCGTCGGGTTGCGGGGACTTCGGGGTGCGGCTGGCCGAGTTGCGCCAGTTCTCGAACCTGGGCCCGCTCAGCTTGGTGCTGCGGGAGGAGCCGGATGTGCGAAGCGCCATCGAGCTGCTGGTCCGCTACGAACATGCCTACAACGAAGCGCTAAGGCTGCGGGTGTGGGAGCGCGACGAGCTGGCCACCATAGAGGTGCGCTTCGATTTCGAAGACGAGGAAGGTGAGACGCCGTGCCGACAGTCCCTTGGATTAGCCGTGGGCGCGCTCTGCGGCATCCTTCGGGAGTTCCTCGGACCCGATTGGCAACCGGTCTCGGTCCTCTTCGCCTACCCGACGCCGGCTGACTGCACCACCTACGAGCGTCTCTTCGGACTGGCTCCGCTGTTCGACCAGCCCTTCACTGGGCTGGTTCTGTACAGCCGGGACCTCGGCGCCAGAAACCGCATGGCCGACCCAAACCTGCGCACCTACGCCCAGCAGATCCTGCAGACGCTGGGTGCGCCAAAGGATCTCGGCACCGTAGAGCGGGTTCGGGGGCTGATCAAGCTCTTCCTGCCGGCCGGGCGCTGCTCCCAGGCCCAGATCGCCCGGGAGATGCATATCGACCGGCGCACCCTGCACCGGCATCTGGAGGCGCACGGCGAGACGTTCACAACTCTGCTGGATCAGACCCGGGCGGCTCTGGCCGAGCAGTACTTGGCCACTGGACGCTACTCGCTGACCGACATCTCGCAGCTGTTGGGCTTCTCCGCCTCCAGCGGCCTATCGCGATGGTTCCGGAGCCAGTACAGCTGCAGTCCTAGTGAGTGGAGAGCCCGCAAACTGGCCGGTAACGGCGGGGCGGGTGCGCCGGTCCACCGGGACTCGACCAGGTGAGCGCGCTTCTCGGGCGCGGGACGGCTCGGTGGGCTCAGCAGCCCGTCGAGACGAATTTCTGGTAGGCGACGCTGTTCGCGTTGCCTGTGACCAGCTTGACGTTGGCCGCCCACCGGGCTTGGGTGACACTGGTCTCCCAGGCGGTGTGCACGCTGTCCCACACCTCGCCGGCGATCGAGGTCGGGATGTTCATCAAGCTGGCGATGTCCTGGACGCCGGTGGTCCGGTTGGCGTTGTCGGCCAGCCAAGTTGCCGACTGGCTCATAGCCGAGCAGAAGTCCTTCACCACGCTCGGGTGGCTGCCGCGGTAGCCGACGGTCGTGGCCCAGAAGGACTGCAGCCCGACAGTGCCGAGCTGTCCGGCGGTTCCGTTGAGCGAGCTGGCAAGTGTGCGCAGATGGATGCCCTGGGCCGCCGTCGCCGCGATTGCGTCGGAGGAGAAGACGGAAGCGTCGATGGCATGGTTGCGTAATGCCGCCTCCTGGGTGACGAGGCTGCCCACCGGTATGAAGGTGACGTTGTTCGGGTTGATGCCGTTGAGGGTTAGGACGTAGCGGGCGAAGTTCTCGGTCAACGCGCCCCGGGCGGTGACGCCGATCTTCTTGCCCTGCAGGGCCGCCACCGTGGTGATGCCGCTATTGGAAGGCGTGACGACGGCCATGTCCAGGCGGCCATAGGGACCCATGGCGACGAGCGGCTCGCCCTGTTGCATGGCCGGGAAGGCGTTCGATGTCACCTGCACGGCGATCTGAGTGGTGCCGCCAATCAGGCCAGATACCAGGGTCGGACCCGAATTGGCCATCACCGTCTGCACGTCGAGACCGGCAGCCTTGAAGAAGCCCTGGTCCTGGGCGATCACGTAGGGGAGCGTGAGCGCGCTGGTGGGGAAGTCACCGACGGTGACCTTGGTCAGGGCACCGCTGCCGAGGGATCCTTGGGTCGCTGCCGCATTGGATGCGGAGGCATGGGTGGTTGAGGAGCCACAGGCGGCTAGAGGAGCGGCCAGGGCAGCCAGACCCAGACCCCAGATGGCAGATCGCCTAACGATGTTCATTTTCTTCTTTCCTTGGTGGTAGCTACGCTGATTTGTGATGGATGGGTGCTGAGCCTTCAGCCCTGGGTCGTATCCGGAAGGGCCGAGCATCTAGAAGAGCTGGCCGCGTAGGCGTTCGTAGACCTGCTGGTAATGGGGGTTGGCGTTGATGGCGCCCAGGTCGCGGGGACGCTCGATCTGCACCGTGACGTCGTCGAGGATCCGGCCGCCGCCCAGTAGGACGACCCGGTCGGCCAAAGCGATGGCCTCGCTCAGGTCGTGGGTGACGAACATGACCGTGCGGTGCTCCTCGCTCTGCCACAGATCCAAGAACCTGGTCTGCAGGGCCAGGCGGGTGTTGACATCCACACTGGCGTACGGCTCGTCCATGAGCAGAACGTTGGGGTCCAGAGCCCAGGTGCGGGCCAGCGCCACGCGTTGGCGCATTCCCTGGGACAGCTGCCACGGCCACAGGTGTTGGGCGTGGGTTAGCTGCACGGCCTCGAGCCAGTGATCGGCGATGGCGCGCCTCTCCGCCTTGGCTATTCCTCGCAGCTCCAGGCCGTATTCCACGTTGCGCCTGGCGTCTCGCCAGGGCATCAAGGCGTCCCGGGCCAGCATGAAGCCCAGATGGCGGCGGGCCGCTCGCGGTTCCTGTCCCAGCACCGTCACCGCACCCTCCGACGGCTCAACCAGCCCGGCCACCAGGTTGAGCAGGGTGGTCTTGCCGCAGCCGCTGCGGCCGACAAGTGCGATGAACTGTCCCCGTGGGATCGTGAGATCTATACCTGACAGCACCGGCCGCTGGTCGTCTCCGGGCGTAGAGTACGTCACCGCCACGTCCTCGAAGGCGATGGCGTCGTCGCGTTCGGGCTCCAACTGTCCGATCTCCGACTGCGATGCCTGGGGTACGGACTGTGGTGATATTTGGGGCGTTGAGTGGGGCAATCTTTGGGTCGTCGGCTGAGGTGCGGTCATCACCATGGGTTGGTCTCCAATCTCGGGTGGCAGGCAAGCGCGTTCGGTCATCGATCGGCGGGGGGTTGCCAGCGCAGCAGCCGGCGCTCGAGGAGGCCGAGCCCCTGGTTAAGCACCACGGCGAGTACCGCGAGGAGGATGAGGATGCCGTAGACGCCCTCCATGCGGAACGTGGACGAGTCGTAGGCGATCAGCTGCCCCAGGCCGTTGCGAGCCGAGATCAGCTCTGAGCCCACCACACCCAGGAGCGAGTAGATCAGCCCCAGACGCAGAGCGGCGAAGATGGCGGGGGTGGCCACCGGGAGCAGGATCTTGCGGAACACCTGATGCTTCTTGGCCCCCAACACCGCCGAGAGCCGCAACCACTCGGCGTCGGTGGAGCGGACACCGGCGCGTGCTCCAGACAGAATGATGAAGAACACCAGAGTCGAGGCCATGGCCACCTTGGCCGAGGTGTTGATCCCTAGCGCCACGATGAACAGCGGGGCCAGGGCGATGCGGGGCATGGCGTTGGCGGCGTCCAGGTACGGGGTCAGCACCCGTTCCGCCCTAGGCAGGAGAGCCAAGGCCACTCCGGCCACCACGCCGGCTGCGCCCGCAAGGACCCAGGCGATGAGCACCGCTGTCAGGGTGGCCCGGGTGTTCGACCACAACTCGCCGGAGCTGGCCGAGTGGACCAGGTAGTGCCAGGTCTGCAGCGGGGTCTTGGCCAGTACTGGGTCGGGCCACCGATTCGACGCTGCCAGCTGCCACAGGCCGAGCAACGCCAGACCGACCAGGACCTGCAGGCCCCGCACGATCAGCGTCTCGCGCGACCACCTCAGCCGCCTGGGTGACCGGCTCACCCCAGCCCGTGTCCAGGGCTGATCGGCGGTGAAACTCGGCAAGGTTTCATCCATGGTTCGCACGCTGACTCCGATCGCTGAAGCCTGGTTCCCCACCCGGCCGCGAGGCGGCTGCGGCGGGCCTGACTGGCTAGTTGGTGGTGTCCCCCTCTGCACCAGCAGCGCCGAGGCGGCGCTGCTTGACCGACTCGCCCTGGTGAGGGATTTTGCGGTCCAAGTGCCAAATGACACGCTACAAGTGGACAGTCAGCCGTGCTTTCCCTGGAAGGGCAATTCACTTACCAATTCGGGACACCTATTGGTCCTCGAGACCGAGCTCCGCTCCCTGCGATCCGTCACTGTGCCCGCCGAGGGCCGGTCGAGAGGACGAGTGCAGCGAAGATAGAGGCCAGCAAGTGCATGCCGTTGGACGCCCCTGTCGAGCTGGCGAGGTGTTACCAAACCGCCGCCGATCAGCAGATGTCGGCGGCTCATCCTCACACCTCAGATAGTAGTCCGGATTCCTGTGCACTGCTTGACGATATATCGTTCTACGGAGTACCGTTGAGCGCATGATCCAGACGAGACCGGCGGATAGCGCACAACCGCAGGTCTTCCGCAGGCGGTCACAGCTCTTGTCGATCCTGGTGATGCTGGCTGCCGTCGCCGGCGTGGTGGTGGGACTCGTCGGCCAGAGTGTTCTTGGCGGTACGAGTGCCGTACCTGATACCAGCATCGGTTGTTCCGGTCACCGGTGGATCGGCAGACGGAATAGGATGAGGGTGATGCCCAAGCGAGTTGCGCCGTCGAAGCAGCAGCCGGACCGTTCTGGCGAACTGGGAGGGTTCGGACGCTACGCGGGACCGGCCACGCTGATCCTCTCCAGCCTGGCCGAAGGCCCCAAGCACGGTTACGCGTTGACCAAGGACATCGAAACATTCGCAGCGGTGCACCTGGCGCCGGGCACCCTCTACGAAGCGCTCGTCCGGCTGGAGGGGCAGGGTCTGATCGAAGCCCTCCAGGCAGAAGACCGTCGCCGCCCTTACCAGCTGACCTCGACCGGCGCCGCCGCCCTCCGAACTCACCTTGCCAACCAGCGACGAGTAACCGAGATCGGTCTTCGGCGTTTGACCCGAAGCTGGGCCGGCGCATGAGCGAGTCGTCGTCCGACGACGCTCAGACACGAGCCGAGAGGCTCGTCCGCTTGTACCCTGCAGAGTGGCGAACTCGCTACGGAGACGAGTTCAGCGAACTTCTCGCAGCGGATCTCGTCGATCGGCCTCGATCTTGGGCCCGCACCCTCGACCCCGCGGCTGCGGATATCGGATCTGATGTGCATGGCAGGAGCAGCGATCCTGATCGTGGGCAGTCTCGCTTTTCATAACGGCTGGCCACACACCAGCGGCCACGCATGGCCACAGCCGTCCACAGGCCCAGGCGGTCCCGCCGCCTTCATGTGGGTGGCAACTCTCAGCGTGTCGGCCTACTGGGCCCACCCCACCATCCTGCTCAACCTCCCCGCCAGCGAGGTCGCCTGGATGGCCGTGAACGCCCTAGCCCTTGACCCTGTCTGTCGTCGGAGCGGCCAAGACCGCCCGCCAACTCGACCTGTCCATCCGACTTCTGCGATTCGTGACCAACGCCAGCGAGGTAGCGATAGCCGGGCTGGGGCTCTTCCTGCTGGGAACGCTCGCCTGGCTCATCGACGGCGGCCCCGGACCCGGTCACCTATACCAAGCCGGCACCGTCGACCAGCTCGGACTGGCCGTCATGACAGCCTCCCTCATCGCGGCGATCCGGACTGTTCAAACAACCCACACTTGACACGACCGGGGCGTTCGGGCGGCCCTTTTCAGTCAGCGAACCGTAGCCAGCCGCCCCCGCCACCCAGACGCGCTGGTGGGGATCGGCGAGGACCTCACGGACCTTTTGGCCTGGTCGACCCGCCAGTCGCCCCGAAGGCGGACAAGTAGCTCTAATCCCAACAGGTCCTCCACGGCGGTGACACCGGCTCCCACGCCCGGAGAGACAGCCCGACGACCGATTCTTCCTCGGACCGCTCGCAGTCTGGGATCGCCGTCTCCATGCGGACGGAGCCTCGCATACGGCACCCGACGTCCGTCAACCCCGCTCCCGCATCTCGACCCGGTTACAAGTCGTCGGCATGGCAGCGGGGGCCGGGGACAGGGCCCGACCGGAACGTGCGCGCGTGTCACAGGGGATCGTCAACCGGTTAGCAACGCACCGTTTCCTACGCTGGTAGGATTACTACATGGCCGTTCGCAAGTGGTCCGTGAGCGTCGAGGAGCACCTGGCCGTCCGGGTCGAGGAGCATGTAGGGGGCCGTGGTCTGAGCGGGTTCGTGGCGAGGGCCGTCGACCACGAGCTGGAGCGGGATGCCCTGGCGGGCTACCTCGATGACCTGGACGATGAGTTCGGACCCGTGCCGCGCGCGCTGGTCGAGGAGTTCGATGCCCTGTGGCCTTGATTCTCGACAGCGAGGCCCTTTCTGCCCTCGCTCGCCCACGATCGGCGCCGGGTCGCCACGAGCGGGTCCGGGCGGCGATGCGCTCGGCACAGCGGCGCCGGGAGCCCGTGCGGGTCCCAGCCGCAACGCTGCTTGAGCTCTACCGGGGGGCAGGCACCGACGAGGCCATCGACGTGGAGCTCAGCCGCGGGTACGCCAAGGTCATCACAACCGGAGCCCGGATCGCCCGGATTGCCGGCCATCTCCTGAGCTCTGTCGGCGCTGGTAGCGAGCTGGCCGTCGACGCCTTGGTCGTGGCCACCGCCGTGCGTATTGGCGGAGGCTTGATACTCACCCACGACCCTTCAGACCTCCGACGCCTCGCTGGGGACCAGCCCAATGTCCGAGTAGCGGCCGTGTAGCCGTCCTACGACGGATCGGCCAACGAGACGCTTGCATGCCGTGGCCAGAGCGGCGACCCGTTTGCATGCGGGATCCGCGGAGCCGAGGAATCTTCCTCAAGGCTGGGGGTCGGTGAAGCCCCCTTCGGAGTCGGCGGCGGCGCTCTCGCAGTGGAAGCGCTGATGTACCCAGTGCCGCTCGCCGAAAGCGCCAACTCGGCCCATCGACCGGACACCGGGCTGAGGCGCGTCTGGCGGCGGCAAGGCGCCCACCAACGAGATGGGTTTGCTACCCCCGGACCGCTTGGTGCTGTTCAAGACGTAGATGCGTCTTGGGTGAGCGTCACGCAGCGGTACTTGATCCAAAACATCGTGAAACCGGCGGCATACGTGATCAGGAAGAAGACGAAGTTGGGCGCGCTCTGGCAGAAAGGAATGTCGGACCTCGCTGCCCGGTGGCAGGAACGGCTCGCTGGGCGAAACGAAGGCGAGCCCCGTTCGCCACCCGGTCAACCCCTAGGACGCTTTGACGGCCGATGGTCTAATCGGTCGAACCTAACGTTGATAGCACGTACCGTAGGAGGGATGCCTTGGGTGCGTGCCCGACCGCACCTGAGGCGCCAGCGTGCCTGGTCGAGCGGGCCGCGTCACTCGGCGAGCTGGTGGGGGACCTACCGGCAGCGGCCCGGCAGTCTCCCAACGACTGAAGGGGCTGAAAGAAGCCGCTCTGGATACCGACCGCCGCGGAACCCGCCGGATCTAGAGGCTAGCCACCCGGGGTCTTGGCGCTAGGTGATCAGCTGCCGCGACGCACCTGATCAACGCCGTCCGTCCATGTGCCGCAGTGACCGGAGCAGACATATCCGACGTGGAAAGCGAATGGGTGGTTATATCGGTAGCGACCCGCGTGATGGAATCAGCTCCTTGGGCGGCGCCGATCGGCGGATAGTGTGGGAGCGTGAGGGTCGCCGCGGCCGGTGGATGCGAGGAACGGTCCGTTTCGCCTTGCACCTTTTCGACAGGCGACGTTCTGGACTCCCTGATTGGGAATCAGCCGGGGACGCAGCCTCGCAGCAGGCTGTCCCCTCAACGCGCGGATAGTCATCTCGCGATTCCTAATTGGAAGACGATCCATGAGCTGGGCTGCTACCCGGACGCTCTGAGGCCGTACTCGAATGGCTCGGGGGGGACGGGCAGGGGAGCGGCTTCGGCGCAGGGCCCAGTCATGAAAGAGGGTATCGGTCATCGCTCCCCTCGTGAATGATCCGAATACGCCACAGCCGCATGCAGGGCATCTCAGGCATGCACGCGGCCGGATACGTCGGAGATGGCTGATATGGGCGACGCTCGGGCTGTCCCTGAGCCTGATCATCGCCGGCGTGACAACGGGAGGGGCCTTCAGCAGGCCCTGGCATCAACACCACGTTCGGGTGCTAACCCCGGCGCCCTCCACAACCCAGACGAGCCGGAGCACATCGGTCCCTGACACGACAACATCGACGTGGCCTTTGCCGCCCGGCGCACCTGTCTCCCCGACCGCCCTTCTTGCGGTTTCGTTCCCCGACGGCTCAACTGGCCTAGCTATTGCTGGCACGAACAATCCCGATGGTGGCGGCCCGGAACAGCTCGCACGGTCCAATGACGGCGGATCGACTTGGCGCGCGGTCGGTGGCCTGTTGCCCTACGCCGATGATAGCCTCGTGGTGCTGCCCGGTTTGTACTTCGCGTCGCCCTCGGTCGGCTACACCTGGGACCCGACACAGATCGACTTCACTACCGACTCGGGCGCTCACTGGCGGTCGCTACCGGCTCCTCCGGGAGTCCCCCCCAGCCACTATCAGGCGAGTGCCACCGTCTTCTCAGCCGGCCAACTGTGGACCGCCTACAGCACCACCTGCCTTCCGTCCGATCCGTGCGACAACCTCATAAGCTCATGGAACGGCCAACGTTGGACCAACCAGGTCAGCCTCATCCCCTCGACCATCGCGGCGATGGCCGCTACCCCAGATGGCGTGGACGTCGTCCTCAACAATATGATCGGTCACGGCGAAGCGACGTACAGTCTGGCAAGACTGTCCGCGGGCGGGGCTGTCTACCTCGGCAGCGGCCACTTCACCTGCCCGACCAACATCGGGTTCGCTGATTCAGTAGCCGCCACCACAACAGCGGTGCTGGTCGAGTGCGTAGGCTCCTTCGAGGCGGGATGGGCCGCACGGCTCTACTGGCTCAGCACCGACAACGGCGCCGACTGGACCATGCGCGCACGAGACGCGGCCCCGCCGACACCCGATCTCGGCACCCCACCGCAAGGCGAGGGGGGCCAGCTTGCCGCCAGCGACGGCCGATTCTGGGTCGCCGTCCGCCGCTCGAGCCTCTACTACAGCCAAGATGGTGGCCTGACCTGGCACCCAACCGTAGTAAATGGTAGCGACGGAGGGAGCGGCACCATCATCTTCGACGGAGCCAACGGATGGTGCCTCTATCCCGGAGTGGGTCTCTGGCACAGCCCCGACAGCGGATTCACCTGGAAAGCCAGTCCAGCTATTTCAACCGGCTGATCCCAGCCCCAACTTTTAGACCTCCACTACCCGGCAGTGTTGGTCAGCACGGGATCGCAGCCGACGGGGCTGGCGACGGGTCGGAAAGCCTCGTGGTACCGGGTTCTTGCTCACGTTGGCCCCCGACAATTCGATAGTGCCGAAGTCCGGCACACGCCCGGCTAGCGATCGTCCGAGTCAGCAAGCTAAATTCCCGAATCCGACAGCCGGTCGGCTCGCCTGCGGGACTCGCTCGACTGTGTCCGCCCAGCGAGGGGGCTTGGGCAGCCGCGGCACGGACTCCATCCAGATAGCCGTCGAGTAGTCGGTGACCGAGCGCCTGGCTAGGCGCCTCTGAAAGCAGAGCTGACGGCCAAGTTGAGGTCGTGGTGATCGAACCCTGGCACTCAAAGGGCAGAGCGGATACGAGCTGCATCATCCGAATTTGGGCGGCAGGCGACACACAGAGGAATTAGCCGTGCGCGTACCTCGTGGTCTTGTCGCCCGATGAGGAGGAAGAGGACGATGGCCTTTACCCGCAGCCGCCCACGCCCGAGAGCGGCCGGACGACGAAGGCACAGGCCCCACGTGCGCTACCTATGCCGCCGAGCCTTCGTAGGCGGCGTTGAAGGTAAAGATCCCTCCGTCGCCGGCGACGAAGCGGTAACCGTCGCCGGTGGGCATCGACGTCATCCCGACCGCCGGCGCGTTCAGACGTATGTTGCCGGTCGATCCCACGAAGTGCGCGTCGCCGAAGTTGAAGATCCCGCCGTCGGCCGCCGCGAGCCAATAGCCTTGGCCGCTGGGAGTGAGTGCCATGCTGACTACTGGGCGGTTGAGGTGTACATCGCCGGTGGACCCGTAGAAGTGGGCGTCGCCGAAGGTGAACACCCCGCCGTCTTTGGCGACGAAGTAGTACCCCTTCCCGTCGGGGGAGGACACCATCGCCACCACCGGCTGGTTGAGGTGGATGTTCCCGGTCGAGCCGAAGAACGCGGCATTGAAGGCGAACACCCCGCCGTCGCCTCCGAGCAGCCAGTAGCCGCCGGTCGCCGGGTCGGCGGCGATGGACACGATGGGGGCGTTGAGGTGCTGGCCGGCCATGTCACCGTGGAATACGGCATCGCCGAACGCGACGACCGTGCCGTTGGCCTCTGCCAGCCAGTATCCTTTGCCGTCGGTGGTGGCCGCGATGCCCACCACCGGCGACTGGGCCTGCTGCGCTGTGTGGCTGCCGTAGTTGGCTGCGGTACCGCAGTTGACGACGTTGCCGTACTGGTCGACGATCCAGTATCCGCCGCCGCCGGCGGTCCGGGCCATCCCCACTACCCCGCCGCCTGGCAGGGTAGCGGTGCAGTGGGGACCCGATCCGCTGTTGGGCTGTGGCTGCGGAGGTGTCGAGGGGGAACCCGGGGAGGGGATGGACCCGGCTGGGGGATTCTGGTTCTCGGCCGCGCTCTCCCACCACAGATTGCCCTGGGCTTCGTTACGCAAGACGTGCTCCACGTAGACGGTGCCGTTGGGCGCCTGGACCCGAATGTCGTACACCCGGTGGCCGACAGTGCCACTGTGGTACTCCACGTCAGCTTCGATGGCCAGGATCCGACTCTGACCGGCGCCGGTGTGGGTGTTGGCCTGGTTGATGGCGACCTGGCACTCGTCGGCGACTGTTCCGCTGCAGCTGTAGACCGGATGGCTGGGGGTGGCCGCCGACGCAGACGGGGCGATCATCACGCCACCTCCGACCAAGGGGAGGGTCGTCCCGCCCAGGACGGAGGCGACAATCCGCCAGCCGCGACGACCGAACATCGTGTTGTGGGACATGGACTCCTCCTTCGCCGCCGGGCAACGGCCGGACCGTCGGGGGCCGACCTCGGTGCTCGACGATGCGATCCGGCGATGAGATCCGGATGACACGACGATGAGAGTTTCCTCACGTCCCGGTGCAGAGTGGCGACCCGCAAGCCGCAGCGACAGCCAGGATGGCACCAGCCGGACGGCTGCGCCGACCCCAGTTTTGTTCGACCTACTTGTGGCTCGGAGCGAAGCGGCGACCATGACGTTCACCGGCGACATGCCGGTCAATTGCCAGGCGGTCTCAAGTATGGCCTGGGGCAAGCGCCACCGGCGCGGTGCCGGCTGCAGGCGCTCGGTGCGACGGCGTTGGCGTTGGCGTTGGCGTTGGCGTTGGCGTTGGCGTTGGCGTTGGCGTTGGCGTTGGCGTTGGCGTTGGCGTTGGCGTTGGCGTTGGGAAGGCTAACTGGCTGCGGTTAGAGTGCCGACAGAGGCTGGGGTGGCGGTGGTCGTCGAGTTCCACGCCGCGAACCAGGTGGTTGGCGTGGTGCAGGCGGTGGCGTTCCCGGAAGTCGTGTAGCCATAGAAGGTCCCGCCGGCCTGTTCGAGCGCCCAGTAGCAGTTCCTGTCCTTGCCGAGGGCTCCGAGGAGCACCTCCGATCTGCCGCTGGCGGTGCCAGTCCCGACGTAAACGGTGTTGGCTGTCCATGACGCTGGCGATCCAGCTGCGCCGGTGGTGCCACCCCACGGGATCGCCGGCTCGTTAGCGGCCAGCGACGCCAGGCTGGCGCTGTAAGCCTGGCTATACGAATAGGAGACGATCTGGGCGGTGAGCGCATTGCGGACGTTGGACTGGGCGGCCCGGGCGTTGGCGCTGCCCTCGGAGCCGAGGAACGTCGGGATCGCTATCGCTATCAATATGCTTATGATCAGTAGGACGACCATCAGCTCGATGAGCGAGAAGCCCTCGTAGTCACGGTCCTCGACGTCATTGGATGTTAGATAAGCCGCCATACCGCAAAGTGTCGGCAGAAATTTGCGCCAACCCAAGCAGCTATGACTGCGGAGCAGGCTGTGCTCGGCTGGGGGGCGGGGCGGGGATCGAGGTCAGTCGCTCGGCGCTTTGGAGTGAGTGGTCCATGCCCAGCATACGATGTCGTCGGCGTCGTTGAGCTTCGCTAGATTCGTGAAGCCTTCGTCGTTCAAAGAGCACGGCATCACGAGACCGTACCCACCACCGGCTGGTTGAGGGGGGTGTCGGCGTGGCTGCCGAAGTAGGCGGCGTCACCGAAGTCGAAGATCCCGCCGTCGGGGGCGACGAGCCAGTATCCGCCTCCAGTGAGAGCACCCGGAGCTGGGATCGGCGTGTTTTGGAACGACAGGTCGACCAGGGCGCCTTGGGGCTGGTTGGCGAGGTTGCCGACGCCGAGCACGCAAGCGTTGGGCCCGGCGCAGTCCAGGGAGGATGCGGCGATCGTGATGACCCTGGTGACGGTGTAGTGGGCTGTGAAGGTTCCGTCCGAGCCGGCGGTGGGCGTATTGGGAGGTGGGTACGTCGCAGTCGGCTGCGCCGGTCACTCCGCTGCGGCATTGCCTCGGCTGGATCGCCCGGCTCGGGGCTTCGCTTGTCTACCCGATCAGCTTCCGCAATCGCGCGGTGGTCTTGGTCAACTGGACGTGGAACTACATCCGGTGGACGTCGGGCAACGCCCATCATCGGCGACGTACCAGCCGGGCCGCCCACGGGGCGAAGCAAGGGCCCATCGACTGCCGCGAGTGAAGGGCCTGAATCGCCATCTGCGCCATCGCCGCAGCCATCCGGCCGCCGGCGCCGGCGGGACTCTTGCGCCGAAACGTGGTCGGCGCGCCGGGATCCGGCTACTGGTGCGGCGAGCCGGGCTTGACGACCATGAGGACGATGATGGCGAGGAGCGCCGTCGCTGCCAGGTAGTTGAGGAGGAGCGCCCGGCGGTCGCCGAGAAGGGCACGCAACTCTGCGTTCGGAGGGAGGTCCTGGGCGGCTAAGGCGGCGGCCAGCTTGCGTGCCTGCTTGGGCCGCTGGCCGCCCACCGACCCGATCACGGCGACCAGGGCGAGGAGACCGATCGCCGCGTCGACCCAGGGTGTGCAGTAGCCCCAGTGCCCAAGGGTGACCAGCCACAGCCCGAAACCGGCGGCGAGAAGGGTCCCTCCCGCCACAAGCACCGCGCCGATGCGGGAGAGGCCGAGCAGGAGGACGATGTCGGCGCAAGTGTTCCGCCGGCGGGCCGTCTCGAAGCCGACGGCGGCGACGACGGTGCCCGCAACGAGCGAGAACGCTCCGAGGAGATGCAAGCACAAAGCCAGGTCGTAGAGCCAGGCACCGGTCACGGCAGGACCAGCGGGCGACCGGTCACCGCCCCGCCTCGAGGCAGGCGTGGAGATCGACGGCGGCCAGTACGTCCAACCTCGATCGGCTCACGCCGGTCCACGGCATGCGGGCATCGTGACTCCTGAAAGGTCAGCTTGAGCGAACTTTACGTTCGGCCACGCGGGCCACGATGCTGCCGGGGAAGAGCCGGTAGCCGTTGGCCAGCACCCTGGTAACCGGCATCCGAGGCTGAAGGGCCACGCTGGCGATAAGAGCGCTATCCCCGAGGATCGCAGTTCCAAGGGGAGGGGGGCGAACTCCGACTGCGGTTGACTTTCCCTGGTGACGCAACCCACGCCACTGCCACCTCACAGGCGCCGTCCGTTGATCGTCACGCCGCTGACATGCTCCGTCAGGCTTGGCTCGGGCCGGGACGTCCGAAGAGATAGCCTTGCCCGAAGTCACACCCGAGCGCTTGGAGCACCTCGGCTTGCCGTTCGGTCTCGACGCCCTCGGCGACCACCGACAAGCCCAGGTTGTGGGCCATCGAGATGATCGTTGTGACGATCGCGAAGTCGGCGCCGTCCTCGGCGAGGGGTCGGATGAATTCACTGTCGATCTTCAAGACATCAAGGGGCAGCTTGTGGAGGTAGCGCAGCGACGCGTATCCCACACCGAAGTCGTCGATGATCAGGCGCACGCCGAGGTCGCGCAGCCCCTCTAGCACCGAGGCAGCGCGACCGATGTCGCTGATCAGCACGTTCTCGGTGATCTCCACGGCAAGGCGATCTCTCGCCACTCCATGGCGGTGCATACTGGAGCGCACCAGCTCGGTCAGTTGCGGGTCATCGAGTTGGCGCGGGGAGAGGTTTCTCAGGTAGGTCGGCGATTATCGAGTCGGCCGGAGTCTCCGAGGTCGGTTGTCGGCCTCATTGCCGTGGGCGACGCTCTTTGAACCAGGACTGAGCGACCCGTCCGGCCGCATTCCTGTGGGCCTCGACTCTCTCCGTGTCGGCCTACTGGCTCCACCCCACCATCCTGCTCGGCCTCCCTGCCAGCGAGATGGCCTGGATGGCCATCAGCCCCATAGCCCTGATCCTGTCTGTTGTTGGAGGGGCTAAGACCGTCCGACAGCTCAACCTGTCCGCCCGGCGTCTGCGCTACATGGTCCACATCGCCCACGTAGCGATAGCCGGGTTGGGACTCTTTCTGTTCGGAACTCTCACGTGGCTCGTTGACGGCGGCCCTGGACCAGGTCACCTCTTCCAGGCCGGTGCCGTCGACCAAGTCGGGCTGGTCATGATGACCGCCACCCTGATCGTGGCCATCTGGTCCATTCAACGAACTACCGCGCGAGTGTCAATAGCACGCTGATCGCCAGCCGGCCGCTGACGGCGGGCTCGGGAGCGGCAGCTACCTTCATAGGGTCTGTTTCAGCCGGGTTGGACCATGCCGCGCACGCCCGGTGCAGTCGGTTCGGAATGGCCGCGAGACCCGAAAACACCCGAACACACCACTAACTACCGCCGGCGTGGTGCCCACTTACGCCCGCCCCGGTCCGAATACCGCCGCACGGAGCCCGTCGGTTGGCGTTCCATCATGTGCGCCCAGCGGTGCGCCACCTCTCGGCCCCAGGCGTCTTCGTCGTCGGCGTAGGGGCGGACCGCCTTGGATCGATGGTGGCATTCACCTCAGCCACCACATCGGCATGAGCGGCGGGGAGGTTGTCGTCTGCGGTCACCAGTACCCACGGTCGCTCGGCATAGTGCTCCGCGAGAGCTCGGAGGAGGTCTGGGTCTTTGGCGTGCCGGAGTCGGAACTCTGAGAGGGCTATCGCGTCCCGCCCGCGGCGTTTCAGTTCTGTGGCGATGCGCTTGTTCAGGCTGGCATCGATGACGAGCGTCGCAGGCGTAGCCACATCTCAGGCGGCTGCGGCGAAGTCCTCGACGGCTTCCCACCACCATTGAGCGTCGACCATCTGCTTCGCCGAGATGTCGTAGTCCCGCTTGAGCGTCTGGCGCCCGTCCTGGGTTCGCGCCAGATGTGCGACCAGCTCGGCGGGCACTCGTGTGCCCTTGACGGCGGGTCGGCCGCTGATGCGGTCGGGATCGACCTCGATGTAGCGCAGGTTCGGCAGGTGCCGTACTACCCAGCCACCCCGGCGAAGGTGGTCGGCTATACGTCGAAGGTCGCCAACCTCGAGGACGCCTTGGAGGGGATCTCGGCCGAGGTCCGTGAGATCACCCTCGTGGCGCTCAAGCGCAAGGGCGGCGCCGACTCGGCCGGTGGTCAGGTGGGTCTCGGCGGTCACGATCGGAGCGTGTGTTAGCGGCCAGTCGCCGTAGTCGGACCGGAGGATCGTGATCGCCCTCTTGATCTTCTGCAGTGGCACTCCGCGATCGAGAAGCTCGTGTACCACCATCGCTTCAGCAACGTCTTGGTAGCTGTAGATCCGAGGGACCTTGGAGGACACGGATGACTTGATGTACCCGCGCCGCGCCCACTGGCCGATCCGGTCCCCCGAGACGCCTGCCAGCCAGCCGGCCTCGTGGGCCAAGTAGTAGCCGCCTACATCTTGGAGGATCGCACCCACGCCAGGGAGACTACCGCCCCGACGGATTCCGCAGTGGGCTCAAAGCAGCAGGTGGCAGGTCGACGGTCCCGCAGTCCGGGCCTAGGCGAAGCTGGATCGGATCCCGAGCAGCCACCCGTTTCCCATCGGGGCCGCCAAGGCGAGAAACGTTCAGAGCGAGATCGAGATGTCTGGCCCGAGGTCGGGTCTGGGAGGGGCAGGAGGTTCAACGCGGTTGGCCCGGAAGGGGTCAAGCGGGTCCTCTTTTGCCGGTTCGAGGCGGTGATCGAGGTTGTGGATTTGGCGGTCGAGCTGGGCCGCTCGGCGCCGGAGATCTGGGTCGGATTGGCCGAGCCGGACGTCCGCCAGGGCGTCTCGCTCTGCCTTGAGCCGTGCCCGGCCGAGGCTGGCCCGTAGTTTCTGTGGCGCTCGCTTTTCAGCTTCGATCTCAAGGGGGGTTCGCCCGGGTGACGTGTCGGGGGTGCCGGTGTCGATGGCCCAGCTTTGGCGGCGCTCCCGGCTCCAGTCCCAGGTGAGGTCTTCGACGGCCTGATAGATGTTGTCGGCCACGGCGTGTACGTGGGAGTCCTGGCGGGCTCGGCTCATGGCGACGTAGGCGAGTTCCCGGCCACCTCCGTCCGCGTAGAGGTGGGCGGCGTCGAATGTCGCACCCTGGCTGCGGTGGACAGTCGTCGCGTACGAGTAGGTGAGTTGATCGGGGCCCACCTGGTCTGGCCGAAGCGTGTGGACCCGCCCGTCGTCCATCCGAACAGTGAGTGCGCCCTCGTCGAGGTCCACACCGATAACTTGGCCGCGCTGGGAGGTGACCAGCTGGCCGTGGGCGGACGGCGCCAGGGTCACGACGCGGTCACCGGCCTGGAACGTGCTCCCGCCCATCCGCAGTTCCGGTCCGGTCAACCGGCCGGCGTCGGCCATGAGTGCCAGGGCCCGGACGTTGAGGGCCGCCACGTTGGCCCTTCGCCACGCCAGCATGGTCGAGTTCTTCCCCTCGGCGTTATCTTGGGCCCAGGCCGCGACCATCTCATCGAGCGCCTGTTCCCGGTTGGGGGCGGAGGCGATGCGGCCGTGTTCGGCGTACCAATTGACCGCCTGCTCCACGTTTCCGACTCGTAGCTGGGCCAGAATCGAGCGTTCTTGGGGTTCGGCCTGGCGCACGTTCTCGCGGAGAACGTGTACACCGTTGCTGCGGCGGGAGACGAGGGCTCGGAGGCTGCCGCCGGGCCCGACTGATCCGAGTTGGCGGTGGTCGCCGATGATGATCAGCTTCGACCCGGCTGTCTCGGTGGCGGCAAGTAGGCGCAGCATGTTCGGGTCGTCGGTCATGCCCGCCTCGTCACAGACCACCACGGTCCGGCGGTCAAGACAGATGCGGCCGTGATCGAGTCGCCAGATGAGCGAGGCGATCGTGCGCGACTCCCCGATGCCCGCTTCGGCACCGAGGGCGCGGGCGGCCTGGCCCGAGGTGGAGGTTCCCACCACCCGGTAGCCGGCCGTCTCGAACGCCCGTCGGGTCACGTCGACGGCGGTGGTCTTGCCGGCGCCGGCGACGCCCACGACGAGCTCGATCCCCCGACCGGAGGTTGCTACCGCGCTGATCATGGCCTTCTGCCCGGCCCGGGGTTAGATGACGCCGCTAGTGATGCGGAGTGAGGGCGCAGCGTGTCACGGGTGTGTCACGGCGGGACCACTAGGTCGGAAAACCCAGCAACCGCTAGGGGTTTTCGCTAAATATCATAGTAGAGCATGAATTCCCAGGGATGCGGCCTGAGCCGGACCGGGTCGATCTCGTGGACTCGCTTGTAGGAGATCCACGTCTCGATCAGGTCGTCGGTAAAGACACCGCCGGCACGGAGAAAGTCGCTGTCGGATTCCAGCGCTCGGAGCGATTCTTCTAGGGAGGCGGGGACGGTGGGGACCTTGGCCAGCTCGGCGGGCGGGAGGTCGTAGAGGTCCTTGTCCATCGGGTCGGGCGGCTCGATCTTGTTGGCCACCCCGTCCAGGCCGGCCATGAGGATGGCGGAAAAGGCGAGATACGGATTAGCGGAGGGATCGGGGCAGCGGAACTCGACCCGCTTGGCTCGGGGGCTGGTCGAGTACAGCGGGATCCGGCATGCGGCGGAGCGGTTGCGCTGGGAGTAGACCAGGTTGACAGGAGCCTCGTAGCCGGGGACTAGGCGCTTGTAGCTGTTGGTCGTCGGCGCGGCGAAGGCCAGGACGGCGGGCGCGTGGGCCAGCAGGCCGCCGATGTACCAGCGGCCGATGTCGGACAGCCCGGCGTAGCCGAGCTCGCTGTAGAACAGCGGCTCGCCCCCCTTCCAGAGCGATGAGTGCACGTGCATGCCCGACCCGTTGTCTGCGAAGAGTGGCTTGGGCATGAAGGTGGCGGTAAGGCCGTTGCGACGTGCCACGCTCTTGACCACGTACTTGTAGAGCATGAGCTTGTCGGCCATCGCCGCCAGCGTGTCGAAGCGCATGTCGATCTCGGCTTGGCCGGCGGTGCCGACCTCGTGGTGTTGGATCTCGACCTCGATGCCGAGGCGCTCCATCTCGAGGACCATCTCGGAGCGGATGTCCTGGAAGTGGTCCATCGGGGGAACTGGGAAGTAGCCCTCTTTGTAGCGGGGCTTGAATCCCAAGTTCGGCCGCTCGTCGGCCCCGGAGTTCCAGATGCCCTCCACCGAGTCGATGGCGTAGAACCCCTGGTGCGAATCCTGGGCGAACCGGATGTCGTTGAAGATGAAAAACTCGGCCTCGGGGCCGAAGTACGCCGTGTCGGCGACCCCGGTGGAGATCAGGTAGTCCTCGGCCTTGCGGGCCACGTATCGAGGGTCCCGGCTGTAGGACTCCCCGGTGACGGGATCCTTGACCCAGCAGTTCAAGTTGAGGGTGCGGTGGTCCCGGAACGGGTCGATGACCGCGGTGTTGGGGTCGGGCACCAGGAGCATGTCCGACTCTTGGATCTGCTGGAAGCCACGAATGGAGGAGCCGTCGAAGCCGGAGCCCTCCTCGAAGCTGTCCGCGGTCAGCTCGTGGGCCGGCATCGAGAAGTGCTGCATGAGCCCGGGCAGGTCGCAGAAGCGGTAGTCGACGATCTCGATCCGCTCGTGCTCGACGAGTGCCAGCACCTCTTCGGGTGTCCGCCTGGTGTAGGCCACCGTCCCTCCTCGCCCTGTCCGGCTAGATCCGGTTACCGAGTCTTGCAGACCGGGGCCCCAGGAGCGACGGTCCGGCCGGCTCTACCCGGCCGGACCGCTCACTGCGTTGGCCGCGTCGGGAGTGCCCTAGGCCAGCGCCTCGCAGCACGTGTTGGTGATCAGGCGGGTGACGACATAGGGATCCATGTTGGCGTTGGGCCGGCGATCCTCCAGATAGCCCTTGCCGTCCACCTCCACCTGCCACGGGATCCGGACCGAGGCCCCGCGGTCGGACACGCCGTAGCTGAACTCGTCCCAGGGGGCGGTCTCGTGTTGGCCGGTGAGGCGGTCCTCGATCCCGTGCCCGTAGTGGGGGACGTGCTCGTCGGCCTTCTTGCCGAGCGCTTCGGCAGCTTTCACTACTGCGTCGTACGAGGTGCGCATCGCATTGGTCGAGAAGTTGGTGTGCGCGCCGGCGCCGTTCCAGTCACCTCGCACCGGCTTGGGGTCGAGGGTGATGGAGATGCCGTAGTCCTCCCCGATCCGGTGGAGCAGCCAACGGGCCACCCACATCTGGTCGGAAACCTCGAGGGGGCCGAGGGGGCCCACTTGGAACTCCCACTGGCCGGGCATGACCTCGGCGTTGATACCCGAGAGGCTGATCCCAGCGGCCAGGCACGCCTCGAGGTGGGCCTCGACCAGGGGCCGCCCATAGATATCGTCCTGGCCCACCCCGCAGTAGTAGGGGCCCTGGGGCCCGGGGAAGCCACCGCTGTCGGGAAAGCCGAGGGGCCGGCTTCCCTTGAACATCGTGTACTCCTGCTCGATGCCGAAAAGGGGCTCCTGGCCGGCGTACTTGTCAGCCACGGCAGCCAGCTGCGAGCGGGTGTTGGTCTTGTGCGGAGTCATGTCGGTGTAGAGGACCTCGGCCAGCACGAGGATGTGTTCACCGCCCCTTATCGGGTCCGGGCAGGAGTACACCGGCTTGAGCACGCAGTCGGAGGCCTTGCCCGGCGCCTGGTTGGTGCTGGACCCGTCGAACCCCCAGATGGGTAGCTCGCTGGGGACCGAGGGGAGCACCTTGGTCTTGGAGCGGAGCAGCGGCGTGGGCTCGGTGCCGTCGATCCAGATGTATTCGGCCTTGATCGTCATAGGCCTAAGAATGTCTCGCGCGCGTGTGTCGGGGCTATTCCAGCTTCGTGAACGCTGCGTGACATGAAGCCGGGGGGATGCCCCGCCGGCGGCGCGGCGCCTATCGTCGGGCGGATGGAGCGCCAACAGGACTACGTCCTGCGCACAGTGGAAGAGCGGGGGATCCGTTTCATCCAACTGTGGTTCACCGACGTCCTTGGTGTGCCGAAGACCTTCAACATCACCCCAGCCGAGCTGGAAAATGCCCTCGAGGAGGGCATGACCTTCGACGGCTCGGCCATCGACGGCTTCAGCCGGGTCCAGGAGAGCGACGTCCTGGCCTTCCCCGATCCGAAGACTTTCCAGCTGCTCCCCTACATGGGGGACGAGGCCCCGGTGGCCAGGGTGGTGTGCGATGTGCTCAACCTCGACGGAAGCCCCTTCGAGGGCGATCCCCGTCACGTCCTGCGCCGCGCCTTGGAGCGGGCCAGGGGCCTCGGCTTCTCCTTCTACGTAGCCCCCGAGCTCGAGTACTTCTACTTCGAGGAGGCCGACGGGACGCCTCTCACGCCGCTGGACCGCGGATCCTATTTCGACCTTACGACCAACGACCTCTCCACCGAGCTCCGGCAGATCACCGTGCTGACCCTGGAGGAGATGGGGATCCCCGTCGAGTACTCCCAGCACGAGGACGCGCCCGGGCAGCACGAGATCGACCTTCGCTACACCGACGCCATGACCATGGCCGACACAGTGATGACGGTGCGGATGGTGGTCAAGGAGATCGCAGCCCAACGGGGCGTCCACGCCACGTTCATGCCGAAGCCGCTGGGCGGCGTGCAGGGCTCGGGGATGCACACCCACGTCTCCCTGTTCGACGGCGACACCAACGCCTTCTACGACGACAGCGACCCCTATCACCTCTCTGACGTCGCGCGTAAGTTCATCGCCGGCGTGCTACACCATGCCCGCGAAACGTCGCTGGTCACGAACCAGTGGATCAACTCCTACAAGCGCCTGATCGTCGGCTACGAGGCCCCGGTCTACATCTCATGGGCTCGCAACAACCGCTCCGCGCTGATCCGGGTGCCTCCGACCAAGAAGGGCAAGTCCGACTCGACCCGCATCGAGTACCGGGCACCGGACTGTGCCTGCAACCCGTACCTGGCCTTTGCCGCCATCCTCGGTGCGGGGCTGGCGGGTGTCGAGGGGGGCTACGAGCTGGCGCCGGAGGCGTCGGCCAACCTTTACGAGCTGACGCCGGAGCAACGTCTGGCGGAGGGGATCGGTGCACTGCCCGGGTCTCTCGCCGAGGCGGCCGAGGCGATGGAGCGCTCCGAGCTGATGGCCACCACCCTCGGGGAGCACGTCTTCGAGTGGTTCACCCGCAACAAGCGGGCGGAGTGGGCCGACTACAAGGCCGAAGTGACCCCGTTCGAGCTGCGGCGCTACCTTTCCCTCTGACTTGACTATCCAGGCCGCTCGTGGAACCGCTCCTGATATACCCCGACCCCGCCCCGCCGGCGCTGGCCCAGGCGCTCGACCTGGCCGGATATCCGTGGAAGGCGATCGGTTCGACCGACGCAGCCGACCGGAGCGAGCCGGAGGACGGCTGGGCGGGCGCCATCGTCTGCGCTGACATCGACGCCGACGGCTCCTTCGCTCTCTGCCGGGCGCTGCGCAAACGGGACCTCCCGTTCGCCCCGCTCCTACTGCTCGTCGCCGGGTCCCAGCTGGCCGAGCTCGAACTGCGCGAGGATCTCTTCGACGATTTCTGCCTGTCCCCGTTCCAGCCGAAGGAGCTCGAGGCCCGCATCGCCCACCTGTTCTGGCGGACCGGGCGGGGGACCAGGCCGGAGCTGGTGGAGTACGGGGACCTGGTGCTCAACCTGGAGACCTACCAGGCGGCCATCAACGGTAAGCCGCTCGACCTGACATACATGGAGTACGAGCTGCTCAAGTTCCTCGCCACCCACCCCGGGAAGGTGTTCACCAGGGAGACCCTGCTCAGCCGCGTGTGGGGCTACGAGTATTACGGGGGGGCCCGAACCGTCGACGTCCACATCCGGCGGCTGCGGGCCAAGCTGGGCGAGGAGCACGCCAACTTGATCTCGACGGTGCGTTCGGTCGGGTACCGCTTCGGCCAGTCCCGCTGGGGGCTGTAGCCGGCTACTTCCCCCGTTGGGCCACCCGAAGGGACGCCTTAGATGTTCGTGGCGATGAGCTCGCTGCCCTCATGGGTGGCCTCGGCGTGCTCGGTGAGGGCCACGCTCGCCACGGTCGCGAGAATCCCCAGTCCGGCCCAGACCAGCGCGGGGATCACCACTACGAGCCCGATAGCGAGGAGAATGGCTCCGATCACGGCCGTGTGTCTACCGCGCGGGAGCCTGCAGCGCCACCCGGGCGATGCCTCACGCCTGGCCCGGCACGTGGGCCCACGCCTCGATCTCGACCAGCGCGCCGAGGGGAAGCCCGGCGACCGCAACCGCCGAGCGCGCCGGCCGGTGATCGCCGAAAGCCTCGACGTAAGCGTCGTTCATCTCGGCGTAGTCGGCCATGTCGGAGAGGAACACCGTCGTCTTGGCCACATTGGCCAGGGCACCACCTTCCGACCGGAGGAGCTCCGCCAGGTTGTCGATGGCCACGGTGAGCTGCGCGGCTACCCCACCCGCCACGAGGGAGCCTTGGCGCAACCCGAGCTGGCCGGAGCAGATCAGCCAGTCGCCGGCGCGGACCACCGGGGTGTACGGGCCAACGGGTGTGCTCATCGAGGCGCTCCTCTCGAGGTGGGCCACGTAGGGGGGAGGCCCAGGGCAATCCAGGTGGCCGCCGCCACCGCGGCGAAGGTGGCATCAGCCACCGCCCGCGGCGGACCCTGCCGCCCGGCGATGGTCACGGTGACCGGTGGGGTGTCGCGGGCCCTGAGGACACCCCACGACCGGATAGTGAGGTCTTCCGGGGCGCCCAAATCGTCCACGGCGATACCCTCGCTCATGACCCAGCCGAGCGCCATGTGGGCCGCCCCGGCCACGTAGCTGCGCAGCGTCACCTCGCTCAGGGGCTCGCCGGCATGGACCGTCACCTCGACCGCTACGGGGCGGCCGGAGGAATCCAAGCTCACAGTTGCCTCTGCCGAACCGCCGCCTGCCGTCGGCGGGGCGGTCACCGAGGCCTTCCCGGTGCCGTCGGGATCCCGGCGCCCGCCGGCGGCGGCGCGGAGACCGGCGAGGAGCACGGCTGCCTCAGCCCAGCCGGCGGCGCGTATCCCTGCCGAGGTCGGCGGCCCGGCCGCCTCGACCTCCTCGACGACCAGGCCGGGAGCCACGGAGGAGATCGACGCGGCGATCCCAGGGGTGCGGACCACCCGAACTGTGCCGGTGCCGTCGGCACGGAGCCCCGCGGCGATCGGCGGACGCTTGGGACCCAGGCGGACGACGTCCTCCCTGGCCAGCATCGCCAAGACCGGCGCCTGGAGCCGGTCCGCCAGCATCCGTGAAGCGGCGACGACCGGTGAGTCGAGCTTGCCCCCGAATGCCCCCCCGTTGGCTACCGGCGAGGCCGCGCCGCCGCCTGGCTCTGCCCAGGACGCATCTGGTTCGAGATAGGCGGGCTCCACCCAGGACGTGGCCAGGGTCAGCGCCCAGTCGCCCGGCGGGACCTCGAGTGGCGGGCGGACCGGTAGGCCGCTGCGCCGCCCCTGCACTTTGCCGACCGCGGCCCGGGCTTCACGCAGGGTGGATGCGACGGCCCAATCCCCGGACCCGTCGGGGACGGCTACCAGGGCACCGCGGGGGGCCGTGTCCGCAGCGAAGCCGCCCCTACCCAGGACAACGTCGGCGCCCACCTGCTGGGCTGCACCGCCTTCCAGCGCCGCCCGGGCCGGACCTCCCGAGCCGCCTGCGTCGGTGCCCACAGTGACGCCGTCCACGAGGGCCGAGACGCCAGCCTCGACGATGCTGCGCCATCCGGTGCAGCGGCACAGGTGAGCCATCAGGGCCGACTCGACGGCGCCCACGTCGGCACCATCGTCGAGGCTGGCCAGGCGGCAGAGGATCCCTGGCGTGCAGAAGCCGCACTGGCTGGCTCCATGGGCCGAGAACGCTCCCACCAGGGCGGCGCGCCTGTCCTCCGGCAACCCGTCGACGGTGGTCACCGTACGGCCCGCCACCCGGCGGAGAGGGGTGACGCAGGCCACGCGGGCTCTGCCGTCGACCAAGACAGTGCAGCAACCGCACTGTCCCTGGGGGCTGCAACCGTCCTTGACCGACGTCAGCCCGAGCTCGTCGCGTAGCGCGTCTAGCAGGGACCCGCCAACGTCTGGGATCTCGACGGCGCGACCGTCGACTGTGAGGTTTACAGGCAGCTTCGGTTCAGCTGAACGACTGCCCGCAACCACAGGTACGGGTGGCATTGGGATTGTTGATGCTGAAGCCGGCGTCGGTCAGGCCGTCCTTGAAGTCCAGCGTGGCCCCCACCAGCAAGCTGGCGCTGGCCGGGTCCACGACGACCCTGACATCGCCGAAGCTCTGAAGGACATCGTCGTCGGCCACGTCGGTGTCGAAGAACATCTCGTAGGAGAAACCTGAGCACCCGCCGGGGCGGACGGCCACTCGGAGGGCCAGGTCGGGGTTGCCCTCCTGCCGGATGAGCTCACCCACCTTGGCGGTGGCGGTGTCCGTGAGCGCGATGGCGTCGGTCGGGTTTGCGTCGGTCTGGGTGCTCACCGGGGCCTCCTCTGGGCAGCCTGGGTACGGGTGTCACAGTACCTGAGGGGGGCGACCGACCGTACACTTGACCTGTGCCTCCTTCCCGCGAAGCAGTCCGCGGGGCGATGCTCGGGGTCATCGACCCCGAGCTCGGCGACAACGTCGTCGACCTCGGCATGTTCCTCGGCGCCGACATCGGAGCCGGCGGCTTGGTCAGGGTGCGCTTGGCCCTCACCACCGCCGCCTGCCCCCTCAGATCGCAGCTCCAGGCCGACGTCGAGGGCCGTGTCGGGTCGCTTCCGGGCGTGAGGGCCGTCGAGGTCGTGACCAGCGAGATGTCCCGGCAGCAAAAGCGCGACCTTATGGCCCGCGCCCGCTGGAAGGCTCGGGACATGGCGCCGGCGATCGACATCCCCGGGCGCACCCGGGTGCTCGCCATCTCGTCGGGCAAGGGGGGCGTGGGAAAGTCGTCGGTGACGGTCAACCTCGCAGCGGGCCTGGCCCGGCGCGGTTACACCGTCGGGCTCCTCGACGCTGACATCGCCGGCTTTTCGGTGCCGCGGATGCTCGGAATGGACGGGCGCTTGCAGGCCGTCCCGTCTGCGACGGGCGGCGGGCGCCCACGGCTCTGCCCTCAGGTCAAGGCGGTCGGCGCAGGGGAGATCCGGGTCCTGTCGATGGGATTCCTCTCCGGTGAGGACGAGGCGGTCATGTGGCGCGGCCTGATGCTCAACCGGGCGGTGCAACACTTCATAGAGGATGCGGACTGGGGGGATCTCGACTACCTGCTCGTGGACATGCCTCCCGGCACCGGCGACGTGCAGATGGGGCTGGCCCGGATGCTGCCCCGCGCAGAGATGCTCATCGTCACCACCCCCGCCCTAGGCGCGCAAAAGGTGGCCTCGCGCGCCGCCGACATGGCCCGCAAGGGATACCTGCGGGTCGCCGGGGTCATAGAGAACATGAGCGGCTTCACCGACCCCCAAGGTGCTCATCACGCCCTGTTCGGGTCCGGCGGCGGGGCTCGGTTGGCCGAGGACATCGGTGCGCCGCTGCTGGCGCAGATCCCCATCCGGCCCGAGGTGTCGGCCGGGGGCGACAGCGGCAACCCCGCCGCGCTCGGATCAGGCGACACCGCCGCCGACTTCGCCGCGCTGGTGGATGCCGTCGTCGCAGTAGCCCCGCTGGTGGAGATGCGCGACTGCACCGCCCGCCTGCTCGACGTAGTCGAGGGAGCTCTCGGCCCCAAGTCCGCAGGAGTCTGAGCCCGCGTCGCCGTTTTTCCTCCGTTTCCGGATGAGCGGCGCCTGCTCAAACGCGGCTGCCCGGACGCCGAAACCAATCCATGTCGTGACGACTCCCCCCGAACCCCAGCCCCCCCAACTCGACCCGTTCCTGGCGGCCGTGCTGGCGCACAGTCGTGAGACCATCGTGGTGGCCGACCGGGAGGGGCGGGTGCGGTGGTCGAGCCCAGGAGCCGCGGTGCTCGTCGACGGCCGCCTGCTCCCCGCCGTCCACCCCGAGGACCGCCGGGAGGTGGCCGGAGCCTACCGGGCGCTCGGCGGGCACCCGGGCGGCCGCTGCGACGTCTCCTGCCGGGTGACCGATGGTGCCGGCGGTTGGCGGCTGGTGGAGGTCGGCATCGCCAACCACCTCGACGACCCCGAAGTGGCAGGTTGGGTCACTGTCGTGCGGGAGCCGGCGGGGGACTCGGCGTCCCACGCCCGGCTACTTCACCGCGCCACCCACGACAGCCTGACCGAGCTACCGAACCGGGCTGCGCTCCTCCGCCACCTTGAAGCCTACGACGATGCTCGGATCGCGGTCCTCTTCGTCGATCTGGACGGTTTCAAGTCCATCAACGACACGCTCGGCCACGCCGCCGGGGACAAGGTGCTCGTGGCCACGGCCGAGCGGCTGCGGCGAGCGATGCGACCCGGCGACACGGTGGGCCGCCTGGGTGGTGACGAGTTCGTGATCGTGGCCAGCGGCGTGGAGCGGGCCAGCGACGCGATGGAGATCGCCAACCGGATCCGAGCTGCGGTCGCCCGCCCTCTACCGCTGGCGGGGCGGATCGTTCGCCTGACGGCCAGCATCGGCATTGCCATGGGCTCGGAGGACAGGGCCAGCGCCCTGCTCGCCGATGCGGATGCGGCGATGTACAGAGCCAAGCAGGCTGGCCGAGATCGCTGCGAGCTGTTCGACGCCGGGCATACCCAGGCCATTCGAGTGGCCTCCGAGACCGTGCTACGGGCCGCCCTCGACGACGACGGGCTGGCGGTGGTCTTCCAGCCCATCGCCGACCTCCGCACCGGCATGATCGTGGCCGCCGAAGCGCACCTGAGGCTTCGGGGCGAGGAGGGCGACCTGGTGGGCCCGGCGCCGTTCGTCGACCTCGCCGAGCGCAGCGGCCTGATCGTCTCTGTCGGGGCCGGCCTGCTCGACCAAGCGTGCGCCGATGCGCGGCGCTGGGACGGCACCATTGATCAGGTGTGGGTGAGCCTGTCGACCCGTCAACTCGCCGAGTGCCGGATGGCCGGGTTGGCCGAGTCGGCGCTCGTCCACCACGGCTTGGCCCCCGAACGGTTGGTGGTCGAGGTCGATGAGCGGGTGCTCGCCAGCGCCGGCGAGCAGGCCTGGCGCAACCTGGACGACCTGAAGGACCTGGGCGTCGGGCTGTGTGTCGATGACTTCGGCAACGGGGGCGCCAGCCTGGGCTACCTGCGCCGAGCCCGCATCGACGTCATCAAGCTCGACCGGGCCTTCGTCACCGGCTTGGGCCGCGACAGCGGCGACACCGAAGTGGTGCGGGCCTTCGTCGGGCTCGGCGAGGCGCTGGGGCTGACCACCGCGGCCAAGGGCATCGAGACAGCCGAGCAGGCCGCGCTGCTGACCGACCTGGGCTGCCGACTCGGCCAGGGCTTCCATTTCGGACCGCCGGTGATCGCCGGCGAACTGATCACGGGCTGCTCTACTCCGACCTGACCGCCCTCCAGGGTACGCCTATGTCGTCGGGATCGTCACTGCGCACCGCACCCTCGCCGGCAAGCTTCCGCAGGTGAGCCCACACCGAGTAACGGGCAACGGGGTGGAGCGCCACCGGCACGTCGGCGTAGAGCATGCCGACCAATACATCCGTGGTCACGCCGCCGGGGGCTACGTTCACTCCATCGAGGATCTGGCGCTCCCGGCTCCGCCGGTGGGTCACATATTCGTCGAGCGCAGCGGCGGGATCTTCGATCATGCCCCCGTGGCCGGGAGCGATGCGGGTGGGGTGCCGCCGCCGGACCTTTTCCAACGACTCCATGTACTGCGCCATGTCCCCGTCGGGCGGGGCGACGACCACCGTCGATCCCGACATCACATGGTCCCCGGAGAACAACATCCCGGTCCCGGCCAGCTCGAAGCACAAATGGTTGGAGCAGTGGCCAGGGGTGTGCACGGCGACCAGGTCGAGCGGCCCGACCCGCAGGCGGTCCCCGTCTCGGAGGCGCCGGTCGGGCGCGAAGGCCATGTCGTGGGAGTCCTCGGTGTGGCTTCCCGCTGTCCTCGCGACGTCGGGAGGTGCGTCACCCGGGAGGGGCGCCGGGGACGGGTGCCGGTGCCGGTGCGCTGGGAGCCGCGGGGCCGGCCCGAACCCCAGCACCTCCGCGCCGGTGGCCTCCCGCAGCCGCCGGGCGAGAGGCGAGTGGTCGGTGTGGGTATGCGTGGCGATGATGTAGCGCAGCCGGTCCCCCACCGCGTCGAGCAACGCCACCAGGTGGTCGTCGCTGTCGGGCCCCGGATCGATCACGGCTATCGGGCCGTCGCCGAGTAGGTACGTGTTGGTCCCGGGCCCGGTCATGATGCCCGGGTTGGGCGCCAAGATGCGGGCCACGCCCGGCGCCACGCCCTCGACGATCCCCGCCCGGCGGTCGGTCTCCACGCCGCGCCGATACTACGGCTCGGCCCGTGGTGCCCGCAGGACGGCGAAGCCGTGCGAGTACGGTTGAGCGAGGATGGCACGGAGCAGGGACGGCAACGACGACGACCTGGATGACCCGGCGGGGCCACCCACCAGGCAGGTGCCGGCGGTCGACCTGCTCGGACGGCAGCCCGCGGATGCGGTAGGCCCGGGGAGCCCACCGCCAGCCGCCGAGACCTCCGCAGCACCGGCGACCCCCGCAGCACCGGCGACCCCGACAGCCGCCGAGACCCCCGCAGCGCCCCGTACGCCACTGCGCCATCGAGTGCTGCCGCGCAGCCTGCTCGGCATAACGGCGCTGATCCTGGCCTTCTCCGTCGGCGCCGGCCTGTCGGGAGTGGTCCTCTACTCCTACTACCAGTACAAGCTCAACCAGACCAACGACCGGGTCAACACCGTCATCACCGGCTACAAGCAGCAGTTCGCCAACGCGGAAGGCGACCTCCAGGCATCCGCCGCCGCGGCCAAGGCGGAGATCCAGGCTCAGCTCGGGCCGATCCAGGCCCTCGAAGCCAGCCCCGCGACGCTGGCCAAGCTGGCCAAGCAACTGGCGCCTTCGTTGTTCTTCGTCCACACTCTCGACAGCAACGGGCAGGCATCGGTCGGCACTGCGTTCGTCGTGTCATCCAACCCGACCCAGTCGTTGCTCTTGACCTCGTACACCACCATCGCCGCGGCCACCCACAGCCCGGCCCCGCCCCTCTTTGTGCAGCAGGGCCAGACCAGCACCCCAGCGACGGTGCGCACATGGGACCAGACCTACGACCTGGCCCTCATCGTCCTGCCAGTCGGGAACCTCCCGGTCGTCCCCGCCGCGCCGGCCTCGCCGGGGCCGGTCGTAGGCCAGCGGATCTACGCGGTGTCCGGGCTCGGTTCCGCCGGCGCCGCGCTGAGCCAGGGGCTGATCACCGACGTGTCCGCCAACGGCATCCAGCACGATGCGCCCCTCGGCCCCGCGTACCAGGGCGGGCCGCTGATCAACGAGGCCGGGCAGGTGATCGCCGTCGGGTCCAGGACCTACGCACCGCTCGGCTTCGCCACCGACGGCGTCTGGTATGCACCCTACGTACAAGCGGCGTGCAACAAGGTCCTCAACTGTCCGGGAGGCATCATCTCCGGCAGCCAGTGACGCTTGCGGGCCTTCGGGTGGCAGTTGGATACCGCATGCGTCATCCAACTGCCACCTGAACCGCCGGCGGCCGGCAGCGGGCAAACGCCGGCAGTGGGCAACCGGGCGCTACCCGCCGGAGCGCCGGTTGCCCCGAGTCGCCGGCGGTGTGGCGACGGGCACCGTGGTGGTGTCCGAGGGAGGCGGTGCGGGGGTCGTGGTCGTCGTGGTCGAGGCCGGCGGGACCGTGGTGGGGACGGGGACTGCCGGGATCGGCGCTACCGCCAGGGGGGCCGCGGGCTCGACGACGTACGGGCCTCCGGTGGGGACGGCCTGAGGGTAGCTGGGGGCACCGGCTCGGATCTTCGGCTTTTGAGGGGCGCCGGCGGCTCCTAGCGCTCCGGCGACGATGGGGGTGACGATCGGTGCCGGCTGGTTGAAAGGGGTGATCGGGACGTTGGCCAGCGCTTGTGTCATGAACGACTGCCAGGTGGCCGCCGGCCACGTCGCGCCCACCACTGGGTAGACGCCCTTGACGACGCCGAGAGGAGCGCTCGAGTTGTCGTCGCGGCCCATCCACACCGATGTCGAAAGTGTCGGCGTGTAGCCGGTGAACCAGGCGTTGGTCTCGTTGTTGGTGGTACCGGTCTTGCCCGCTGCCGGCCGGTTGAGCCCGTGGCCGTAGGCCGTGCCTCCGGGCTGCAACACGCCCTGCAGGACGTTGGTGACGTTGTCGGCGACGTTGGACGGCATCACTGTGGTCGTCTTCGGCGGGTGTGAGATGTTGTTGAGGAGGACCTTGCCGTTGGCGTTGACGATCTCAAGGATCGGCGTGGGCGCGGCCTTCTGGCCGTGGTCGGCGAACACGCCGTAGGCCGACGCCATGTCCAGCGGGGCTACGTCCTGCTCGCCGAGCGCGTAGGTCTGGCAGAAGGGGAATTTGGCCGTCGAGAAGAACGCCGAGTCGACCCCGAGCGCCTTGGCGGTGTTGGCGACGTTGGCGCAGCCGACCTGTGGAGCCAGTTGGGCATAGACGGTGTTGACCGAGGCGGCCATGGCGGTGGCCAGGGTGATGGACCCTCCGCTCCCCACTACGTCGTTGCGCACTTGGCAGTCAGAGGATGGGTGCCCCGGTGCCACGGTGCAACCAGGTATGGGCAGGATGTACGGGGCGCTGTAGAGGGCGGTGGGTTGGATCCCCTGCTCGAAGGCGGTCGCCAGCACGAAGGGCTTCCAGGACGAGCCCGGCTGGTGTCCCGGGCTCCCCGCGTTGTCTATCGAGTTGCCGTTCCAGCATGTGGCTCCCGGGCTGGCCCCGGCCTTTTGGGCGGCGGTGATCAGGGGAATGTTGTCGCAGGCGCTGATGGCCAGGTTGTCGAGGCGGTACGGGGATCCCGCCACCCCGAAGTTGCGACCGCCGACGAGGGCCTCCACGAAGCCCGTCTGGGGCTCTACCGAGGCGAGCGCCATGTCCACGTACGGGTTGGTGCCGGCGAGCGTGTAGCCGACCGAGGCGATCGCCTCGTCCTCGAGCTTGGGATCGAGGGTGGTCTGGATGCGCAAGCCACCCGAATAGATCTGTTGAAGGGTGTAACCGTTGGCCAACAGCCACCGCTGCACGTAGTCGACGAAGACCGGGTATTTGCTGGGGGGCGGGGTCGGGGCGTACACCACGGTGGAGCCTGCTGGCGGCGGCGAGCCGTTGGCCGGCGCAGCGGCAAGGTGCTCGCCCATGGCGGCGCCGTACTGGGGCTGGGTGAGGTAGCCCTGCTGGAGCATCTTGCCCAGCACCAGTTGGCGGAACTGCTCCGCGACCGCGATGTTGGCGGTCGGGGCGCGGTAGGAGGGCGCCGGGATCAGACCGGCCAGGGTGGCGGCCTGAGACGCGTCGAGCTGGGAGACCGGTACGTGGAAGTAGGACTCCGCTGCGGCCCCCACCCCGTAGTTGCCATCCCCGAAGTACACGATTGTCAGGTAGCGGTAGAGAATCTCGTCCTTGCTGGCCTGGCGGGCGAGCTGGCTGGCCAGGATGGCTTCGCGCACCTTGCGCACCAGGGTGCGCTGAGCGCCGACGTAGGCCAACTTCACGTACTGCTGGGTGATCGTCGAACCGCCCTGGACGGCTCGCCCGTTGCGGATGTCGGCCACGAGTGCTCGCAGGGTTCCTCGCAGGTCGATGCCCCCGTGGTGGTAGAAGCTGCGGTCCTCGTCGGAGATCACCGCCTCTTTCAACACGGCGGGGATCTGGGCCTCGGTGACGGGGATGTTCTGGTCGGACCTCTGGAACGTGGCGATGACCCCGCCGTAGCGGTCGTAGACGATCGTCGGCTCGGCCAGCGCCCGGCTCTGGGGGATCGGGATGGTGGCGGGGAGCGGCAGGAGGATCAGGCCGGCCAGCACTGTCGCCGCGATCGTCGCAGGGGCCCCGACGAAGGTGACCAACGCCATGAACACCGAGGAGAAGACGATCCTGATCACTCGCCGGAGTAGCCGCATCCCGTGCAGCAGCTTCGCGCGAAGTCCCTCGCGCGGACGGTCACCGGAACCGGCTTCAACCTTCGTCCGGTAGTGCCACCCACACCTGGCCGTCCTCCACCCGGACCGGATAGCTCCGCAGACCCCGGCGGTGGCCGAAAGCGGTGAGCTGGTCGCCCGTCGCCAGGTCGTAGCGCCACCCGTGCCAGGGGCAGGTGACAGAGTTGCCTGACACGAACCCGTCGTCTAGGGGTGCCCCGGTGTGCCGGCACACGTTGTCGACGGCCCGCAGGCCCTGCGCCGTTCGGAAGACGGCGATGTACACGCCGGCTACCGTCACCGGCCAACCCCGCTGGGCCGGCACGTCGGCCTCCCGGCATGCTGCATGCCAGCTCACGGTTGGAGCAAGGGGACCGACATGCACTATTCGTAACAGGATCCGGGCTGCGATCGCCCAATCGCGGGTCCGGCGAGCCGAGCGGCGACTGTTGTCCGTACCATCAGTTCATGCGCCCACCGTCGGTCGACGCCCTGGCCCGCAGCCTCTCCGATCTCGGCCTGCCCCACCCCCTGCTGGTGGACGCGGCCCGGCTCGCCATCGCGGCCGGTGACCCGGGCTCGGCCCGGGGGCGGGCTGGGATCCTGGCGGCCACACTGCTGCGCCCGGTGATCAATGCCACCGGCATCCTGCTCCATACCAACCTGGGCCGCGCGCCGGCCGGTCCTTTCCCCACCCCTTCCGCAGCCCGCTACGCAAACGTCGAGCTCGATCTGGCCACCGGCGGGCGCGGCTCGCGCGATCGGCACGCGGCGGGACTGCTCGCCAGGGCTGCAGGCGCCGAGGCGGCGATCGCCGTCAACAACGGAGCGGCCGCCATCCTCCTGGTCCTCACCGCTCTCGGCGCCGGCCGCGAGGTGGTGGTCAGCCGCGGGGAGCTGGTCGAGATCGGTGGCGGCTTTCGCATCCCGGAGGTGATGGCGTCATCGGGCGCCTCTATGGTCGAGGTCGGCACCACCAACCGGACCCGCCTGGACGACTACCGCCGCGCCCTGGGCGACCGCACGGCCGCTTGCCTGAAGGTCCACCCTTCCAACTACCGGATCGTCGGCTTCACCGAGGAGGTCACTGTCCAAGAGCTGGCCGAGCTGGGGCCGCCGGTGATCGCCGACCTGGGCTCGGGCCTGCTCGACGCCTCCACTCCTTGGCTAGGTGGCCCGCAGCGGTGGTTGGCCGGCGAGCCGGCCGTCCGCCAGACCCTCGCGGAGGGAGCGGCCCTGGTCACCTTCTCCGGTGACAAGCTGCTCGGCGGCCCACAGGCTGGCATCATCGCCGGGCGGGCGGACCTGGTGGCCCGCTGTGCTCGCCACCCGCTGGCGCGAGCCCTGCGACCGGGCGGCCTCATCCTCCTCCACCTCCAGCACACCGCCCTCGCCTACCTGAGGGGCGAAGCGGCTGGCCTGCCCCTCTGGGCGATGGCGACGCGGACCGTGGCATCGCTGCGCTCGCGGGCGGCGGCGCTCGGTGCCGGCGGGGTCGTCGACCTGGCCGGGGCTTTCGGGGGCGGATCGCAGCCCGGCCGGGAGCTCCCTTCGGCCGGGGTGGCCCTGGCAGGAGATCACGCCGCCGCGCTGCGGGCCTGGGACCCCCCGATCGTGGCCAGGGTCAGCGGCGGGGCCACCTTGCTGGACCTGCGCACCGTCGATCCATCGGACGACGAAGTGGTGGGCAAAGCGCTCGCATCGTGCTCCCCCGGGCTCCCGGCGCTCCCGGTCTAGGCGTGCATATCGTCGCTACCGCCGGTCATGTCGACCACGGAAAGAGCTCGCTTGTCCTGGCGCTGACGGGGACCGACCCCGACCGGTGGGCCGAGGAGAAGTCCCGGGGCCTCACCATCGACCTGGGGTTCGCCCACGGCACCATCGGCCGCCACGACGTCTCGTGGGTCGATGTACCCGGCCATGTGCGCTTCATCCGCAACATGCTCGCCGGAGTAGGCGCTGTCGATGTAGCGGTGCTCGTGGTGGCGGCGACGGAGGGCTGGAAGCCCCAGTCGGAGGAGCATCTCCGGATCCTCGACCTGCTCGGCCTGCGGGCCGGGGTCGTGGCTCTCACCAAAGCCGACCTGGTCGACGAGCGGCGGCTGGCAGCCGTGAACGCCGACGTCGCAGGCCGCCTGCGGGGCACCGGGCTGGACGGGGCGCCGGTAGTGGCCGTCGACAGCCTGTCGCGCCGCGGGCTTCCCGCTCTGACCGTAGCCCTGGAAGGCGTGCTCGACCGGGCCCCGACGGCGGCTGACCGGGGGAGGCCCCGGGTGTGGGTTGACCGGTCGTTCTCGGCTCGGGGAGCCGGGACGGTCGTGACCGGCACCCTTTCCGGCGGCGCAGTGGCCGCCGGCGACCCTCTCACGCTGGTCCGCGCCTCCGGCCCCCTGGGCGTCCGGGTGCGGGGCCTGCAGGTCCACGGCCAGGCGGTGGAGGTCGTGGGGCCCGGCCACCGGGTGGCGGTCAACCTCGCTGGCGTGGCCCGCACCGGCGTAGGCCGCGGGGACGCCTTGGTGCGCGACGGCCAGTGGGCGCCGACCCGTACTGCCGATGCCACCCTCTCCGTGCTGGCCGCCCTCGACCACCCCGTGTCGCGCCGGGGAGCGTGGGAGGTCTTCGCCGGCACGGGCGCCATCACCGCCTCGGTTCGCATCCTCGGACCCGACGTCATCCGACCCGGACAGTCCGGAATGGTCCGACTCCATCTGGCCACCGCCGTCCCGTGGCTGCCGGGCGACCGCTACGTGCTGAGAGAGCACGGCCGGGGCGAGACGGTCGGCGGCGGCCAGATCCTCGACGTCGATCCGGTGCTCCCGGCGGCCCGAGCCGCCCCCGACGGGACCGTAGCGCGCATCGTGGAAGAACGAGGTTGGGTCGATGCCGACCTCCTGGAGCGCCTGACCGGCGAGGCCGTCGCTCCCACCGTGGGCCGCTGGGTCGTCGGGCGCAGCGCCTTGGCCGAGGCGGTGGCCGACCTGCGCTCGGCTTTGGAGCACGCCGGGCCGTACGGCCTGGAGCTGGCGACCCTCTCCGAGGAGCGACGGGTCCTGGCCGAGCGCACGGAGGGCATCGAGGTACGAGGCGGCTGGGCAGTGCTCGCCAGCGTGCCGGAGGGCGCCCCCACTCCTGATCCGCTCACGGCGACGCACCCGTGGCTGGAGGCGCTGGATGCCGCCCCGTGGTCGCCGCCATCACCGGCCGACTATCAGGTCCCACGGCCGCTCCTGCGCCAGTTGGTCCAAGCGGGCGCGGTGGTGGAACGAGACGGCGTGTGGTGGTCAGCCGCGGCGGTCGCAGCCGCGGCCTCAACATTGGGCCTCCTTCTGGAGCGCAACCCGCAGGGTGTGACCGTGGCGGCGGTTCGCGACGCGCTGGGCACCTCCCGCAGGCATGTGATGCCGCTGCTCGCCCACTTCGACGCCACTGGGGTGACCCGCCGGCGCGGTGATCTGAGGATCAGGGGGCCCCGTCTGCCCGCTGCCCCCTCGGATCCGCCTCCTCCCCCCGAGCGGCGCGCGCCGCACTGAGCGAGTCGCGCATCACCTCGGCGAAGGCATCGGGGTCCGCCAGGAGCCACGAGTGGCTGCCGGGCACCACCTCGCCCGTCGAACCGATGGCGGCGCAGAGCGCCTCGAAGCTGGCCCTCGGGATCACCGTGTCCTTGTCACCCCAGAGCGCCACGACAGGGGTGCGCCGGACTTTCAGATCCAGTAGCTCGGAGGTGAGGTCGGCCTGGCGGGCCAGCTGCCCGGCGCGCCACAGCGCCAGTGGGTTGCAGAGCAAGTTGGGGAGGGCGTCCTCGAGCATCGCCTGGACCATCCCGAGCGCGCCGCGAATCGGGAACAGGTCGCCAGGAAAGTGCAGCCACCAGTCCCAGAGTGGGCGCTCCGCCATCGACCTCACCTTGCTGCCGGCATTTACCCAGGTGGCCCCCCCGACGGAGCTCACCAGCGCGAGGTGGCCGACCCGGTCGGGGTGGTCATGAGCCAGCTGCACGGCCACTGCACCCCCGAAGCTGTGCCCGACGGCGAACACCGGCTCGTCCACTCCCACCGCGTCGAGGAACCCGGCCACCCACCTTGCGTAGGACCCGAGCCCGAAGCCTGCCCTCGGCAGGTCGGCGCTGCCCCCGAAGCCCGGCATCGCCGGGGCGTACACGCGGCACCCCTGGAGGACAAGCCGCTTGAGGGCGCGCTTGTATGCGCGATGGCCCAACGCCCAGCCGTGCAGGAACAGCACGGGCAGCCCCTCGCCCGCCACCCCGAAGTTGGCTCTGCGCCCCTCGACCGACGTCGAATGCCACACCAGATGCTCGGCGACCTCGTCGCCTCCCCGGTCCGGCTCGGCGACGTGCATTTCCCGAGCGTAAGGCCCGGCACACCCGACCAGCAGTTTAAAGGCTGGGCGATCGGCGTGGTCGGCTGCCCTGGGCGTGGCCTATCAGGGGGTGAGAGGCCTGCGCTCCGCCTCGTTGAGGCCGCCCCAGATGCCATGAGGCTCCCGTATCCGAAGCGCGTAGTCGAGGCAGGGCCTGCGTACCGGGCACGCCGCGCAGATCGCCTTGGCGCGCGCTTCGCGCGCTTCCCGATCATCTTTGCGCTCGAAATGCGCCGGCGGGAAGAACACCGACGCATGCGGGCCACGGCACGACGCCTTGACCTGCCACAGATCCTCGACATGCTGAACGCTCACCGCGACCATCCCCCTTATCGGTTCAGACGCTATAACCCCCGCCTCGCCCCGACAAGGGCAAGTTTGGCGCCCACCGCCTCTGACCAGGGCTTTTAATCGCTCTCGCACTAGAGGGCTGGAATGGGTACGCTGCCCGGCAGAGTGGATCCGAGGGCTTTTTGCACCCAGGCCCGGGTGCTGGTCGTTGCCGGCAAGGGCGGGGTGGGCAAGACCACCGTCGCAGCCACCCTGGCCCTGGTCGCGGCCCGGGCGGGCCTGCACACCCTCCTCATCGATGTCGAGGGCACCGCAGCCCTGCCGGCCCTGTTCGGCCATTCGGGTCCTCTAGGCTACCAGGAGACTGTCCTGGCCGATGGTGGCGACCGGCCCGGTACCGGCAGGTCCGGGGCGCCGATCCGAGCCCGCAGCCTGACCCCTGACGACGCCCTCCTCGAATACCTCGAGGACCACGGGCTGCGCCGGATCTCCCGACGGCTGACCGCAACCGGCACCCTCGATGTGATCGCCACGGCCATCCCCGGCATCAAGGATCTCCTCGTCCTCTCCAAGGTCAAATCGATCGACAAGGGCGCCACCGCCGGCGGCGACCTGGACCTGATAATCATCGACGCCCCTGCCGCCGGCCACGCGGTCACCTTCCTGGTCAGTCCCAAAGGGTTGGCTGACGCGGTCACCGTCGGGCCCATCCGGTCTCAGGCCGGCGAGGTGCTGGAGATGATCGCCGATCCGACGCGCTTCCAGGTACTGCTCGTCACCGTCCCGGAGGAGACGCCCGTCAACGAGGCCGCCGAGACAGCGTTCCTGCTCGAGGACCAGGCCGGGGTCAAGCTGGCGCCGGTAGTTGTCAACGGCGCCTGGCCCCACCTCGGCCTGGGAGGCGCCGCCCCCGCCGCCGCGTCGCTGGGCGTGCAGCTCACCGACGCCGAAGTGGCAGGCTTGGACCGAGCCGCCGAGTTCCGGCGGCATCGCCAGGATCTCCAGGCCGCCCAGGTGGAACGGCTGGCCGAGAGGCTGCCGCTGCCCCAGATGATGCTGCCCTACCTGTTCTCCACCGACTTGGGGATCCACGAGCTTCACATCCTCGCCGACGCTCTCGAGAGGCAGATCGCAGTCCTACCGACGAGCGCCTCGTGACGAGGGGCTCGTGACGACCGGCGGCGCAAGCGGCTCGCTGGGTGAGCTGATCGAACGACGGACGGTGCTGATCTGCGCCGGGCCCGGTGGTGTGGGCAAGACGACCGCCGCCGCGGCCCTGGCCTACGAGGCGGCAAGGCGGGGCCGTCGAGCCGTAGTCGTGACCATCGACCCGGCCCGGCGGCTGGCGGACGCCCTGGGCCTCGACGCCTTGACCAACGAGCCCCACCAGGTCGAGCGGGTCTGGGAGGGCCCGGGAGAGATGTGGGCCCTGATGCTCGACGTCAAGGGCACGTTCGACTCGGCCGTGACCCGTAACGCCAGCAGCGCTGAGCAGGCTCGGGCCATCCTCGACAACCGTCTCTATCGCAACATCTCCGGCGCCCTCTCGGGAACCCAGGAGTACATGGCGGTCGAGAAACTCTACGACCTGTCCTTCGACCCCCGCTTCGACCTGGTGGTCGTCGATACGCCTCCCACGCGCCACGCCCTGGACTTCCTCGACGCGCCGGCCCGCTTGCTCAGGTTCCTCAACAACCGATTCTTCCGGGTACTGATGATGCCGACCAGAGCGAGCCTGCGGGCAGTCAACTTCGCCACCCAGGCCCTCCTCAAGACCATGTCCAAGGTGGTCGGGGGCGACGTGGTGCGTGACGCAGTAGCGTTCTTCACCGCCTTCGAGGGGATGGAGCAAGGGTTCCGAGACCGGGCCAGCAAGGTGAAGGCCCTCCTGGCCGCGCCGAGCACCGCTTTCGTCGTCATCTCCGCACCCCGGCGCGACGCGGTGGACGAATCGCTCTACTTCGCCGGCCGACTGGCGGAGTCCGGGCAACAGGTGGCGGCGCTGGTGGTCAACCGCTTGTTCCCCGAGTTCGGAGGAGCACCCCCGATCGCCCTGCCGCCTGGGCACCCCGACAGTGGGGCGGCCGGCGTGCTCGACGAGCTGTTGGCCAACGCCAGGGACCTCGCCGGCATCGCGGCCCGGGAGCGCCAGCACGTCGAGGTCCTGACCAGCCGGATCCATGGCGCAGCGTTGGCCACAGTCCCGCTGCTCGACGACGATGTCCATGACATGGCAGGTCTGGCACTGGTGGCCGCACACCTCTTCCCAGAGCCGGAGACCTAGCCGACGTATGCGGTATGCGGATGTGGCCTGCGGCGAACCCAGCTAACCGCCCGCACGGCTGGAGCCCTAGGCCTCCTGCGGCTCCTGCTTGTCGAGGGCCGTGACGGCTTCCTCCACGGTCTCCGCCACTGTCACGATCCGATCGAAGCCGGTCGTGCGCAGCAACCGCACCAGCGTCGGCCGGTTGCAGGCCACCGCCACGTCGCCGCCCAGCTCGCGCACCCGCCGGATACCGCCGATGAGCGCGCCCAACCCCGCAGAGTCGACAAACGGGACGCCCGACATGTCGATCAACAGCCTGTGGCTGGAAGCCATCTCGGCCAGCGACTGCCGGAACTGGCTGACGGTGAATGCGTCGAGCTCGCCGACCGGCCGACAGACCGTGTACCCCTCGGGCGTTGTGTCCTGCTGGATGGTGAGCACGAAACCTCCTGGTCAGAGGCGTCCATCGCCCTACGCCGACCTCCGCCGGCGAAGGGAGCGACCGGACGCCAGCGCCTCGGGGCCCCTCCGGGCCTCCCTGCGATGGTACCCACGCGACACCAGATGGTATCGCTGAGGGGGAGGGCGATACCCTCGGCCAGTGCCCGACGTACTCATCGCGACCGACGCCGATTCCGTCTACGAGGAGTTGTGGGCGGTCCTCGGAAGCCCCGACACGACCGTCCGATGGGTGCGGGAGGGCGCCGAGGTCCGCAAGGCACTGTCCGCCCGACCAGCCGACCTGGCCATCGTCGACATGCAGATCGGGGTCATGGGCGGCATCGCGGTAGCCCTCGACATGCGCCTGGAGCAAGACGCCGGCCGCCTCGACCCCTGCGCCGTTCTGTTGGTCTTGGACCGGCGGGCCGATGTGTTCCTGGCCCGCCGTTCGGGCGTCTCCGGCTGGCTCATCAAGCCTCTCGACCCGATCCGCATCCGCCGAGCCGTCGCCGCCATACTGGCCGGCGGCACCTGGGAGGACGACTCCTACCTGCCCCAACCGGTCGCCGCTCCGTTCGAAGGCCAAGCGTCTTAGACCAGCCGCCACCCACGCGCACACTCGCCGGCCGCTGTTCTCGCTGTGCCCGCCCGAGAAGCGGTCGGCTAACCTGAGTTGCACCGGGAAGTAGCGCAGCTTGGTTAGCGCGCAGCGTTCGGGACGCTGAGGCCGGGGGTTCGAATCCCCCCTTCCCGAC
>JAKBAM010000072.1 GCA_021809105.1 Actinomycetes bacterium
CGGCGGCACCGGGCAACGATCTGGCGCTCAAGCACGGCGCCGGCAGCGAGCGTCGCTGGCGGCCGCTGGCCGAGCAGATCCGTGCCGGCATCGTCGACCAGGCGCCGTGGCTGAATCGGCCGGCGTTCGCGGGCGCTATCGAAGCGTGGTCGATCGCCGAGGCGAAGTGCCGACTGGTGGATGACTGGCTCGATGAGCACGGCCTGTTGACCGAGGGCGGCGACGTCCGGAACGCCGCCCTCCTGGCTGACCGTCTGCATTCCCGCGCGTCGACGTTGCGAGGCCAGCTCGGCCTCGATCCGTTGTCGTTCGCCAAACTCCTGCAGACGTTCAGCGCCACGCCCGCCCCCGACGACGTCCTGGCGGCCCTCAGGGCAGAAGGAGCGGCCATCCTCACCGCACGCTCCCCGCGTGCTCTGCCAGAAGCTCCTGCGGACGCTGAGCCGTCCCTGACGGAAGTCGACGAGTGATGGCCGTTCGGAAGGTGACGATCCCGACGTGCGATCCGGTGGAGGCGGCGATCGTCATCCAACGGTCGATGCGCCCGACCGCGATCGATGACCTTGTGGCGTTGCTGCTGGAGACACCGCACCTTGCCGACCGGAACGAGGAGTCATGACTGCCCTGTCGCTGCTCGGTGCGTTGGTACTTGAGGACGGCCGGCGCTGGGCTGACGCCGCTACCGACTGGCAACTCGCCGACGCCCGTGCTGTCCTCGAACCTGCCGACGACGCGCCCCGGCAGCACTTCCTGACGAGACCGCGCGGCGGATCCAAAACAACCGACCTGGCCGGGATGGTGCTGGCGACGTTGCTCGACCAGCTGCCGGCGGGATCGAGGACTTACTGGGCGGCGTCTGACCGTGACCAGGCAAGGCTCGGTGTAGACGCCATCGGCGGGTTGATTCAACGCTCCGGCCTGTCGGGCACGGTGAAAGTCGACCAGTGGAAGGTTGCGGCGCTCCGGACGGGCTCGACGTTGGAGGTGTTGGCGGCTGACGCCCCCGGCGCTCATGGGCTGAAGTCGGCGTTCACGGTGGTTGATGAGGCAGCGCAGTGGCCTGGCGATCCGTCGCATCGGGGCGTCTGGGAGGCGTTGACGTCGGGTTCGGGGAAGGTGCCGGGCGCACGGTTCGTGACGATCAGCACGCCTGGTGACCCGGCGTCGTGGGTGGCGAAGGTATACCGGCATGCGGAGGCGTCGCCGTTGTGGCGCACCAACCCGGTGCTCGGTCCGTTGCCGTGGGCTGATCCGGCGTTCCTGGCTGACCAGCGGGGCTTGTTGAGCGATTCGGCTTTCGCCAGGTTGCATCTTGGTCGCTGGTCGGCTTCCGAGGACCGGTTGGTGTCCGTCGATGATCTGCGTCGTGCCGTCCGGCTGGATGGCTCTCAGGGGTACGTGCCGGGCTGGCAGTACAAGCTGGGTCTTGATGTCGGGATTACGAACGACCGGTGTGTGGTGGCGGTCTGCCATGCCGAGCCTGATGATGCGGCCGGCAGGCAGCGTGTGGTGTTGGATCACATCAGGGTGTGGGCTGGGTCTCGCCGTAATCCGGTTGATCTGACAGAGGTGGAAGAGGTCGTGGCGTCGTTGTCGGCGATGTACGCCCGGCCGGGAAATGCGACGGTTCGTGCCGATCCTTTTCAGGCGATTGGCATGGCTCAGAGGTTGCGGGCTCGGGGGGTTCCGGTGCAGGAGTGGTCGTTCACGGCTCAGAGGTACGCGAACATGGCTCAGACGTTGCTGGTGTTGCTCAGGGACGAGCTTCTGTGGTTGCCGGATAATGAACTACTGCTCGAGGAATTGCGGACGGTCAGGTTAAAAGAGACCGGATCGACGGGTCTGCTGCGCGTGGATCACGACCCGGGAAGGCATGACGATCAGACGGTTGCGTTGTCGATGGCCGCGACGGCGTGTCTTGAGGGTGCTGGTTGGGTGCGCCGGCCGAGGTCGGCCGCGGAACTGGAGGCGGAGCGGCTGGCGTTGCGGCGGTTCGGTCGAACGAGACCGATCTCGGCTGGTCTCCAGACGAGGATCTTCTAAATGTCTCACCGGACGCATGTGCTAGCAACCCACCACGCCCCCGTGGTCACGGTGGAGACGGTGGAGGGGCCGCGTCGAGTCGAGGCTGCTGCCGTGGTGGCGCCGGAGGGTTACAGGCGGTGTTGGTGGTGTTGTAGGGGGCGCCTGATCGTCGATTCGGATGAGGCGGAGGCGGAGCATCGTTGGAAGACGGCGCCGAAGGATGTCGACCCGGAGCGGTGGTGGCGGGAGCGGTGCACGGACGTCGAGGATGACATGCGTTACGAGGCGGCGCGGGCCCGGCGCGGTGATGGTGGGATCGCTGGCTTGCGGGATCGGGTGTTCTAATTCCAATAGCGGCGACATACCCGCTTCTTCGGTCGAAAATTGGTCGATGGGACGTGGACCGACCTTGAAGAACTCAGTCCGGGCGCCGTTCGGCATGGAACCGAAGGTGCTGCAGGAGCTACGGGAGTTCGCTATCGATCTCGGTGTGCCGCCTGGTACGGCGGTCCGTGTCCTGCTTGCTTCCCGCCGCGCCGGGGGCATCAACCCTCCAAAGACCGGCGCGGCGGGGACCACCGAGGCGGAGCCGACGTGACGCGCGGCTACGAGGTCGAGGCGTTCGGGTTCGTGGACCTCGGCGACGCTCCCCGTCCGCCGGCTGCGCTTTCTGCGCCAGCTGTCAGGGTTCCGCCAAACCCGCCGCAAACCCCCCCTGTTGTACAGCCGTCACCGAAAGGACCCCTCGTTATGCCGTTGTCGCTTGATGAGCAACGCAGCCAGCTGTTGGCGTCTTGGCACGCCCGAGAGGCGGAGCTGGCGGGGACGATGACCGCCATGTTGTCCGCGGCAGCTCCGGCTACCCCGTCTGCTGTGGCCCAGGAGGACGCGATCAGCGAAGATGCCTGGTCGGCCTTCCTAGCGCCGCTCGGGATGACACACGCGACCAGGCACCATGCGGGCGTTTCCCGATCGTCTGCGGTTCCCGAGGCGCCGTACCCGGTCTACGGGCCGGGCGACATGCCGGCAACGCTCACCGCGCTGTCTGCGGCACCGGCGCCCACTGAAGATGCGTGGGCACGGTTCGTCGCCTGCCTGGACATGTGAGAGGAGAGAATCCCACATGGCTGAGCACACGGTGGTTTTGCCGCAATACGGGCCTTGGGGCGAACGGCTCGGACGGCCGGTTCGCAGAGGCGAGCGGGTCCGCCTCCCGTCCTCGACGATGGCCGAGCGGGCGAACATCGTCCGGTGGGTCACGTGCGGTGACTGCGATCTGGCCGAAAACGTCAAGCCTGCCTGGTGGGGCGAAGCGCGGAAGGCGGCTGGCCCGCTTCCTGGGCCTCCGAATGCGGCGGAAGCGGACAAGCCCCGGTACAAGATTCACGAGCACCAGCCGACTGCTGGCGAGCTGCGGCAGGGCGGCGACGTGATCCGCCTGCCGGATGGCACATACAAAATCATCAACCAGCGCCGGCCGGCCGTGTCGCCCAACCTGGCGACGAGGTTGCAATGACGGTCGACGCGGAGGTGGCGACCTTCCGGGCACTGACAGCAGGCTCCTACCCGACCGTGGCTGTCGGGGTGGGTCAGGAGGTGACCACCGTGCGCCGGCAGGTGGCGCACGGCGACACGGTGTCCCTCGGTGCGACCGCGGCCGAGCGGGTCGACGCCATGACACTGGTGGCGTTCGGCTACCTCGCGCCGGTCGGCGAGTTGCCGGCATGGTTCGATCGCCTGCTGCTGCAGTTCGAGGCCCGGGAGCCGCTGCTGGCAGGGTCGCCGGCAAGGCTGGTCATGCCCGGCGACACGTTCGAGCTCGAAACCTATTCTGCGGCCCTGCGGGAGACCGTCTGGGAGCGTTTCATCGAGCCGGGTACTGCCACGCTGGTCGCCCCGGAGCCGACGTGGGTGACAGTGGCGCGGCAGATAGCCGCCGATCGTTGCGAGGCAGCCGGTGACTGACACGGTGACGATCCGCGCGGAGATGATCTCGGACATCCCTGAGCAGGCTGCGCGTAGCCGCGAAGCCATGAAGTCGATGGGGGATGGCATCCGCCAGTCTCACGGCCATGCTCAGGGTGCGACGAGGGCGTTGGGTGAGGAGATGGACCGCACCGCCAAGAAGGCGGATGTGCTGTCCGGCGGCGCGATGAAGCACACCACCAGGGCGATGCGGGACATGCACGAGCAAGGTTCGAGGCTGCGGGAAGGGCTGAAGGGGGTTGGGGACACCATCACCGAACGTGTCCGCTATCCGATGCAGCAGTTGGCGTACACGATGGAGGCCGGCACCGCCGCGATGGTGACCTTCGGGCTGACCACCGCGTCGTCGATCCAGACGGCCACGTTGGCGCTGTCGGCGTTCACCGGTTCGTCCGCACTGGGCGGCGCTGCGTTCCAGGCGTTGCACGGGCTCGAGGGCCCTGTGCCTCTGTCGGGGTTGACGGCTGGGTTCGAGCAGCTGACCCAAGCGGGGATGCGCTCAGCGCAAATCATGCCGACCCTGACGGCCCTGTCGAACATCTCGGCGGTGTCGCTCAATCCGACAGCCAACTTCGCCGGCATGTCGGGGGCGCTCGCCAACATTATGGGCACCGGCGGTCTGATCAACCCGTCGGATGTCAACGCTTTCTCCTCCGCCGGGGTCGACATTTACGGGATGCTCGCCCGGGAAACCGGCTCGACGCCGGCCGAGTTACGCACCCGCTTCCTGCGGGCTGGGACGCCGATGATGATGCCCGGCAACTTCCTGTCCGATCTCTCATCGTCGCAGAACGCTACGACCGGTCTGGCCGCCTACCGCAACACCTGGTCAGGTCAGATGGGGCAGGCGAAGAAGGCGGTCGGAGATCTGCTCGCCACTTTCGAGACGCCGCTCGGGAACGCCCTGACGGGGGCGTCCACGAAACTCGGGGCGTGGGCCACCGAAACGCAGCAGCGGTTCAAGACGTTGGGTGGCAGTATTGGCAAGGACTGGCAGTCGAACAACATGGGCGCGCTCGGCACGACGTTGGCTCAGATCTTCGGGGATCCGAAACTGGCCGGTGACATTACGATCGTGACGTCCACGCTGCACGGGTTCGGTCAGATCATGTCCCAGTCCGTGATCCCGATGGCGAAAGATGTCCTCGGGATCGCCACCCCGGCGTTGAAGGGTTTCTCGGATGTGCTCGACTGGATGGGCCAGCACAGGGCCGAAACCGAAATGCTGATCGGCACCCTTGGCGGGTTCATCATCCTTTCGAAGATCGCCCAATGGACCGACCGGGCCACCACCGCATGGAAAGCCTATTCGCTGGCGATCGAGTCCGGCGGCATGATGAACGCGCTGCTCGGCATGAACCGAGGGCTGCTCGGCCTGAAGATGGCGGAAGAAGGGCTCGCCGGCACGTCAGCCGTGACGGGTGCTGCCACAGCAGCCGGTGGCGAGGCAGCCGCTCTCGGCCGTGGCGGCACCAGCGGCAAGCTGCTCGGGGCGGCCGGGGCGCTCGGCGCGGTGGCGATGGGCGCCCCGTACCTCTTGCACGGCCTGCAGGGACACGGGGGAGCGTCCTACGCCGAGACGTTTGGTACTTCGACGGCGCTCGGCGCAAGCATCGGCTCAGTGGTTCCTGGCGTAGGTACCGCCATCGGCGCTCTTGGGGGTGCAGCCATCGGCGGCGGACTCGACCTCGGCAAGATTCTGTCCAACAGCCATTTCTTCGGGCTGTTCGGCGGTTCGCACCACACCAGCCATGGTGGCACCACTGTGCACATCCAGCCTGGGGCGATCGTGATCCCCGGCGCCGGCAATCCCCAGAAAGTCGCCAACGCTATCCCTGGTGCGATCAACGCCCAGATTCAACAGTTCCAGCAGATGCAAAATCGGCGGAACGGCGGATGACCGTCGATACCAGCCTGTCGATTGCCGGCCCCAACAGTCTCACCCAAGCTCAGATCTCTGCCTGGTATCACGGGCTAGGGAAGGGGAACGGCAACCTGAACGGCGTGTCGGTCGATCAGGTGATCGGCTACTACCTGACCGAGGGGTCGGCGCAGGGGATCCGCGGCGATTTCGCTTTCGCCCAGGCTTGCTGGGAGACGGGCTATTTCACCAGCCCTGACACCAGCCTCAATAACTACGCAGGGATCGGCCATCCGGTGTCGGCCCCGTCCGGGTTGGATTTCGCCTCCCCGCAGATCGGCGTGCGAGCTCAGATCCAGCTGCTCGCCAAAGCAGTCGCCGGCAACAATGTCACCCTCGCCGAGCCGAACGTCGGGGTGAACTGGGAATCCCGGCAGGTGACCACCGTCGGTGGCTTGTCCGGCAACTGGGCGCAGGACCCCAACTACGCCACCGAACTGATCGACGTGTTCAACTCGATGGTTGGTGGGTTGCCGGTCGCCCCGGCTGGCGGGATCCCCATACCGATCCCCGGCGTGACCGGGGGAGGCACCCCACCGCCTGCACCGGGTTTTGTGATGCCGGCCGTCGCGGCGCTGCCGGCAGTGAACGACACCTGGCAGGCGACGTTGATAGCCCCGCCTCTCAACTTCATGGCCGGCGCCGGCCCGCATCTAGCTGACGCGGTTACCACCGACTCGACCGTCGATTTCACCTCCGACCAGCTCGGCCAGGTCCAGTTGACGATCTGTGATCCTGATCTGACGTTGACGTCCGGGATTGCCGGGCAGATCGTCCAAACATCCGGGGTGAACCAGGTGGTGGCTGGCCAGGTGGTCCAGGTGGGTGGCATCGGTCAGCAGGTGATGTGGGGTACTGATGTCATGACGATCGCCGAGGCGCAAACGACCGAGATCTCTGGCGGCATACCGGGGATGATCGTCACGTTACGCACAGCCGTGCTGCAGTGGATGGCGACGGCGAGATGGCGGCGTTACGACAACGGACTCTCCGCTACCGACTGGCTGGCCGCGCGGGTGGCCGAGTACAACACGCTGATCTCGTCGGAGGAGCAGCCCGCCAAGTTCCTGGGGATGGTCACCCAGCAACGACCCCAGATAGCCCTGAACCCCTCCATGTCGGTCACCCAATGGCAGTCCTACTACGACATGGCCCAGGAGCTGTGCATGGAGGAGGGTTGCTGGCTGCTCGAATGCAACGGCGGGGTGTTCTTCGGTAAGCCGACCTGGTTCGCGACGATCGCCCCCGGCTTCCAGCTGAAATGGGAGGGGTTGGGCACTCCGTTCGTCGACTCGTCCGTCGATGCCGAATGCATGGGCGTTCCCGTCTGCCTCCGGTCGACGTCGATGTTCACCGGGGATACGGTGATGGTGAAAATCCCGCACGACATCGGCGAGCAGGTCCGTCCCGGCCAGCAGTTCGGGCTGGCCGGCGTGCCAGGTTTCCCGACCGACCAGTGGCTTGTCACCCGGGTGCAGTGGAACACCGACGGCCAAGCGACGCCGGTCACCGTCTACGGCAACCAAATCAAGGATCCTGTCCCGTCTGCACCGGGCGGTGTGCAGCCGTTCCCGCCGCAGGTCGATCCGACTGGCAACCCGCCGATCCCCACCAACCTGCAGTTCTTGCAGGTTGCCCAAAAGGAGATCGGCGTGCCGTACGTGTGGGGCGGCATCACTCCGGCAGGGTTCGACTGCTCCGGGCTGGTCATGTGGTCGTTGCAGCAGTTGGGGATCCCGTTCCCTCACTACAGCGGCGCGCAGTATCAAGCCTGCGTCGCCAGCCCGGGCCAGTCGCTCACTCCATCCCAGGCGATGAACATCAGGGGTGCGCTCCTGTTCAAGAACCAGGGTGCGGCGATCGCCGGCGATCATGTGGCGATCTCGATGGGCGACGGCACCCATGTCCTCCAAGCCCCCTATCCCGGGCAGCTCGTCCAGGTCGACGTCGTACCCGCCTCCTATTTCGACGTCGCCGCTCAAATCCCGTTCCTCAACTACGGAGGTGGTTCGTGAAGCTGCCCGGCCCAATGTTGAGCGCCCCGACGATCTCGGTGGCCCGGCTCCGGTTGAACTGAACGTACCCGGCGGTCGTGGTGGGCGACGAGTGCCCGAGCAGCTCTTGGGTGAGCCGGAGGTCGAGGCTGGCGGCGTACACCTCGGTCCCGAAGTAGTGGCGGCACTGATGGAGCGTGGCGGGGATGCCGAGGGACGCCAGATGGGTGTTGACCTCGCCGCTAATCTTCCATGCTGGCCACTGCCGGCCGTTCGGGTAGGCGAACAGGTATCCCGACCGTGGCATGCCAGCCTGGCGCAGCGACTCCCACACTGTGGGGTGCAGCGGCAGGCTCCGCTCCCGCCGCCCTTTCGGTGCGGAGACGATCAGCATCGGCGGTGCCAGGTGCTCGAGGAGGTCGCAGCGGCGCAGGCCGGCGATCTCCTTCGCTCGGAGGCCGTTGAGAGCAGCCAGGTGGAGCATGGCCCGGACGGTCGGGTCTGCCCGCTCGACTGCCCTCTCCAGGTCCGGCCCGGGGATCGGGCGGGGGACCATCTGCGGCAACCTCGGCCGGTCAATGTTCTCGGTCGGGTCCTCACCGACGATGCCCTGGGTTTTCGCCCACCGGTAGAACATGTGAAGGTCGCTGATCGCCCGGTACCGGGCTTTCGGTGCCAGCTTGCGGCTGTCGAGCCACGCCTCGACCTCGGACTCCGTGGCGTCAACGAGCGCCCTGGGGGCCAGCCAGTCGAAGAACAGCCGAAGGCAGCACGCCCGGGACTTGATCGTCGTCGGGGCGAGCGCCTTGCGTTCCTGTGCGACCCACCAGCCGCGGGCGATGTCCGGGAAGTCTCCTGCGCTGATCGGCCGCCGCTGCCGGGCGAGCGGCGCAGCGGGGTCGCGCCCGACGAGATTCTCGTTGAGCGCCCAGTTGTAGAACTGGTGCAACTGGCCGATCCGGTCGCCGCGGGTCCTTGCGCTGACGCCCAGCTCGTCGAGCCACGCGACGATGTCGCCGGTGGTGGCGTCGAGGAGGGAGCGTGGCTCCAGCCACTTCGCGAAGCGGAGGGCCGTCCCCTGGCGGGTGTGGCGTGTCAGGGGCGACAGCCCGGTCATCGTCTCGTCCTCGAACCGGACCAGCAGGGTGAGGTCGGAGCTGCTCATTGGACCGGCTGGCCGGGCTCGCCGACCCTGTCGACGGTGAACACGGTGAGTTCGGTGAGGCGGTCCAGCCGGTCCAGCAACGCCCGGTAGCCGAGGGCGTCGTACGCCAGCTCGTAGACCTCATCGCTGACACCGGCGCACTCCGGGACGCCCGACTCTTGGACGGCCCTCTGAACCCGCCGATCCATCCGGACCACTGCCGCCACGAACTTCTGCACTGCGGGCAGCAGGACGTCCGCCACGCCGATCATGTCCTCGATGACCGGACGGGGATCCTCATCGAAGCGCAGCACCCCGAGCGGCAGGGCGAAGCCGGCTTCGATGTTCTGTTCGTGGCCGTCGGCGCGCGTTGCTACCTTCTTGATTGGCATGAAGCACATCCCTTCGTGTCCAGGCCCCGGGGTGCTCGTAACACCGCCGGGGCCACCTTTGGTGTGTAGTCACCGGTTTACAACATCCATCGACATCCTGTCAACACCCGACTACACTTATAGGTGTGGCTGCGGACCCTGTCGACCCCGACCAGCTGGTCGACGCCCATGGCGTAGCGGAAATCCTTGGGCTCAGCCGACGCACCTCGGTCGCCGTGTACCAGCGGCGCTACCCGGACATGCCACGACCTGTCATCGACATGGGGAGCGGCCGGCCCAGTCTGTGGCTGCGTCCGGCGATCGAAGCCTGGGCACAGACGCGCACGGGACTTCGCACGGAGGAATCGTGAAGATCAACAGACGTCTCTGGCCCTTCGGCTTGGCGGCGCTCATCGCCGCTTGCGGATCCCAGACTTCCGGCTCAAGCTCACCCGTCCCCACAACCGCGGCCTACGCACCAACGCCGGGCTCCCCGGCCCCACCCAACGTCGTCGGAGACACCCTGTCGCAAGCCAGCGCCAGCTTTCAGGCAGTCCCCTCGCAAGGTTTCGTCCCCTCAGTGGTCGTCGATGCCACCCTGACGGGGGCGCCAGGAACCATCCTGCGAGAGGTAGGTGGTCCGGCCTCGGCACCCTGGGACATCAGCCTGTACGTCAACTCCCGAACCCCTGCAGGCGAGTACCCCGCCCACTGCCCGAGCGGGTTCGCCTACACGCCGAAGGCGGATGGGTCGGGCGGGAACTGCGCCCCGTGAGCACGAGTCCTCAGCCAGTCCTCAATAGGTCCTCAGTAGGCCGAGAAGTGGTGTCAAGTGATGGGAACCGTTGAGTAGAGAAACCGCAGGTCAGAGCACTCATTCGACGCATCCGGGCAGGCCAGCCACAACGCCCAATCTCTTGCAGGCCAACTGGCCGAGCGACCTGAGCTGAGCATGCGGGTCGGAGTGGTGTGCCCCTACAGCCTGACGCTTCCGGGAGGGGTGCAGGGACAGGTCCTCGGCCTGGCGAGTGCGCTGCGTTCGCTC
>JAKBAM010000020.1 GCA_021809105.1 Actinomycetes bacterium
ATCGTGGCCGCGGGGTTGCCGATCGCCGTAGGAGCTGCGACAGCCGCCCAACTACGAGCCGACGGCGGCGTGGCCGTAGCCTTCTTCGGCGACGGGGCCGTAGCCCATGGCGCCTTCCACGAGGCGGTGAACCTTGCCGCCGTATGGCAGCTACCGGTGATCTTCTTCTGCGAGAACAACGGTTATGCCGAGTTCTCCCTGGCGTCGAGCCAGCACGCGGCGCCGCTCGAAGCGCGCGCCGCCGGGTACGGAGTGGACTACGTCGCAGTCGACGGCAACGACGTCGGAGCCACTGCATCTGCGATGCAAGAGCTGGTCCTGGCCATCCGGGCCGGACGCGGTCCCGCCATCATCGAGGCGGCCACCTACCGCTGGCACGGCCACTACGAGGGCGACCCCCAGCGGTACCGAACGCCCGAGGAGCTGCGGGAGTGGGAAGCACGCGACCCTCTCGTCCTCCACGCTGATCGCCTGCGATCAGCCGGCGCCAGCGACGAGACGCTCCGTGCACTGGCATCGTCGGTAGCCCAGGAGCTGGACGAAGCCGTCGAGGCGGCCCGGCGGCTGGCGGCCCCGTCCGCGTCCACCTTGACCGACTTCGTCCTCCGACCGAGGCCCGATCGCCCGGAACCGGCGCCCCCCAAGCAGGATGGTCCGGTCTTTCGGACGATGGACGCCATCCATTCCGCGCTCGAAATCGAACTGGCCACCGACGATCGTGTGTTAGTCGCGGGCATCGACGTCGCCGCCGGGGGCAACGTCTTCGGTCTCATGCGCGGTCTCCACGACCGCTTCGGCCACCGGGTACGCGACACCCCCATCTCCGAGACGGCGATCATGGGCCTGGGCGTGGGCGCAGCGATGGCCGGGATGCGCCCTGTCGTCGAGCTGATGTACCTCGACTTCGTGGGCGTCTGCCTGGACCAGCTGCTCAACCAGGCGGCCAAGATGCCTTTCATGACCGGCGGTGCCGCGCAGATGGCGCTGACCGTGCGGACACAGTTCGGCGCCGGGCGCTCCTCGGGGAGCCAGCACTCGCAGAGCCTGGAGGCTCTCCTCGCCCACATCCCGGGACTGAGCGTCGTCATGCCGTCCACGCCGGCCGATACCTACGGCCTGCTCCGCGCCGCCATCCAGGATCCGAACCCCGTGATATTCATCGAGAACCGGCTCCTGTACGGGATGAAGGGACCGCAGCCCCCGTCCGACTACGTCCTCCCGATCGGGACGGCCTCGGTCGTGCGCCGAGGCACGGATGTCACGGTGGTCTCGGTTTCGCGGATGGTCCATGAGGCCGTCGCCGCCGCCGAGCAGCTGATCGGAGAAGGGATCTCCGTCGAGGTGATCGACTTGAGGACCGTGGCTCCCCTCGACACCGCGACGATCCTCGAATCGGTCCGCAGGACGAGCAGGCTCCTGATCGCCCACGAGGCCGTCATCCCCTTCGGCATCGGGGCCGAGATCGCGGCCACAGTGGCGGGTGAGGCCTTTTGGGACCTCGACGCGCCGATCCAGCGCGTGGGGGCGGCGGCAACCCCTCCACCGTATGCCCCGGACCTGGAGCGTGCGTGGCTCCCGGGTCGCGACGACATCGCCGAGGCTGTCCGCCGGCTCGCCGGCGTCTGAGCCTCAGCAGCCCAGCGTGCGGGCGATCACGAGGTGCTGTATCTCGTTGGTGCCTTCACCGATCTCGAGCACCTTGGCGTCGCAGTAGAAGCGAGCCACCGGTGTTTCGAGCATGTAGCCCAGGCCGCCGTGAATCTGGACAGCCTCCGATGCTGCCCATACCGCCAGCCGGCTGGCCTTCAGCTTCGCCATCGAGGCCTCCTTCAGGAAGGGTTGGCCCATGTCCCGTAAATGAGCGGCGCGGTAGGTGAGCCATCGTGCGGCCTCCAGCTCCGTGGCGATGTCGGCGAGCTTGAACTGCACCGCCTGGAACTTGGAGATCGGCTGGCCGAACTGGGAACGTTGCCGTGCGTAGGCCGTAGCCATGTCGAGAACCGCTTGGGTCAAACTGAGCGACAGGGCGGCTATGGAGATGCGACCGACCTCGAGCGCGCCGAGGAACTGACTGAGCCCCAGGTCCGCATCGCCAACGAGGTGGTCGTCGGGGACCCAGACATCGTCGAAGTACAGCTCACGAGTGTCGAGGCCCCGCCAACCTATGCCGCGCATCTTGGGTCCCATGGAAAAGCCCGCCGTGCCCTTCTCCACGACCAAGCTGGCGAACCTCGCCTTCTGCCCCTCACCCCCGTCGGTGCGGGCGAGCAACGTCACGCCGAAGGACATGTCCGTGCCGGCGTTGGAGATGAAGGTCTTGCGGCCGTTGATCAGCCAGCCACCGTCGCGCCGCTCGGCCCGGGTTCGGATCCCCCGAGCGTCGGAGCCCGCGTCGGGTTCGGTCAAACCGAACGCGCCGAGCGCCCGCCCCTCGGCCAATGGTCTCAGCCAGCGCTCGCGCTGCGCGTCGTGGCCGAACAGATAGAGGGGCAGCGATCCTATGGTCACGTGGGCCTGCCACGCCGCCGCCACCGACTGGTCCGCCAAGCCGATCTGCTCCATCGCAGCGACGAAGCCGACCGTGGACATGCCGATCCCGCCCCACTGCTCGGGTATGAGCATCCCGAGCAGACCCAACTGCCCCATCTCACGCAGGAGATCGGTCGGGCAGCGGCCCTCCTCCCATGCCGCAGGCGCACGCGAGGCGATCTCCTTCTGGGCAAACTGCCGACAGAGCCCTACCAGATCCTGCTCGGGCCCGGTAAGTGAGAAATCCATTCCCCGATCCTATTGGACCGACCAGTCCAATGCTGGTCCGGGAGCGGCGTTGCCCAATACGTCCACGACCAGAGCGACGAGCTCGTCCTTCGAAGCCGATCTGACCTCTTCGAACCACCCGAGCCCTCGGGCGAGGCTCACTCCGAGCAGCGCGGCCACCGTGATCTCTGCGCGCAGCTGTGCTCGGCCAGATGGGTCGCACTCCATGCACTCCATGAGCGGTTCGACGAGGCGCCCTTTCAGCCTGGCTCTGGCGGCCACCAGGATCTCGGGCGAGGTATCGGAGCGGACCAGCGCCTGCATGATGGGTCCAGGTCCGTTCCGGTCGATCCTGGTCACGAGGGCGTCGACCATCTGGGCCACTCCGCCGAACGTCTCCTCGGAGTGGGGCGCCGCCTCTGCATCCGGACCTTCGATCTGCTCGGCCGCCACGGCCGCGATGTAGAGATCAGCCTTGCTGCCGAAGTATCGGGCGATCAGCGCCGCATCGACTCCCGCCCGTAAGCCGATCTCACGGGTCGTCGTCCGATCGTAGCCCTTCTGGCTGAACAGCTCTTGAGCGGCTCGGAACAGCGCGGCCTTGCTAACCGGCGCGTTGCGCGCGCGGCCGGCGACGTCGATCTTGTCGTCGCCGGCCGGCGACCGCGCAGGTCTCATCGCCCTGTCAGTCCAGACGCTCGTGCTCGTCGCTCAACATGAGACCCGCTCCGCTGAGCCTGGCCTCTTCCTGCATGACGAGGGTGGTCGCGGCCTCTTCCCGATCGCTCAGGCGTGGAGGCTGTGAGGCTCCGGTCAAGGCGAAGCCAAGGATCGCCGCGGCGAAACACAAGCCGGCCGAGAGCAGCAAGGCGACCACGAAGCCTTCGGAGCTCGGCACGACGTCGCCGCGCCGGGTGTAGGTCGCCAGGACCGCCACCCCGAGGGCACTCCCCACCGACAGGCCGATGTTCCGGAGCACCTGGTAAAAGCCCGTCGCACTTCCCGTCTCGCCACTGGGCACGGCCCGGATTATGAACCCGGGCATGGCCGCGAAGGTAAAGCCCAGACCGAGCCCACCGAGCCCCATGGCGACGAATGCCTCCCACAAGGCAGCGTGGTCCAGGGCGAAGAAGGCGGCGGCAGCCCCAGCGACCAACGCGCCTACGGGCACCATGCTCCTGGATCCGAACCGCCGCTCGTAGACCACCAGGAAGCGGCTCGAGGCAAAGGTCGTCACCGACAGAGGAACGAGGACCAGCCCCGACACGACGATCGACGATCCGAAGCCGAAACCGTTCGTGGCCGGGACCTGAACGAAGACAACGACGACCGGGATGAAGAGGTACATCGCGATGGAGATGAGGAACCCAGCGGAGTCCGCTGCGAGCACCGCTCGATGCCCCAGATGCCGGAGCTCGACCAACGGGTCGGAAAACGTCCGTTCGTGACGTATCCAGACGCACAGGATGAGCAGGGATGCGAGCACGATCGCCAGCGACAGACCCGAGGTCCAACCCCACTGGTCACCTTCGCTCAACACGAGAGAGATGCCGATGACCGCCAGCGTCAGTGTGGAGGCGCCGACGCCATCGAACCGCGAAGGGGCAGGACCTGACCGACCCGGTAGCACGGCGATGGTGGCGACCAGTGCTCCCGCCACGGGGACGGCGCCGAACCAGTAGGCGGCATGGAAGTCCAGTGCCTGGGCTACCAGACCCGTCAGTGGGTACCCGAGGCCCACTCCGACGGCCGTGGTGATGGACAACGTAGCGATGGCCTGGGCGGCCTTGTCCGGCGGGAGGTACCTGCGGGCGACCGCCATGTTGACCGGGAGGAGCCCGAGCCCGAATCCCTGGAGGGCGCGGCCGGCGACGAGCACGACGAAGTCCTTGGAGAGTGCGGCCAGTACACATCCCACCAGGACCGTCGACAGGGTGACGACGACCACGCGACGCTGGTGGGGGCCATCGGCGAGCTTCCCCATCACCGGAGTGGCAAGGGCGCCGGTCAGCAGCGCCGCAGTGAGGATCCACTGCGCCTTGCTCAGCGTGACGCCGTAGGCGGTGGCGATCGTCGGGATCAATGGAGCGCCGAGGCTGCTCACGATGGCGACGAGCAGGCCCATGAAGACCAGGGTGGGCACGAGCAGCCGGGATCGCCAGACTGAAGTCATCACGTGATGACAAGACTATCAAGGGCTGGCCGTCCTCAGCGGGCTGGCCGTCCTCCAGGGCTTACAGCCCGATCATGTGACTACGACAGGCAGGCGATCCCAGCCGCGGACGGTCGAGGTGTGCGCCTGGACCGCGTGGTCCCAGTCGACATCCCAGGTCGGGAACCTCTCGAGCACCTCTTCCAGGGCGATGCGACCCTCGAGGCGCGCCAGGTGGCTCCCGAGGCAAAAGTGGATCCCATACCCGAACGCGAGGTGCTGATCGATGTCGCGATGGATGTCGAAGAGGTCCGGATCGGCGAATTTGCGCTCGTCGCGGTTGCCGGAAGCAGTAAGCGCCAGCAAGGCACTCCCGGCCGGGATCCGATGCCCGTGCAGCTCCACCTCTCGGGTCACATAGCGTGCTTGCACGGGCGAGGGGGACTCGTAACGAAGCAGCTCCTCGACCGCCCCAGGGATGAGGGAAGGGTCGGCGACCAGCTGCGCCCGTTGCTCCGGGTGCTCGGCCAGCACCTTGCCGGCCCAGCCGATCAGTCGCGTGGTCGTCTCGTTGCCGGCGCCGGCCAGAAGCGAGATGTACCCGAGGACCTCTTCGCGGCTCAGCTTGCGCCGTACGCCGGTGTAGTCGTCGAACTCGGCGTTTAGAAGCTCGGTCATCAAGTCGTCGGACGGGTGCTCCACCCGCCACTCGATGTAGGAGGCGAAGCGCTCCAAGGACTCGTCGGCGGCAGGCACTTCGGGGAGGCCGCCATCGTCGAGGCGCAAACCACGATCGAGCCGATCGCGATGTGCGCGCTGATCCTCCTCGGGGATGCCAAGCAACATCCCGATGGTCCGCATGGGCATCTCTGCGGCAAGGTCGAGTATGAAGTCGAAGCGGCCGGTGCCGACCAGCGGGTCGAGGCTGCGGGCACAGAACTGGCGGACCAGCGGTTCGATCTCCCGCATGCGGCGCGGAGTGAACACCCGGCTGAGCAGCCCGCGGTGGAGGTCATGGGTGGGGGGGTCCTCGAAGAGGATCGTCCCCGGCGGAATGTCTGAGCCCCTCTTCAGCAACTCGAGGACGGTCCCCTTGCCGGAGATGAACGTCTTCCAGTCGCGGGTGACATCGCGGACGTCATCGAAACGGCTGACGGCGTAGAAGTCGTACTGCTCGTTGTAATAGAGGGGGGCTTCGTCGCGAAGTCGCTTGAAGACCGGGTAGGGGTCCGCGTCGACCGCGACGTCGTATGGGTCATACGAAACCGTCCCGGGTCCAGTCATGGTCATCGTTCTCGCACCTTCCCCTCGGGCCACCCCCTACGGCGAGACATCGTAGTGCCCGACCTGGACACTCCCTGTCCCGAGGTCGCCGTCGTATGCCGACTCCTCGTGCTGGGTGATATCGAGGCCGGCTTCCTCTTCGTCGGGCCCGACCCTCAACCCGACTACAAGCTTCACCGCTAGGGCCACTACGGCGGTGGCCGCGAACGCGTAGGCACCCACGGCGACGATCGCGAGGAGCTCGTGGCCGAGCAGGGTGACCCCACCCCCGTAAAGCAACCCGTTGGTGCCCCGAACGGTGGCTGTGCCGAAAACACCGAGCAGGACCAGGCCGGTGAGACCGCCGACACCGTGCACTGCGAGCACGTCGAGGGAGTCGTCGACGCGAAGCCGAAACTTGAGTCCCACGGCGAGCGCGCACAAGGCCCCGGCCACCACACCGATAACCGTCGCGCCGACGGTGTTGACAAACCCGCACGCCGGGGTGATGGCAACAGCCCCCGCCACCGCGCCCGACACCGCTCCCAGCGTCGTGGGCTTGCCGTCGCGCAGGCGCTCGACCACGAGCCACGACAGGAGCGCCGCGGCGGTGGCGGTGTTGGTGTTGATCAAGGCGGTGCCGGCGTCAGCGGCCCGGAGGGCCGACCCGGCGTTGAACCCGAACCAACCGAACCAGAGGATCCCGGCGCCGAGCACGCTGAGCGGGACGTTGTGGGGCCGCATCAACTCCTTCGGCCAACCGCGCCGGCGCCCGGCCACCCACGCCAGCGTGACACCGCTAATGCCGGAGGTCAGCTCGACAACCGTCCCACCGGCAAAGTCCTCCGTACCACCGCGGGCCAGCCATCCATTGGGCGAGAACACCCAATGAGCGATCGGCGCATAGACGACAATGCCCCAGAGGGCGATGAATGCCATGAAGGCGGGGAAACGGACCCGATCGGCCACCGAGCCGGTGAGCAAAGCAGCGGTGATCACTGCGAAGGTCATCTGGAACGCGACGAAGACCACCGGCGGAATGGTCATCGCCGCCTTGCCGCTGTAGCCGGGGACCGCCTGGTGGATGTGCCCGAGTCCTGCGAAGTGAAGTGTCCCGATCAGTCCGTACCCCCCCCAGTCGGGCCCGAACACCAGGCTGTAGGTCACCCACACCCACACCAGCCCCACTACTGCCATCGTGGCGAAGTTCTGCATGAGCATGGCCAGTACGTTCTTACGGCGGACCATGCCGGCGTAGAACAGTGCGAGGCCCGGGGTCATGAAAAGCACCAGCGCCGCGCTGATCAGCACCCACGCCGTATCGCCCGAGTCATAGTGCACGCCGCACCTCCCGTCATAAACACGAAAGGTTGGACGGTAGCCGACCCGTCCTCCGCTGGCCCCGGCGTGCTACTTACTCCCCCGCTCCCGTAGCATCCCTGGCGCCCCCGATCAGGAAGCAGAGCAGTGGAGCACGAGACTGCGAGCGACCGGCGACGACCGGATGCGGCCGACTCCGCCACGCCGCCCAGTGCCCGACTGCTGCGGGCACGAGTGCCGACGCCACTGATCAAGCGTCGCCTGCCGTCGGGGCGTGGCGCCACAGAACAGCCCAACAACACCAGTGAGGGTGACGCCTCACTCGACGCCCGATTCTGGATCGCCGTCCTCGTCACCGGGATTGCCGCCGGGCTCTTCGGCGACCTCATGATGTTCGTGCTGTTCGGCTTCGAGCATCTGGCTTTCGGCTCCGGCGCCGGTGATTACCAGAGCCGGGTCGAGCGAGCATCCGCCCTGCACCGCGTGGCGTCTCTCGTCATCGCCGGCGCTTTCGCCGGCCCCGCCTGGTACCTGCTGCGCAAGCACACCGCCGGCGAGAGCTCCGAGGTGGACGAGGTGGTCTGGGCCGGAGACGGCCGGCTCTCCCCACGGCGGAGCCTGCTCACCGGCGTGATCTCCGAGATCGTCATCGGCATGGGCGCATCGATCGGACGGGAGGCGGCTCCCAAACTCATGGGCGGCGTGTCGGGCAGCATCTCCGCTGGGTGGTTCAAGCTCAACGATTCACAGCGGCGGCTGCTCGTGGCGTGCGGCGCGGGGGCGGGACTGGCCACCGTCTACAACGTTCCCCTGGGGGGAGCGCTCTTCACCGCAGAGCTGATGATGGGCTCGGTCGCGCTTCCTGTAGTCCTCCCGGCAGTGGCCTGCAGCCTGGTCGCCACTGCGGTTGGCTGGCTCTACCTTCCCCAACACGCCACCTACGCCGACATCCCGCCCTATCACTACCGCACCTCGCTGCTCCTGTGCGCGCTCGTCCTGGGACCGCTCATCGGGCTCCTGGCGACGGCCTACATCCGGCTCATCGGATGGATCTCACACCACCACCTCAAAGGCCGCATCGCCATCGCCGGGCCGCTAGGCGCCTTCGCCGTCCTCGGCGCGATCGGTATCGCCTACCCGGCGCTTTTCGGCAACGGAAAGGACATGGCGCACCGGGCGTTCCTCGGCCAGGGGAGCCTCCTGCTCTTCCTGGCCCTCTTCGCCCTGAAACCGCTGGTCACCGCCCTCTGCCTCGGGAGCGGTGCGTCGGGAGGCCTTTTCACCCCGTCCATGAGCACCGGCGCGGTCTTCGGAGGTTTCGCCGGGACGGCCTGGTCGATGCTCTGGCCGGGCTCGCCCGTGGGAGCCTTCGCGCTGATCGGCGCCGCAGCCATGCTGGGTGCGGCCATCCAAGCCCCACTGGCCGGGCTAGTGCTGGTCGTAGAGCTGACCCACAGCGGCTTCTCGCTCCTCGTGCCGATCATGGCCGCCACCTTCCTGGCGACCGCCGTCTCCCGCCGCCTCGACGGCTACTCCATATACTCCGCCCGACTGCCCGCCAGCCGATGAGCAGCGATCAGGCGGTCACGAAGTCGATCAGCGACTCGACCGCCCCGACCAACGACGGCTCGAGGTCGGCGTAGGTCCGCACCGACCCAAGCAGCTGCTTCCAAAGGCGCCCGGGAGACTCGGCGCCCATGACCTCGCAGATACCCTCTTTCCAAGGCCTCCCACGCGGTATCGCCGGCCAAGCGCTCAGCCCTACCACCGCGGGCCTGATTGCCTGCCAGACGTCGACGAACGGCGTGCCGGCGATGCGAACGTGCGCACCCTCCAACCCGGATGCGATGCGCTGCTCCTTGCTGCCGGGCACGAGGTGGTCCACCAGGACCCCGAGGCGGGCGTCGGGCCCCGGCGAGAACGCCGCGATCACTCGGTCCAAGTCATCGATGCCGTCGAGGCGCTCGACCACCACCCCTTCGACCCGGAGGTCGTCACCCCAGACCTTTTCGACCAGCTCTGCGTCGTGGATCCCTTCCACCAGGATCCGACTGGCCCGAGCCACCCGAGCGGGAGCGGCGCGCACCGCCACCGAGCCCGAGGCCGTCCGGACCGGCCCCGATGCCGCCCGGGCCGGAGCGGGCCTCACCACCGTCACGGGCTCCTGGCCGACTGCGAACGCGGCGGGCAGGAGTCGGAACAGTCGTTCCATGCCAGTGTTGGGTGAGCGCAGCACGACACCGTCGGGTTCGAACCGGGACACGACGCCACGGAACCGGGAAGCGAGATGGGTGAGGAGGAGGCCGGTCGTACCTTCCACCGAGCGGACCGCGCGGCGCTGCCTCCACTCCCCGTCGATCGGACCGGACAGGATCCCGTCCTTCGGGCGAGCGGGGATCCCGTCCTTCGGTGCCATGACCCCTGAGGGTAGGGGCCCGCTGCGGGGCGCTGGTGTTTCCTAGGCTGGCGCGCCATGCCGCTGCTGACTCCTTCTGACGTGATCGCCGACGTATGGACCGTAGACCCGGAGGGTCACGGCGACGAGCGGGGCCGTTTCTATGAGACCTACCGACGCAGCTGGTTCCCGCTGGGCCGCGAGATGGTCCAGGGCAACCGGTCGGACAAGGCTGCTGGAGCGGTAGTCGGCCTCCACTACCACCTGCACCAGGCGGACTACTGGCTCGTGCCGAGGGGCACGGCCAGGGTGGTCCTCCACGACCTGCGCCAGGGTTCTCCCACGGACGGGGCCACCGAAACCCTGGAGCTGAGCGGCGACAACTGCCGCGGGGTGTTCATCCCGCCCGGGGTCGCACACGGGTTCGCCTCTTTGACCGAGCTCACAGTCACCTACATGGTCGACAGCTACTACAACCCCGAGGACGAGCTGGGTGTGGCGTGGGACGACCCGGCGATCGGCGCCGAGTGGGGCGTGAGTGACCCGATCCTGTCCGTCCGGGACCAGCACAACCCGGCTCGGAGCGCCCTCGACCCCAGCCGGACGCCGCACTACAAACTACGGACCTGACTGATTCCTGGGCTACGGCCCGGTGCGCCCGCGCCGGGACCCCGGCCACTAGCATGAGGCTGTCGTGAGCAAGGTCCTCCCAACGCCCGAAGTGGCGGCAAGTCGCCGGGCCACGTCCCTCCCGGTCGGGCTGGTGCGCCTGGCCCGGCCCAAGCAGTGGACCAAGAACGTACTGGTCCTGGCGGCACCCGGGGCAGCTGGCGTGCTCACCCACGCCGCTCCGCTCCTCCGCTCTCTGGCCGCGCTCGCCCTGTTCTGCGTCGTGGCGTCGGGCACTTACTACCTGAACGACGCTCTGGATGTGGCTGCCGACCGCCAGCACCCGTCCAAACGTACCCGGCCGGTGGCGTCGGGGGCGGTACCGGTGCGGCTCGCCTACTCCCTCGGGGTGGTTTTGCTGACTGTCGGCGTGGCCCTGTCCACCTTGGTCAACTGGCATCTGGCAGTCGTGCTCGCCATCTACGTGGCGGTGCAGTTCGCCTACAGCTATTACCTAAAGCATCAACCCATCTACGACATGGCCGCCGTGGCGGCCGGTTTCGTGCTGCGGGCCATTGCCGGCGGCGTCGCCGCCGAGGTGCTGATCTCGCAATGGTTCCTCATAGTCGCCACCTTCGGCAGCCTCCTCATGGTGGCCGGTAAGCGCGTCGCTGAGCACTCGGAGCTGGGCCACGACCGGGGCGCCCATCGCGCCACCCTCGACGCCTACAGCGTGACGTTTCTCCGGACGGTGCTCGGGGTGGCCGCTTCGGGAGCCATCGTCGGATACTGCCTCTGGGCGTTCAGCCTGCAGACCGCGCTGACGCACCATGCTGACCCGATCTGGTACCAGCTTTCGATCGTTCCTATGATCGTGGCCCTGTTGCGTTACACCTTCCTGGTCGAGAGCGGCCGGGGCGCCAAGCCGGAGGAGCTGGTCCTCACCGACCGGTCCCTACAGATCCTCGGAGTGATCTGGGCGCTCCTGTTTGCACTTGGCGTCTATGCCAGCTGAGGGAGCCAGGATCCTCACCGGGTGGGGTCGCACCTCCCCGAGCGCATCGCGCATCACCGAACCGTCCGACATCGAAGCGGCGGTTCGAGCCGCGGCGACAGCCGGCCCTCGCGGCCTGATCGCCCGCGGGCTGGGCCGAGCCTATGGCGACGCGGCGCAGAACGCGGGGGGTGACGTGGTGGTGACGACCCGCATGGACCGAGTCCTCGATCTCGACATCGGCGCCCGCCGGGTGCGGGTCCAGGCCGGGGCCAGCCTCGATTGGCTGATGCGGACCCTCCTGCCATTCGGCCTCTGGCCCGTGGTCACACCCGGCACGCGGCAGGTGACCGTGGGCGGCGCCATCGCCTCCGACATCCACGGCAAGAACCACCACCGCGACGGCACCTTCTGCGCCCACGTCGAGTCGATGGTCCTCGACGCCCCGGCCGCCGGGCGGATCACGGTAACGCCGGACCAGGATCCCGACGCCTTCTGGGCCACCGCCGGCGGGATGGGCCTGACGGGGGTGATCCTCGAGGCGACCCTGCACCTGCTGCCGGTTGAGACTTCGACGATGAGAGTCGACAGCGAGCGCCTCCCTGACCTCGACGCCCTGATGGACCGGATGATCGATACCGACCGCGACCACCGCTACTCGGTGGCTTGGATCGACTGCCTGGCGCGGGGCGGGAACCTGGGCCGCTCGATCCTCGAGCTCGGCGAGCACGCCGCCCTCGACGACCTGCCGGCGGCCAGGAGGTCGACGTCACAGGCCAGGGCGTTCGCTCCCCCCGGTCGGGTCACTGCTCCCCCGTGGGCCCCCACGGGATTGCTCAACCGCTGGACCATCGCCGCCTTCAACGAGCTGTGGTACCGGCGCGCCCCGGCGAAAGCCGAGGGGCACCTGGTGCCAGCCAGCTACTTCTTCCACCCCCTGGACCTGGTCAACGGCTGGAACCGCATCTACGGCCCGCGCGGCTTCCTGCAATACCAGATGGTGGTTCCAGACGGCGCCGAGGCGACCGTGCGCCACGCCGTGGAGGCACTGAGCGACGCCCGCTGCGCTTCGTTCCTGGCCGTGCTCAAGCGCTTCGGGCCCGCCAACCCCTCGCCGCTGTCGTTCCCGTCGCCCGGATGGACACTCGCGCTCGACATCCCCGCCGCGGCGGCGGGCCTAGCTCCCCTGCTCGACGCGCTCGACACGATGGTGGTCGAAGCAGGGGGGCGCGTCTACCTCTCCAAGGATTCCCGATTGCGACCCGAGTTGCTCGAGGTGATGTACCCGCGGCTGCCCGAGTGGCGAACAACCCGGGACCGCCTGGACCCCGAACGCCGGATGAGATCTGATCTGGCCCGTCGGCTGCCCCTCGTCGATCCCCTTCCCACCCACAAGGACAGGTCCCACTCGTGAAAGACGCCCTAGGCGCTGTGCAGTCCGTCCTGGTCCTAGGCGGAGCGTCGGAGATCGGCGTGGCGATCGCCGCCGAGCTCGCCGGCCGTCGCCGCGCCACCGTCGTGCTCGCCGGCCGCCACCCCGAGGCACTCGACGCCGCGGCCTCTCAGGTCCTGGCCGCCGGCGCCGGTCGGGTCGAGACGCTGCCCTTCGACGCAGAGGACACCGACAGCCACGAAGCCTTCGCCGACCGGGCCTGGTCTCTCGCTGGAGATTTCGACGTGGTCGTCTTGGCTTTCGGGGTCCTCGGAGATCAAGCCGCCGCCGAAGCCGGAGGCGACTCAGCGGTCAGGATCGCACGGACCAACTACGTGGGCGCCATGTCGATCTCGCTCGTGGCATCGAGGAAGCTCCGGGCCCAGGGCCACGGGACCCTCGTGGTGCTCTCCTCGGTCGCCGGCGAGCGGGTCCGTCGCGCCAACTTCGTCTACGGCTCCACCAAAGCCGGCATCGACGGTTTCGCCCAAGGACTTGGCGACTCCCTGGCCGGCAGCGGCGCCCGCGTCTTGATCGTGCGCCCTGGCTTCGTGACCGGACGCATGACCGCCGGCATGGATCCTGCACCTATGGCCACCACGCCCGGCGCAGTCGCCGAAGCCACCGCGTCGGCTATAGCCGCGGGCCGGGAGGTCGTCTGGGTGCCCGGCGCCCTCCGCTACGTCTTCGCCGCATTCCGACACCTCCCCCGCCCCCTCTGGCGGCGTCTACCCGTGTGAACATCGTTCCCGCCGGTGACCCCGACCGGCCTGGCGTGGCTGCGTTCGACTTCGACGGCACGCTGGTCCCGGGTGACAGCCTCGCCCCCTTTCTCCATCGCCTCCTGGGATCCCGGGCGCTACCCGCCATCGGCGCGTCCGCCCCGGCGATGCTCGCCGCTTACCGCCACGCAGGCCGGGACGGGGCCAAGGCCGCGCTCTTGGCGCGGATCCTCGCGGGCGTGGAGGTCGATGCCGTCGAACGTCACGGGCGGTCCTACGGGCTGGGGCTGTGCCGCCGCATCCGCCCGGGCATGCGCCAGCGCCTCGAATGGCACCACCGGAGCGGCCACCGCCTGATCCTGGTGTCTGCGTCGCTCGCCGCCTACCTCGAGCCCTTCGGTGCCGCCGCCGGCTTCGACGAGGTCATCGCCACCCGTTTGGAGGTCAATGCTTCGGGACGACTCACGGGACGCCTGCTCGGCGCCAACGTCCGGGGCCAGGAGAAGGCTTTGCGGCTGAGGGCCGCACTCGGCGACCGTCCCGTCGAGCTGTGGGCGTACGGGGACAGCGCCGGGGACACCGAGATGCTGGCGATGGCCAACCACCCGTCCCGGGTCAGTCGGCGCTCCAGGTAGCGGGACCGCCGGAGCGGGAGCGGCCTCGAAGCAGGGCGGGCGCCGGCGCCGTCGGCCAGACTGTCTGGATGTCCCCCCGCGCACTCATCACCGGCATCACCGGCCAGGACGGCTCCTACCTGGCCGAGCTGCTCTTGGACAAGGGCTACGAGGTCATCGGCCTGCACCGGCGCAGCAGCACTCCGACCTTCGAACGGATCACGCACCTTGGTAATCGCTTAACGCTCGAGCCGGCCGACCTGCTCGACGAGGCCTCGATGATCCGTGTGCTGCGGAAGTACCAGCCGAGCGAGGTGTACAACCTGGCGGCGCAGTCCTTCGTGCAGACCTCGTTCAACCAGCCGGTGCTCACCGGAGAGGTCACTGCTCTGGGTGTCACCCGCCTGCTGGATGCCATCTTGCTCACCGACCCGGGCATCCGCTTCTACCAGGCCAGCTCCAGCGAGATGTTCGGCAAGGTGGTCGAGGTGCCGCAGCGGGAGCAGACACCCTTCTATCCCCGCAGCCCTTACGGCGTGGCCAAGCTCTACGGGCACTGGATGACCGTCAACTACCGGGAGAGCTACGGCCTGCACGCCAGCTCGGGCATCCTCTTCAACCACGAGAGCCCACGCCGCGGCCTCGAATTCGTCACCCGCAAGGTCACGTTCTCCGTCGCCGCCATCAAGCTCGGCCTGCAGGAGAAGGTCAAGCTGGGGAACCTCGACGCCCAACGCGACTGGGGCTTCGCCGGTGACTACGTCAAGGCGATGTGGCTGATGCTGCAGCAAGACGACCCCGACGACTTCGTGATCGCCAACGGCCGGACCCATTCGGTGCGCGACTTGTGCCGTGTGGCGTTCGGCCACCTCGGGCTCGACTGGGAGGACCATGTCGAGGTCGACCAGGCACATTTCCGCCCCGCCGAGGTCGACCTGCTGATCGGCGACCCCGCCAAAGCCACCAAGTCTCTCGGCTGGTCGCCCGAAGTCGGCTTCGAGGAGCTCATCACGATGATGGTCGATGCCGACCTAGCGGCCCTCCAGGCATCGTCGGGATCCTGAGCGATCAGCCGTTGTGGCCGAAGATGGCGAGGGCCCGCCCCGGCCAGCCCGCGGCGCTGTTGCCGTTGCCGAAGCTCGGTGCGTCGCCGAAGGGGTAGACCGTCCCGCCGGCGCCGAGGATCAGGTAGCCGCCGCCGTCGGCCGTCGTGCTCGCCGACACCACCGAGTCGCTCACCCCCAACCCCGGGAGCGACCCGTGGTACTGGGCGTCGCCGAACTGGAATATGCCTCCGTCTCTCGCTACCAGGGTGTAACCCTTGCCGTCGACAGTCGGGACCATGCCGACGATCGGCTGGTTGAGGTGGACGTTGCCGGTCGAGCCGTAGAAGCCGGCATCGCCGAACTGGAAGATCCCGCCGTCGGAGGCCACCAGCCAGTAGCCCTTGCCGTCAGGGGTGGGGGCCATGCCGACGATCGGCTGGTTGAGGTGGACGTTGCCGGTCGAGCCGTAGAAGCCGGCATCGCCGAACTGGAACACCCCTCCGTCCCCCGCAAAGAGCCAGTACCCGCCACCGGTCGGCGTCGCAGCCATGCTGATCACCGGGCGATTGAGGTGGACGTTGCCGGTGGAGCCGTAGAAGCCGGCATCGCCGAACTGGAAGATGCCTCCGTCGGCGGCGACCTCCCAGTAGCCGCGCTGGTCGGCGGTCGGCGCCATCCCGATGACCGGCGCGTTGAGGGCTACACCCTTGGTCGAGCCATAGTTGCCAGCCCCGCCGAAGGGGTAGACGCCGCCATCGGAGCCGAGGATCCAGTAACCGTCGAGACCGCCGCTCGGCTGCCCGGCGCTGGCCTGCCCGACGCCGGTCGAGGCAAACCAGTCCGACCGGAGGCCGAGATAGGCAGCGAACTGGGCGCCGCTCATCGTGACACTTCCGGCGGTGCCGGCGACGACCAGGGAGTCGACCCGTCCCCCTAGATCGCCGAGTCCGTTGCGGGCGGTCACCGTCATGGACTCGAAGGTCCCGATGGACGGCCAGGCGGCCTCGATGGAGGCGGCAGGGACGGTCTGGGTCCAGGTGTGGTTGGGGTTTGAAGGCGTGGCGTCCCCGGCGTCTGGTGCCGGGGTGAAAGCACCCCCAGCGGTCCAACCGCCGGTGGAGGAGGAGAACTCGGTGAAGGCGACTTGGCCGACGGTCCCGCACGTCGACGTGCTGCAGATGAGGACCTGGCCAGCCGTGGCCTGAACGGCCTGGTCGCTCAAGTACGTGTAGGAGCTGTTGGTCGGGGTGCCGGCCACGTCCTGATCCCCGTCGTAGACCTGGCAGTAGTCCGTGTCGCAGATGGGACCCCCGCCTGCCGCAGCGATGTAGGCCAGGGCATAGGAGCGGGCGGCTACCGCCTGCGCCTCGAGGGCGGCCATCCCGTCGGTGCCCCAAGATGCCGGCGACTCCGCAGGAACAACCCCTGCGACGTAGTCCTCGAGGGAGAGAGTGTTCCAGACTTGAGTGGTAGCAGCCTTCACCGTGACGATGCCCTCGTAGCTGCGGGTGCCCCCCGGGATCCCGAGCGTGACGGGGGCAGAGCCATTCGGGGCGAGCGTGACGTCGCCGCCCTCCGCCGCCTGGCCGTTGACCGAGAGCGTCGAGTTGGCGGCACGGGTGACGGTGACCGTGCCTGTCGCTAAGACGTTCCCACCGGCGGAAGCGGTCACGCCCTGGGCGGTGATGGAACTGGCGCCGTCCAGCTCGTCAAGTCGGACGACGATGGTCTGGCTCGTGCTGACCGTGGAGGCTGAAGTGCCCCCGTAGTACTGGCCGAGGATCTGGCTGACGTTCCAGCCGGACAGGGCATAGCCGTACGCGCCGTACTGTCCCATCCCTCGGCCGTGGCCCCACCCGTGGCCGATCAATGTCAACGAAGACGGAGCGGAGGCGACCGCCACGGAGCCACCCGGAGACGCCCCGGCGGCCACTGCCTCCCCGGCGGGTGCCCCCAGCAGTGTGGTCGCGGCCACGAAGGTTGACAGGGCAGCAGCACCAGTGACGAGACGACGCACGCGCAAACTCCAGGGATCCGTTCTCCGTCGGGGCCGGTCGGCCCAGAGCTATGGGATCGACCGGTTGGGCTCCCGACTTGAACGGTGGAGGCCGAATCGGCCGATCCCGCCCGCGCGATCAGCTGATACCTATCACCGGTGCGGGGACAGAGCTGGCCGCAGCCGAGCCCTCGAACGGGGCATCCCCGAAAGCGAACACACCTCCATCGCTGGCAACCAGCCAGTAGCCACCGCCATCGGATGTGGACTCGATCCCGACGATGGGCCGGTTGAGCGTCATGTTGCCGGTCGAACCGTAGAAAGCGGCGTCCCCGAAATCGAAGATCCCCCCATCGGACGCCACCAGCCAATAGCCGCCCCCATCAGGCGTCGCCGCCATACCGACAATCGGCTTGTTGAGATGGACGTTGCCGGTCGAACCGTAGAAAGCGGCGTCCCCGAAATCGAAGATCCCCCCATCGGACGCCACCAGCCAATAGCCGCCCCCATCAGGCGTCGCCGCCATACCGACAATCGGCTTGTTGAGATGGACGTTGCCGGTCGAACCGTAGAAAGCGGCGCTCCCGAAATCGAAGATCCCCCCATCGGACGCTGCCATCCAGTAGCCCGTGTGGTCGCGCTTGCCAGCGACGGCCACGACAGGCTTGTTGAGCGCCTGGCCGGTCAAGCCCCCCAAGTAAGGGCTGGCGCCGAAGGCGTAGACGCTGCCGTCGGCCCCGGCGATGTCGTACCCGCCGTAGGGCCCGGCTGACCGGGCCAGCTGCACTGCGTGGCCGGCGTTGAGAACCCCGCCGTCGATCCCGCGGCCGCCCTCAGGACTGGCGGTCTCGCGCAGGATGGACGTCACCTGCGCAGCGGTAAGGGCCGGGTTGGCGGCAAAGACGAGTGCCGCCGCCGCCGCCACGTGCGGGGCGGACATCGACGTGCCGGTTAGCGTGTCGTAGCCTCCGTTGTTCCACGTAGACACGATCCCCTCACCGGGGGCGGAGATGTTGGCGGCGGCCCCGTACTCGGAGAAGGTCGAGGTGTTGTCGGACCCGTCGACCGACGCCACCGACAAGACCCCGGGGTAACCCGCCGGGTAGGTGGCCTCGGTAGAGCTGTCGTTGCCGGCAGCTGCGACCACCACCACGTTGTGAGCCAGCGCAAATTGCACAGCAGCCTGGGTGTCGGGGTCCGGGCCGCAGTTCTGAGGCAGCACGCTGCAGGCGTCGTTGCCGAGCGACATGTTGATGACCCGGGCGCCGGCGGCCACTGCGTCGTAGATGCCGGTTGCCAGGTCGGCCGTGGTGCCCGAGCCCGTGCTGTCGAGGACCTTGAAGGTCTCAGCCCTGGTCTGCCATCCGAGGCTGGCCACGCCCGACCCGTTGTTCGTGGCCGCGGCGATGGTGCCGGTGACGTGGGTGCCGTGCCCGTTGTCGTCAGTGTTGGGGCCAGAGATACCGGCGCACGTCGGGTCGTCCTGAGCGCAGATCACCGGCCCGACGATGACCTTGCCGATCAGGTCCGGATGGTTGCCGTCCACGCCCGTATCCAAGACGGCGACGAGCGGGGCGTTGGCGCCGGTCGTCACAGCCCACGCCCCCGGGGCGTTGACCTGGTTCAGATCCGACTGGGTGACAAGTACCGGAAGGCCAGTGTCGGCCGAGGTGGCCACACACGACGAGACATAGCAGGGATCGTTGGGTAGGGCCGTCGAGTGCACCGTGCGCACCTGGGACGCGTACTCGACACCCGGTGCGGACTGCAGGCGCGACAGCGTCGCCGCCACCTCGCCCTCCGGGACCTGGAAGCTGTAGCGGTCGGCAATCATCCCGCGGGGCGTCGATCCGGGAAGCCCGGCGAGGAGAGACGAGGCGTGCACCGCGGCGCCGCCGGAGAGCTTGACCACCAACTGGACCTCGGGGACAGCGACCGGCGTGGCGCCGGCCGTGTCGGTCGTCGCGAACGTGGCGACCAGCGCGAGCGCCGTAGCAGTCACGGCGGCCCACCTCCTGCTTGTCGCCGTTGGGACTCGCTGCACCCGCACATCCCCTCTTCGGGCCGTGCCGCCGCGCTGGCGGCGGGCGGCGCGACCGGTGCGCCACCGGAAGAGTATGGCCTCCCACCGGCCGCCCTTGGGTTCATCCGGCACTTAGGGCGCATGAAGTAACCCGGCGGGGCGCCGGTGATCCGGGAGCGGCGGGGCGCCGGTGATCCGAGGGCGGCGGGTAGTCTCCGCCCATGCCTGATCAGCAGATCTCCGTCCCCGTCGCCCAGATGCAGGGCTCCGACCGGTCCCTTGACATCTACGGCCGGCTCCTCCGCGAGCGGATCGTCTTCCTCGGCACCCAGGTGGACGACACGAGCGCCAACCTGATCTGCGCCCAGCTCCTGCTCCTCGCCGCCGAGGACAACAAGAAGGACATAAGCCTCTACATAAATTCGCCGGGCGGGTCAGTGACCGCCGGCTTGGCCATCTACGACACGATGCAGTTCGTCCCCTGCGACGTCTCCACGGTATGCATGGGCCTGGCGGCATCCATGGGACAGTTCCTCCTGTGCGCAGGCGAGCCCGGCAAGCGCTTCGCCCTCCCCCACTCCAGGATTCTCATGCATCAGCCGTCCGGTCAGGCGCAGGGCCAGGCAGCAGATATCGCCATCCAGGCCGAGCAGATCATCTACCTGAAGAAGATGATGGCCGAGCGCATCGCCCTCCACACAGGCCAACCCGTCGAGCGCATCGAAGCCGATTCCGACCGGGACCGCTGGTTCACCGCCGAGGAGGCTAAGGCGTATGGCTTCATCGACGCCGTGATCGAGAAGGCGCCCGATGTCACCGAGCCGGCCAGCGCCTGAGCCTTCGGCGCCTGAGCAGCCTGCGCCGAAGGCTCAGGCTGCGCCCTGCGCAGCCCCCGGCACGCCAAGGGTCGTTCCCTGCGCGTTTTGTGTGAACAGCTAGCCGAAAGCGCGCAAAGATCACGCCCCGCCCCACCCACCGCCAGCGAGGCGCCGGGGCAGCGCCGGCGCACCACCACCCCCGCCGGCGCACTGACCCCACCCACCGCCAGCGCCAGCCAAGAGCGGGCCCGGGGCAGCGCCAGCGCTAGCCCACCGGCTCCGTGGGGCAGCCGTAGAGGTCGACCGAGTCCCTGGCCAGCTCGTGGTAGGAGGGTCCGGCGATCACCTGGCGGATCCCCCGGAGGAACTGAGGGTCGCTCCATGCCCACAGCTTCGAGGGATGGGTGTCGACGTCGGTGGGCTCGTTGTTCCAGCACCACGCCGAGCGCAACGTCGCCCCCTGGACCTCCACGAACAGCGACCACACGAGGGCCAATCCGACTAGGGCCGCCACGACCGTCCGTCCCCGGGTCGGCCTTCCTTTCGGGCCGCTTCGCGTAGGGCTCCCACCCCCCCGCGCGACGTGGGCGCCGTGGGCCGCACGGGCGCCGTGGGCTGCACGGGCGCCGCGGGCCCCCTTGCGCTCGCCGACGGTGGCGACTCCGGCCAGCCAGTCGACGGCTGGGAGCGCCAGCAGAGTCAGGATCGGAAGCATGTCGGTGAACAGCCGGGGCCCGTAGGTGTCCCCCGCCCACCAGTGCTTGAACGCCGAGATGACGATCCAGTGGGCTACAGGTATGGCCGCCAGGGCGATCCAGAAACCGTCCAGTGCGCGTTGCCGGCGACGTAGCGCGATCCCGGCAGCTGACATCAATACGAGAGGGCAGAACAGCAGCAGCCCCCTAGACGGGCTGATCAGGTTCCCGGCCAGGGCGGTCGCCATCGTCCTCGTCACGGCGAACCCTTGACCTTCGGTGAAGTACGGCGTCAGTACCTGCCGGTAGGCGACCAGGTCGACGGCAACGAGGATCGCGATGGGCACTGCCCCGCCGGCGACGACACGAAGCGCCTGGCGGGGGTGGGCCAGCAGCACCCAGAGACCGAGGATGGCGACGACCAGTGCGTCGGTGGGGCGCATCATGTAGGAGAAGCCGAGCGCCAGCCCCATGCCGGTCCAGCCCGGCAGCCCGTCTCGCGCCCTGAGAGCGCAGAGCAGGGCGATGCTCAGGCAGAGGATCGAGGGCCCGTGCTGCCAGAGCGAGCGGCTGGCCGTCGACCAGGCTGGCGTGGCGAACGCGAAGACCAGTGCCACTCCTGTGGCCCACCGGGAGCGACGGCCCGGCGGCATGACGGTGAGTCCTCGCATGGCGACGAAGTAGACGACGACGGTCGTGGCCGCCACCACCGCCGACATCGAGACCACCTGCAGGGGCCAGTCGTGGGTCGAGTTGACCATGGCGATGCTGCCCTCGCCGATCCCGAGCTTGTGAAGCACGTCGTAGGCGAAGACCCACGGCACTGCGAACAGCGAGTCTGCCCAGGGGAACAGCGGGTAGACGTGGTGACCGACCGGGGTCAGCCCGTAGTAGTGGGTTCGGGGAAAGATCGAGCGGAAGTAGTCGAGGCCGATGCTGTGGAAGTGGACCATGGAGACGGCGACCGCAACCGCCCGCATCGAGTCCGCGGTCATCCCGAGTGGCGACGCCTCGTCGACGGCGAAGACGGCGAAGAGCAGCATCACTGCTGTGATCCACGTCCTGCGGCGGCTGACCCGCTCGACCGGGTCGGCGCCCGCCTCCGGGCGTCTCGAACCCACCTGTGCAATGCCGGCATCGTTCATCGCTTGGACCGGGACGATAGCCGACCGACCTCGGGCGCTCCGGGTCGCTGCCGGCGTCCTGTAGGGTCCGACCCCGTGGTTGGCCGGCTTGCGATCGTGCCCCCTCGGTTCGGCGACACGGTCGTGGGCGGTTCGGAGGCGGTGTCGAGGGAGACGGCATACGGGCTGGCGGCCCGGGGATGGGACGTGGAGGTCCTGACCACGACCGCGCTGGACCACTACCGCTGGGGGAACGACCTGCCGGAAGGGCGGGAGGAGATACGCGGCCTTCCGGTACAGCGCTTCCGCATGGTCCACCACGGCGGGCGGGCGGGTATGCGGGCCCAGTTGGAGATGCAAGACGGCATCGTGCCCAGCCTCGACGCTCAGATCACCTGGATGAGCTGGCGCTTCCAGGTGCCCGGCCTATACCACCACCTGTTACGCCACACCGACCGCTACGACGCGGTGATCTTCTCGCCCTACATGTTCTGGACCACGACGGTGTGCATGCCCGCAGTGGCCGAGAAGGCCGTCGTAGTGCCCTGCCTGCATGACGAGGTCTATGCCCGCCTCGACGTCGTGCGCCCGGTGCTCGCCGACCCGGCGTCGGTGTGGTTCCTGTCCGAGCCCGAGCACCTCCTGGCCCACCGCCTCGGGCCGGTCGCATCCCGCCACACGATCACTGGTTCGGGGGTGGAGGTACCGGATGGCTACGACCCCGAGGGTTTTATCGCCCGCCACGGGTTGGTGCGCCCCTTCCTCCTCTACGCCGGCCGCCGGGAGGTCGACAAGGGTTGGAATGACCTGGTCGACATGTTTGCGCTGGCGGTCCGGGAGCAAGCTTTGGACATGGATCTGGTGACTTTCGGCGTCGGCGCCGTCGACCCGCCCCCCGAGATCGCCGGCCGGGTCATCGACCTGGGCTTCCTTCCCGACGAGGAGCGCGACAGCGCGTTCGCGGCGGCCACCGCCTACGCCCAGCCCAGTCGCATGGAGAGCTTCTCCCGGACGGTGATGGAGTCGTGGCTGGCTGGGACTCCGGTGCTGTGCGTGGCCGGTAGCGAGGTGGTGGCCTGGCACTGCGAGCGTTCCGGTGGCGGGAGGACCTTCGCCAACGGTCACGAGCTGGGCGAGGCACTCAGGTGGGCTCTTGACGAACCCACGGCGGCTGCCGACATGGCCGAGGCGGGCCGGAGGTACGTCCTGGACAACTGCACGTGGCCGGTGGTCCTCGACCGGATGGAAGCGGATCTCCGTGGCTGGATCTGAGGGCCAGGAGCCTCTCGGGCCTGGGGCCGGCGAGCTTCTTGGCCCGCAGGTCCCTGGCACGACGACGTTGGTGTACGGGAGCTACCCCCCCGTGCCCGGCCTGGCCGCCAGGGTGACCCAATCGGAGGTCACCGCTGCGTGGGAGGCCGGAGAGGTCGTGACGGTGGTATCGCCTCGCCCGAGCGCCGCCCACATGGCGCTGCGCATCAGCGGGCCGCTCAGCGGGCACCGGCTCAGGGACCTCCGGCGGGAGGTGGGCGCCGCCAGGTTGGTGTTCTGCGCCGAGCCGCAGGTACCGCTTTCCCTCGGTGGTCCCCGACTGCTCCGCCAGGTGCAGCATGCGCTCACTGTCCGCGCCTTGGCTAGGGCGTTCGCAGAGTTCGAGCACGTGACGCTGGCGGTAACCGGAGACCTGGGGGCGAGCAAGGCAGTGCTCGACCCGCTACGGCGCGCTGCCCAGGAGGTCCACGACCAAATCGCCCCGGAGGTGCAAAACCGGGTCGGCGCCGATCGCTTGGCCCACCTCGGCCAGCCCGTCTCGCCTCTCGGGCCCGACGAGATGCTCTGGCAGGACCGGGTGCGCCGAGCCATCCGCATCGTGGCCCGACGGGTGTTGGGGAGCCGTGCGACGAGCATGGGAGCGCGCGCGGAGATAGCCGAAGCAGAGATCCGGCGGGGCCTGCAGCGGGCAGCCCGCCGGCTGCGGGCGGGCGATCCCCGAGGCTGACGGGTCACTCCGCTGGGCCGCCCCGAGGCTGACGGGTCACTCCGCTGGACTGCCCTCCCAGGTGTTGTCGGCCCCGGCCCAGCGGTCCCACACCGCCGCCGGAGCGACCTGGCGCTGCGGTGCCATTGCCCAACGGGAGCGGAGCGCCCATGGAGCGGACCGCAGCACCCCGCGCCGGACGCCGTCTAGCGGGCCGCCCCCCATCCGGCGGCGCAGCTCGGCTGCGGCCACGGCAGCCGGGGCGTTGCGCAGCAGGCAGAGGCTCCGGTTGCGTTCCGCCAGGTAGCGCACCCGGGGTGAGGTCGCGCCGCCACTAGTCGCCGACACGCGGTGCTCCACGGTTGCGGAGGGGTCGTAGAGCACCCGCCGGCCGAGGAGGCGGGCGCGCCAGCTCCAGTCGCCGTCCTCGTAGTAGGCGAAGAACTGGTCGGCGAGCGGTCCCACGGCCGCGAAGGTCTCGGCCCGGGCGACCATCGCCGTACCGCTGGCGAAGAAGCATTCGCGGGGATGGTCGAAGCGCCCGTCGTCAGGTGTCTCCGACCCGAAGTCGCCGAGGATGCCGTCGGGCCGCAGGTAGGAGCCGGCCTTGTTGATCAGGCGGCTGGCCGTCCCGCCGGCGATGAGGCGACCGTTGACCTCCAGCTCCTCGTCGGCCCCGGGCCCCCCGACCGGCACGTAGAACGAGGCGCCCGGCACGCTCCAGCGCCAGCGGCCGCTGTCGTCGCTCTCGAGGCGATGGATTCCGCCGCCGGCGAGGCGCTCGAGCACGTCGTGGCCGCCGACAGTTGCCGTACGCACCTGCGTTCCGAGGCGTCGGGGGTCGCCCGGGGCCTCGGTGGCGGCGCCCCCGAGGCGCACCTGGCGGTACCACCCTGACATGAGGACCTTGGGCGCGACCGCAGCTACCGACGGGTCCTCCAGGGCGCTCGAGGCGGCCTCGATCCAGCCAGGGCCGGCGACGGCGTCGTCGTTGAGCAGCGCGACCAACCGGCCCCGGGCGTGGCGCAAACCCAGGTTGACGCCCCCGCTGAAGCCGAGGTTGCGCTCGGAACGCAGCACCCGCGCGCCGGTGGGCCCGGCCAGCGCGGACGCCAGGCGGTCGTCGCTGCCGTTGTCGATGCAGAGCACGTCGGCGTCCTGGCCGAGCGCCGACTCCAAGCAGGGCACCAGCCACGCCCCCGGCCGGTAGGACAGCACGATGATGGTGGCCACCGGCCGGGGACCGCTGACTTCCCCGCCGATCCGGCTCGTCAGCTCACCGCCGGGAAGCGCGCATCCAGGAGCTGCCTCAACGGGGCGCATCCAGGAGTGCCCGCATCCGTGACAGCTCCTCGGTTAGCGCGGTCACCTCCGCCGACAGCCGTGTCAAGGTGCGCCCGAATACTTCGGCCACGTCGTCTGCCGCGTCGCCGTGATCTCCGATGATGCGCCGCAGCGCGGCCACCTCGTCCCTGGTCACCTGCTCGGCGGCCGCCACTCGCTCGTCCACGATGCGACTGATCGGTGCGAGGAGTAGGCGCTCACGGGCCTGCCTGGCGTTCACGGCCCCGACACTAGGACAGGGGGATCGGAAGGAGGAGGAGGCGGGGACTCGATGGACCTGGAAGTCTCACTAGGGTTGCCGCCCGTGCACTCCGAGCCGGCAGCGCTACCCCCCGCGTGGAACGCCCCCCTGGCGGCCCTGGCCGGCGGACGCCCGGTACTGATCCTCGACGACGCTGCCCTCCATGACATCACGTCAGACGACCCGGCAGAGCAGGCTGCTGCCGACCCCGGCGCGCTGGTCGTGATCGATGCCGATCTTGGAGTGATCGGTACCGTGGAGCGGGACCGGGTAGTGGAGCACGCGGCGACGGCGGCGATGGTGCTCCTTTGCGCCCCGCCGCTCGAATCGGGCCGGGTCCGGGCCCACCCGCCCGAGACGCTCCCGGAGTGGATCGCCCTCCTGGCGGGGCGGGGCCTATACCGGTCCCCCGACGCCGATCTGGGATGGCTCCCGTCCTGGGGGGTCCTGCTCGAGCGGACGGCGCTCGAGGTCCCGGATTTGACCCGCCGCTACGAGCGCCTCCTCCTGCCGATGGGCTCCCGTCCTCGGAACGAAGAGCCGGACGCGGCGCGCCTGCTGTCGTTGATCGACCGCGTCATCGGCCTGGAGGCGACTCTGGCAGAAGCCAACTACCGCCGGGACATGGCCCTGCTCGATCGCCAGGAGGCTGTCGTGGCCCAGCAGGACCTGACGGCGCGACTGGCGGCGTCCGCCTCACTCGTCGACGCGATGCGCTCGTCGGTCTCGTGGCGGGTGGGCCAACGACTGGTGAGCCCGCTCCGCCGGGCAGGCCGCGCCCTCCCGGTGCCCAGCCGGCGCCACCGGGCGTGACCGGCGCCGCGCCGGCTGAGGCCGGGGCCGCCGACGCTCGGGCGCGCCCGCCCCTTTTCTCCATCCTGGTGCCGCTGTTCGACACTCCCGAGATCTATATCCGCGAGCTGGTGGCGTCGGTACGGGCCCAGACCTTCGGCGACTGGCAACTGGTCTTGGTCGACGACGGCTCAGCGGCCCGACACGTTCGCGATGTCCTGGCCGAGCTAGCCTCCGGCGATCCCCGGATCGTGGTCGATCACCTCCCGGCCAACGCAGGGATCGTGGCAGCCTCGGCCCGGGCGCTCGGGCTGGCATCGGGCGAGTGGGTGGCATTGGTCGACCATGACGACGAGTTGGTGCCCGCCGCCCTGGCCCGCTGCGCGGAAGTCGTGGCCGATCCTCTGGTGGACTTCGTGTACACCGACGAGGACCGTCGCACCCCCGATGCCGACGTCCCGCTGCGCAAGCCGGACTGGTCACCGGAGAGGCTCCGCTCCCAGATGTACACCAGCCATCTGGCCGTCATGCGCCGGTCGCTGGTGGTCAAAGTCGGCGGGTTCCGTCCGGGCTTCGACGGGTCGCAGGACTACGACCTGGCTCTGCGGGTCAGTGAAGCAGCCCGGCGCATAGTCCACATCCCCGAGGTCCTCTACCACTGGCGGCTGGTCGCACAGTCGGTGGGCCAGGTTGGTCGACCCGAGGTGTTCGCCGCCGCCCGCCGGGCCCTCGAGGACCACCTGGTACGCCGCTCCATCGCCGGCCACGTCGAGCAGGTCCACCCGACTGGCGTTTACCGCACCGGCCGCAAGGTGGTCGGCCACCCGCTGGTCAGCTTCGTCATCCCGACGAGGGGGAGTGTCGGGGAGGTGGGGGGCAGGCGTCGTGTGTTCGTGACCGAGCTGATGCGCGGCCTGGCGGAGCGCACCAGTTGGGCCCGCTGGGAGGCGGTGGTGGTGGCGGACACATCCACCCCGGCCTCGGCCATCGAGGAGCTGCGCGACGTCGCAGGTGATCGGCTCACGCTGGTGCCCTTCGACGAGCCGTTCAACTTCGCCCGGAAGATCAATCGCGGCGCCCTGGCGGCCAGTGGCGAGCATCTGGTGTTGCTCAACGACGACATGGAGGTGGTGACCCCCGACTGGGTCGAGACGATGCTGGCCCTGTCACAGCAGCCCGACGTCGGGATGGTCGGTCCCTTGCTCAGCTTCGAGGACGGCAGCATCCAGCACGCCGGCCTGATGTTCCGGTGGATGACGCCCGGCAACATCGGCCACGGCGAGGACGCCGGCGAAGCGGGACCGATGTTCGGGTACGGGGTGCAAAGGGAAGCCTCGGGGGTCACCGGCGCGTGTTGCATGATGCCCGCTGCGGTGTTCCACGAGGTTGGAGGCATGTCGGAGCAGTTCGCCGTCAACTACAACGACGTCGACCTGTGCTTCAAGGTGCGTGGGTCGGGGCGGCGGATCCTCTGGACGCCCTATGCCCACCTCCGCCACTTCGAGTCCAGGTCGCGCGTCGGGGGGGTCGGAGCGTCTGAGATCCACCTGATCCTGAGCCGGTGGGGACGGCTCTACGACCGCGAGGACCCGTACTGGCCCCTCGAGGCGCCCCTCCGTCCCTGACTCCTGGGTCACAGGGAGCTCCTGGCCCACAGGGACTCGCGGATAGCCCGGCGGGCGTTCAGCGGGTGAGGCGCCGGCGCAGCCCCTGCCCCAATCGCCCGGCCAGCAGAGCGGCATCGTGGAGCCACGGGGAGGGCTCCGGGAAGACCGCGCCCGGCCCCGCTGAGCCGGGCGCGGGTAGCTCGGTGGGGCCGTGCGGCGGCGGTGGACCGCCAGCCTGCGTGGCGAGGCGGTCGGGCGCTAGGTGCGGATCGGCGCAGAAGGCGACCAATGGTGCGGCCACCCGGTCCCAGCTGTAGCGGGCTGCTACCTCCGCGAACCGGTCGCGGCTCGGCCGCGACGCCACCAGGGTTGATGAAAGCGCCGCTTCGATGGCTCCCACGTCGCCGGGGGCGACCTTGGTCCCGAGGCCCTCGGCCGCCATCAGATCGGCTAGTACGTCGCCTTCGGTGAGGACCATGGGCAGGCCGGCCCACAGGTAGTCGAGGATCCTGGTCCGGAACGAATACCGGGCCTCGATGTGGTCGAGGTGGGTGCTGACGCCCACATCGGCATCGAGGAGGAAGTCCGACCGCTGCTCATAGGGGACCCACCCCTCGTTGAAGTGCACGTGCTGCCCGGTGAGCCCGAGCTCGTCGGACAGCTGGCGGGCCTCCGCGGCCACGCGCATGGCCGGGATGGCGGGGTTGGGGTGGCCCATGCCGAGGAACACCAGCCGGAGATCCGGGAGCCGCTGGCGCAGCCGGTCCACGGCCTGGAGCAGGGACAGCGGATCGAACCAGTTGTACACGCCGCCGGCCCACAGCACGACCGGGTCCTCGGGCCCGATGCCGGGCAGGCGGCTGCGCAATCCCGGCCCGTGGCGCTGCGGCGGGGAGGGCGGCAACCCGAAGGGCACGACGGCGATGAGGTCCTCCATGCCGGGAGCCGCGTCGTAGGTGTACGGGTTGACCCGCCCGGCCGATGCCAACGACCCGAGCCAGAAGTCCCGTTGGCGCTCGGAGGCGCAGAGGAAGAAGTCGCCGCGCCGGAGGTGGAGATCGATGGCCCGGCTCATGCCCGCCACCCGGCGGTCCCTGGCCTCCTGGGTGGCTTCGGGCCCGTGGCCGGCGGGCGACTCGAGGTTCTCCAGGTGATAGGGGTCGTAGAGGTCGACGACTACAGGAGCGGGGCACGCCGCCACCTCGGGCCACTCGTGGAGGACCCCGGCGGGAGCTACGACGACAGCCGCGCTCGATAGAAGCCCAGGACGGGACGCGGGGTCGGCCGCCACTACCTCCATCGCGGGGTGCCGGCGAGTCACGCCGGCGGTCCCCGCCAGCACGACATCGTGGTGCCGGGCGAGCACCTCGGCCAGGTGCCAGGCCCGTATCGCCGGGCCCGGCATCCGGTCGGTCAACGGGTCGGTGGCCACCACCAGCACCCGGGGGGACCGGCGCCCGTCGGGTCCGCTCACGGCGCCGGGAGGTGGTATCGGCCGTCGAGCCAGCCCGTCACGGTGCTGATCATGCGCTGCGAGCTCAGCGGCAGCGACCACTGCGAAGCGCGAGCCCTGCCGGCATCGACGAGGTTCTGGCGGCGCGTGTCGTCGCGGAGCAGGCCGGCCACGACCTCGGCGACATCGAGGGGGTCCTTGGTGTCGACCAGGAGCCCGGCATCTCCGACAGTCTCGGGGATAGCGCTGGAGGCAAAGGCCACCACGGGCACCCCTAGCTCGAAGGCCTCCAGCACTGGCACGCAGAAACCTTCGTGCTCGGAGAGGCACACGAATACATCGGCGGTGGCGAAATGGGCCAGCAGCTCTGGCAGGGCCAGGCTATCGATGTGCTCCACGGCCTCGCCGACCCCCAACTCGCTGGCGAGGGCCTGCATCGCTTCGAGGTAGCGCGGCGAGGTGACACCCCCGACAAGGGTCAGGCGGGCGGCGGGATCATAGAGTTTCCGGTACAGGGCGAATGCCCCGATGATGTCGTGTTGGCACTTGTTGGGAGCTATTCGCCCCACGAACAGCCAGGTCGCTCCGCCGCCGTCGTGCCGGCGCCGGAGACGGTCGTATGTGGTGGGGTCGGGCGCTTGGTGATATCGCTCGAGGTCGACCAGCAGCGGGGCGGTGGCCGTCGAGCGGTAACCGGCCGCGACCAGCTCCTCCTCGTTGTAACGGGAGTCGGCCATCGAGCGGGTGGCGACCGGCGCCAGCTCGGCGAGCTCCCGGCGGGCCGCCATCATGCTCGTAGAGGCATCTGGCTCCCAGCGGGCGAAGTACCGAGCCGGAGTGATGTTGTGGTAGTCGGTCCATACCTCCTGCCCCCCGCCGGCCGCGCGGCGAAGCCAGCCCGCCATCTCGCTGTGAGTGGACATCTGGTAGAGGAGTATCCGACCGTCCTCGACAAGGGGCGCCTCTTGGTAGGGGCGGGCCTCCGCGTAGAGGCGGGAGTCGATGACCTCGCCGAATATGTCGGACTGGAAGCCCTCGCGCCGCAAGAGCCGGCGTAGCTCCAGGACGTGGGCGCCGATCGCGTCATATGGGGCGAAGCCGGGCACCAACTGGTCGATGCGGCTGATCGCGCCCTCCGACGATCCCATCAGCGGCCCTCCAACCGCTCGATGTCCTTTCGCAGGGCCGCCACCTCGGCGCTGAGAGAGATGGCCCCAGCGGCGAGGCCATCGGCGCGGCCTGCCAGCACGCGGCCCACCTCCACGCTCGCCGCACCCAGGGCGGTGACCTGCTGCCCGAGGTAGCGGAGGTACCACCCGGCGCCCGTCACGACGATCGCATCGCCCCAGCCCCAGCCGATTCCGCCAGAGCGCTCGCGAGGGCGCAGCGAGGCACCAACGTCCCAGCCGCCCGCCTGCTCGAGGGCGGCCAGTGCCCTCCCGCACTCGTCGACATCCCCGCGGCTCACGCGCGCAGAGTGGTCATGCGTACTCTCATCGTGGACACCGCTCATAGCCCGGCCTACACTACCGAGAGGCGGCGACACCTCCGGATCCCGCGGATATCCGAGCATCGGGGAGGACCCTTGAAGGCACAAGCATGGCGGGCAGCGGCCGGCATGACGACCGCTCTGATCATCGCGGCCGGCAGCGGCGCGGCGCTGGCCGCCACTTCAGCCCCCGCGGACGCCACGACGGTGCATGCTCAGGCGCTCCAGGTCACCGGGCCGCTCTGGCAGGACGTTTTCGCCGCCGACGCTGGCCATCCGATCGCTCAATCGTCCCCGATCGTGGCGACCCTCGACGGCGGCGGCCCCGCCGTGGTCGTCGGTGACGGCACAGGCAAGGTCTACGCCCTTCACCTGAGCGACGGCTCGTCGGTGGGAGGTTGGCCGGTCCAGACCGGCGCCGCCATCGGCTCGGCGCCTTCGGTCAGCGGTTCGGGCGCTTCCGCCACGGTCTACGTCACTTCCGGGACGCCCCAGGACCGTCAGGGCCTAGCCGGTGGCTATTACGCCTTCGCGGCCAACGGCGCCCGCAAGTGGTTCGTGCAGGGCGCCACCTTCCCGACTGGTGGCACCTCGGGCACGCTGTCCTCGCCGGCGGTGGGCACCCTCCAGCAGCCCAACGACGTCGTCGCCGGCGACATGGGCCAGGAGCTCTACGAGATCAACGGTGGTAGTGGCGCCGTCGAGCCCGGCTTCCCGTGGCTGCAGGCCGACAGCAACTTCTCCACCGCAGCCATCGCCGACGTGACCGGATCGGGGTCCAACGACATCGTCGTGGGTGGGGCGTCGACCTACAACCCGACGGTGGTCGATGGCGAGCAATACACCAACGGCGGCCACATCAGGATCCTGCGCCCGACGGGCAACGCCGGCCAGCAGTACCCCAACCAGGGGCTGGTCTGCCAGTACAACACCGACCAGGAGGTCGACTCCTCCCCCGCGGTCGGCACCTTCCTCTCCGGCGGCCGAGTCGGCATCGTCACCGGCACCGGCACCGCCTACGCTGGGGCCTCCACCACCAACGACCTGATCGCCGTCGACAGCGGCTGCAACCCTCAGTGGCAGGTCAAGCTGGACAGTTCCACCTCGGCCAGCCCGGCGCTGATCGACGCCTTGGGCAACGGCTCACTGCAGGTGGCGGAGGGCGCGAGCAGCGGCAGCGTCTACCTGCTCAACGGCGCAAACGGTGCCACCATCTGGCACGTGGCCGTGCCGCAGGCGATCATCGGCAGCGTAACCAGCGCCGACTTCACCGGTGCCGGTTACCAGGACGTGGTCGTTCCCACGATCAACGGCGTGTACATCCTCGACGGGCGGACGGGAGCCACCGTGGCCACGCTGGCGGTCGGCATCGCCGAGCAGAACTCCCCGCTGATCACCCAAGACGCCAACGGCACGATCGGCATCACCGTCGCCGGCTACAACGGAGCCAATAACGGCACCCCTGTCGTCGAGCACTTCGAGGTAGCCGGATCCAACGGCAGCCTGGCCAACGAGTCCGGCGCGTGGCCGATGTTCCACCACGACGCCCAGCTGACCGGCAACGCCGGGGTCCCTGGTCCGCCGCATTGCACCGCTCCGGGCGGCGGTCCGCTCGGCTACGAGATGGCCGCCAGCGATGGTGGTGTCTTCAACTTCGGCAACACACAGTTCTGCGGCTCCACCGGCAACGTCGTGCTCAACCAGCCAGTCGTAGGCACCGCGGCCACCCCTGACGGCGGGGGATACTGGCTCGTAGCCAGGGACGGCGGCGTGTTCGACTTCGGTGACGCCCCGTTCTACGGGTCCACCGGCAACATCCACCTCAACCAGCCGATCGTAGGGATGGCAGCAACCCCCGACGGCAAGGGCTACTGGCTGGTCGCATCCGACGGCGGCGTGTTCTCCTTCGGCGACGCCCAGTACTTCGGGTCGACCGGCAACGTGCATCTCAACCAGCCGATCGTAGGGATGGCCGCCACACCGGACGGCGGCGGCTACTGGCTGGTGGCCAGGGACGGCGGCGTGTTCAACTTCGGTGACGCCGCCTACTTCGGGTCGACCGGCAACGTGCATCTCAACCAGCCGATCATCGGCATGGCGGCGGTGCCTGGAGGGGGCGGCTACTGGCTGGCGGCCGCCGACGGCGGGATCTTCCAGTTCGGTACCGCCTCGTTCTACGGGTCGACCGGCAACGTGCATCTCAACCAGCCGATCGTCGCCATCGCCCCGGTGCGCAGGGGCGGCGGCTACTGGCTCTTCGCCTCCGACGGCGGGGTTTTCCAGTTCGGTGACGCCCCGTTCTACGGGTCCACCGGCAACATCCACCTCAACCAGCCCATCGTCGGGGCCGGCGGCTACAACTAGGCCGGTTACAACGAGGCCTCAACCAGGCCGGCTACCACTAGGACCTTTTAGCGCCGGGCACCCAACCGCCGGCGGGCGGACCCGGCGAGGAGCCGAGCCCCCGCCGAGGGGCCGCCGTCGCGCACGGTGCGGGCCATACCGATCGCCCGCACCCGCCAGATGCCCTCCGGCGACCCCGGAGCTTCGCTCACTTCCCGCTGGCGCTCGATATCGAGCGCAACATCGGCGTCGGCGTCGGTTGGAAGACCGTAACGCTCGAGGGCAGTGGGCTGGTCGGGCTCGTCGTGAGCCGTCACCCACTCGCTCGGCACGGCCAGCCTCGGTCTCGGCGCGATGCTCTCCAGGATGTCGAGATAGCGCCGGCCTTGGAGCGCCGGCGCCCAACCCAGCAGTGCTTCGCGGCGGGCGGCGGTGCCCATGGCGACGCGCGCCTGCGGATCGGCGAGAAGGCTCGAAAGGCTGCGGTACCAGGCCGTCCCGTCCTCGGCCAGCGCTCCACTGACCCCTGGGGTGATCACCTCGGCGAAAGGGCCGGTGGGGCTGGCGACCGTCGGCGTAGCGGTCAGCGCGGCCTCCAGCCATTTTATGGCGCTCTTGGCCTCGTTGAACCGACTTCCCGGCTCCATCGGAGCCAGGTTGACGTCGAGGTCACGCAGGATGGCCGGCAGCTCGGTCCAGTGCAACAGCCCGCGGCGGCGCACCCTGCCGGCGTAGGGGTCTAGGCGGGCGGTCGGGGTGACCATCCCGACCAGCCACACCTCCAGGTCGGGGTGCTCGTCGAGCAGCCGGGCCACGGAGGGCTCCAGATAGCGCCAGTCGTGGTCGTGGGTGTTGGTACCGCTCAGGTAACCGATGCGCAAGGGGCCCGGAGTGCGTGGCCGGTCGAGCGCCTCGTCCGACAGTTTGGCGAGCAGCACCCCGACGCCGTTGTCCCACCGGTAGGCGGGGAGCCCCACGGTCGACTGGGCGTGGGCCACCAGCATCTCCGTGCTGCCGATGAAGGCGTCGCAATGCTCCATCGTCGAGCGGTACCGCCTGACGCCCTCCATCCAACGGTCCGCTTCGTCAGGTGGTAGGAGGCTGAGCGCCGGTATCTCCGCCCCCAGCTCCGGGTCGAAGATCAAGTCGTCCACGTCAAAGGCCACCGGGGTGCCACGGCGGCGCGCCGCGGAGATGAACGCCAGCACCTGGACGGTGGCCGGCACCCGGTACACGATGATCACGTCGGCGCGCTCCCCGAGCGCCGCCACCGCTGGATCCCGGTAGTGGCAGACGTCGGTATGCACGCCGAGCAGCTCGAGGCCCTCGGCGGGGAGCCGGGCCCGGTACCGCAGCGGTGCGGCCTCGATGCCGACGACGAACAGCGCCCGGCGGATGCAGCGGCGCTCGCCCGACCGGAACGAAACCGCCGGCGGGGTGGGCGGGGTGCAGATCTCGCCGTAGAGCTCGAGGAGCGCGGCCGCCTGGTCGTCCAGGGTGGGCAGCGGGAGGCCGGCACACCCAGTCGTGAGGCGCTCCAACAGGGCCGGGTCGTCGATGACCCGGTCGAGCGCGGCCGCCAGTGCGGCCGGATCGGCCGAGGGCACGACGAGCCCGTTGCGACCGTCGACCACCACCTCTTCGGGGCCGAGGGAGTCCGAGGTCACGACCGGAACCCCGCGGCTGAGTGCCTCTCGTGCGAGGATCGAGTAGCTCTCGCGCATGACCGAGGGGAGCACCAGCACGTCGGTCCGGTCGAGCACGGAGCCGACATCCTCCGGTCGATACGGCGGAGGGGTGGACACCGCATCGGATCCGAAGAGAGCCGCTACCTCCGCGCAGCCGTACGCCGCGAGGGTCCACGGGCCGGTGGCCGCCAGCTGGCGCACCGCGTCGGCCAACACCTGCACGCCCTTCATGGGGTTGGGGCCGCCGGCGAAGGCCAGACGGACGCCGGCGCCCAGGCGCGGCGCAGACATGGGTGCTGCGTGAGCAGGCGCGTCGGTCGCGACCGGAGCTTCGTGCACGATCCCGTTCTCGATCACGACCAGCCGGGCCGGATCGACGCCGTTGGCCACAGCCACTCGAGCCGACACCCTCGAGACGGCCACGACCCGGTCGCAGGCCGCCAGGACCGGCGCAAGGAACTGCCCTCGCTCGTCGAGCCAGGCGCGGTCCACCTCGCAGGAGCAGGCGCCGGCGGCGACGACCGGCGAGCACGGGCGGCCATCCCGGGTGCAGAGGAACTGCCGGGCGCACCACCACCAGAAGTCGTGGAGGGTCACGACGGTGGAGATGCCCATCTGCTGGGCGACGCGCAGGGCGCCGGCGCCGAGGGATTGCAGCGAGTGGCAATGGACGATGTCGGGGTCTAACTGCTCGAGCCACGACCCCACACGGCGATCGACCTCGGGATTGTCGAAGTTGCGCCGGTCCGACCAGCCGGTCCAAGGAGTGGTGGCAATCCAGCGGACAGGCAGCCCGGTCTCGTCTACCTCGTCCCAGACGTCGAGGGGCGGGTGCTCGTCGCCCAGCCACCCGGCCAGGACGTGGACGTCGACATCGAGGGAGCGCAGGGCCCGGCTGGTGCGCTGGGGTACCAGAGTGCCGCCGCTCACGAAGTTGGGTGGGTAGTGGGCGCTGACGACCGCTACCTTCACAGTGCGAACTTCACCCTGCGAGCTTCACCCTGCGGAGGCCGGCCGGAGGGCCGCAGCGCTACGCTTCGCCACCATCGCCCGACAGGATAGCCCGCAACCCCCGACACACCCGCGGCAGCGGATCCTCATCGTCACTGCCGATGTCTTCACCCCGAGGATGGCTGGTCCCGCCATCCGGGCGTGGCAGATCGCCACCGCACTCGCCGACCGCCACGACGTCCGCCTGGCCACGCTCTCCGGGATCTGCGAGCTGCGCTCCGACCGCTTCGGCGTCGAGGCCGCCGACGAAGCGCGCGTCGCCGAGCTCGAGCAGTGGTGCGACCTGGTGATCCTCCAGGGCTATGCCCTACAGAGCTCTCCCTCCCTGCGGGGCACCGCGAAGATCATGGTCGTAGACGTGTACGACCCGCTGCACTTCGAGACCCTGGAGCTGGCCAAGCGGGACGATCCGGCCAGCCGGCGGGCCCACGTCGCCAATGCTGTCGACACCCTCAACGAACAGTTCACACGGGGCGATTTCTTCATCTGTGCCAGCACCAAGCAAAGAGACCTCTACATCGGCCACCTCTCGGCCCTGGGCCGCATCAACCCGACCAGCTACGACGACGACCCGACGCTGAAGCGGCTCATCGACGTGGTGCCTTTCGGCCTCCCCGACGCGCCCGCCCGCCACGAACGACCCGCTATCAAGGGAGTGATCCCCGGGATCGGCGCCGGCGACGAGGTCATCTTGTGGGGTGGGGGCATCTACAACTGGTTCGACCCCCTGACCCTCATCCGGGCCGTCGACCGGCTGCGCCACCGGCGCCCCACCGTGCGCCTCTTCTTCCTCGGGGTGCGCCACCCCAACCCCGGGGTAAACCCGATGCTGAGGACCGCGGCCGAAGCACGGGAGCTGTCGGAGGAACTGGGGTTGACCAACGCGCATGTGTTCTTCAACGACTCATGGGTCGACTACGACGAGCGCCAGAGCTACCTGAGCGAAGCTGACGTCGGGGTCAGCACCCACCACGACCACGCGGAGACGGCGTACTCCTTTAGGACCCGTATCCTCGACTACCTCTGGGCCGGCCTGCCGATCGTGGCGACCGACGGCGACGGCTTCGCCGAGCTCATCGCCAGCGAGGGCCTGGGCGTGGCGGTACCGGCCGACGACGTCGAGGCTTTGGAGGGCGCCCTCCTCCGGGTCCTCGACGACCGCGACTTCGCCCGGGCCTGCCGCGCCAACATCGAGAGGGTGCGGCCAGGCTTTACCTGGTCCCGAACGCTGAGACCGCTGCTGGCCTTCTGCGACGATCCTCGCCGGGCCCCCGACCTGGTCGATCCCGGGGCGGTTGCCCTCGCGGCCAGATCTGTGGGGGAAACCACGGAGCCGGTCACTGCCAACCCAGACCCCGGGACCTCCGCCCCCGCGAGCTCGCCGTGGGCGGAACGGGCTCGCATCGCCCGCCACCTCTACCGCGCCGGCGGGCTCCGCCGGGTGGCGCGCGGCGCCGCCACACGCGCCTTGCGGCGGGCCCGGCGAATCGGCGTCGGCTAGAGAGAGCTCGATCGCCGATGGGCTCCAGGCGGTCGTCGCGTCGCTACGACGCGAGTAGCGCCGAGGCGCGGCCACGGATCGTCGCGGCGAGATCGTCTGGCACCCCCACGGGGTCTAGGGCCCCTAGGAGCGCTTCGGCGGTACCGGTAGCTGCGCTTCGGGCCCTGGCGGCGGCAAGGTTCCAGCGGGAGGCCTCGGCGACGATGTCGTCGAGGGTGACCGCAGCCAGCGTGGTCTTGGAGTTGATCGTCATGGCAGCTCGGCCGGGTAGCTTCGGCCACATAACAGTGGGGACCGTGTCGTAGAGCGGGGCCAGCGTGACAGTCCCGGGGGCGGTGTGTAGCAGGCTGATGTTCTTGCCGTGCGCGTCGGCGTTACCTATCGCCACGTTGAAGGTGACGGCGGCGACCAGGCGGCCGAGCTCAGCGAGCGGGTCGGCACCCCAGCGGTCGAGGACCGTGGCGATCTCGGCCAGCGTCGGACCGCCGGCGGCCTCGTACTTGCCTTTGCCCTGGTTGGCCTCCGGGTCACGGCCGAGGGCCTGGCAGGCGTCCTCCTGGTGGACGCGTGTGACCGCCCCGTCACCTTCGACGCTGCGATCGAACCGGGAGACGATGATGCAGGGAAGGCCGGCGAAGGTTTCGAGGGACACCTCCACGGTGGTCAGCCCGACCGCGCGGGCCAGGCGGAGGCAAGCGCCTTCCATGCCGACCAGGCCGGGACAGCGGCGGTCCTCGACTTTGAGGATGTGGGTCGAGGGCCGCCCGCCGACCGGCCGGCCCCAGCTGGCGCCGTCTGCGACGAGCAGCAGCTTGTTCTGCAGGCCGGCGATCGACAACTCGCTGTCGTCGTAGACGGCCAGGGGGTGGTCCTCAAGGCCCGCGACCTCCTCGGCGAGGCTGTCGGCGGTGTAGGCCACGACGTGCCCGGGCCGCTCGCCGGGGTCATCTGCGGCGATCACTGCGGCGCCGGCGACATCGCGGCCGTAGCGGGAGAGCAGGCCGAAGATGTCGATTGTGGTCACTTTCGCACGCGCGGCGAGGGCCTGGAGGTGCTGGCCTTCAGGGAGCATGCCCTTGAAGTAGATGCCTGCCTTCTGTCGCCGAGGGCCCAACGGCAGCGAGCAGGACAGCAGGGGCGTGTTGTTCGGCCAACGTTCGAGGGCAGCATCGCTGTAGCGCAGGGTGACGTCCCCCGACCCGGGTGTGGCGAGCTCCGCAACTCTCGTGCCGTGCAGCCACACACCTAGGGGCTCACGCCGGGCCATCGTCGCCGTCCCAGATGAGGGTGATGGTGATCCCGAGGCGGCGTGTCAGGCGCAGGAGATGCTCCAGGACCGGGGTGGAATGGCCGGCCTCGAGCTTGGCCAGCCAGTGCCGGGAGAGCCCGCCCTGCTCGGCGAGCTCGCGTTGGGTGAGGTGCTGGTTGCGGCGCACCTCCGCTATGCCCCGGCCGAAGTCTTCGGATGAACGTACGACCCACTGCTGCTGCATCAAAGCCTCCACGGGTGTGCCTGTTCAAGCACAAGTGCATTGTACCTGTACTTGTGCTCCCAGAGGCACATCGGGTAGTCAGGCACTCTGTGCTTCGTGAGGCGCACCGGCGCTCCCTGGGGGCTGCAGTGTAGAGTCTGCAGGCTGGTGAGAACGTCAAGCGGGCGTGGCGGAACAGGCAGACGCGCCAGGTTTAGGTCCTGGTCCCGAGAGGGGTGGAGGTTCGAGTCCTCTCGCCCGCACACGACACGACACAGCCAACGCAGACTCTCCTCCACCCACGCGACCACTCCACCAGACCCGACCAGTTAAGGGTCCACTTGGATGACGCATACGGTACCCAAGTGGACCCTGAAGTCTGCGCAGCGAGGCGGGCTCGACGGCGAACCATGTCGGACAACGCCCACCGCATCCTATGAGTGCCCTCGATCAGAGGGCGCAGGCCAGGTCCCCGTCGTAGGGGTCGGTGGGCGATCCGGACCCGCCGAGCCACTGGATCAGCCACGGGGTCCCCGCAGCGAAGCTGTATGCCGGGTCGGTGCAGTAGCCGGGCCAGGCGCCGACGCTGGAAGGGACGGTGGCGATCCAGATGGGCAGGCCCGGGAAGTTGACGGTGTCGGCGCCTGGGGATCCGCCAGTGATCAGTGGCCACTGGTAATAGGTGCTGTAGATACCTGCCGTCAAGCCGTTGTCGTGCAGGGCGTCGATGGCGCCCTGGATCACCGCGGCGTTGGACGCCTGGCCGGCGCTACCGCACATCCAAAGAACGTTGCTCGAGCCACACGGCCCTTCCACGTCGAGCCACCACACCTGGGGGGTGTAGCCGGCGGCGTGCGCGTAGTCCACAGAGCTCTGGGCGCTGTCGAAGCCCCAGTTGTAACCCTGGCAGTTGAGGTCCGAGGCCGCGCACGATCCCGCCGGGCCGCTCATGGCTCGAGGATCGCCCGTGGTTACCGCGTTAACGTTGATGTAGACAGTTAGATTGAGTCCGGCGTTGGCCGCCTCCGACTGGAAGCAGGGGTTGGTGGTGAACGTGGAGCCGTCGTTGACTCCCACGATCGAGACCGGGTTGCCCCCGACCGGGTAGCTCTCGCCGCACTGGGGCCAGGAAATGTCGGTGCCGATCGCCCCGGCAGGGTACTCGGCGCCGAATCCGGTAGACGCGATCCCGACGACGGGGGCCGGCCCCGGAGCCGACCCGGTCGAGCCCAGGTAGGGAGCCCCTCCGAAGTCGAACAGGCCGCCATCGGAGGCCACCAACCAGTAGCCGCCGGTCGGCGACGCAGCCATCCCGACGATCGGCTTGTTGAGCGCCACATTCCCCGTCGAACCGTAGAAACCAGCGTCACCGAACTGGAAGATCCCCCCATCCGAGGCCACCAGCCAGTAGCCCTTGCCATCCGGCGTGGCCGCCATCCCGACGATCGGCTTGTTGAGCGCCACATTCCCCGTCGAACCGTAGAAACCAGCGTCACCGAACTGGAAGATCCCCCCATCCGAGGCCACCAGCCAGTAGCCCTTGCCATCCGGCGTGGCCGCCATCCCGACGATCGGCTTGTTGAGCGCCACATTCCCCGTCGAACCGTAGAAACCAGCCACTCCGTAGGTGAAGATTCCACCGTCGGAGGCCACCAGCCAGTAGCCGCCTCCCTGCGGCGCTGCGGCAATGCTGACTACCGGCTTGTTGAGTGGAGTGGGCCTCAGCTGACCCAGGTTGCCCGTGCCGAAGGCGTAGACGCCGCCGTCGGAAGCGCCCAGGTAATAGCCCGGCCGCACCGCAGAAGCATGCACTGACGTGGCGGAGGTGGAGGATCCGGCCGGGCTCGAGGTCAGCGCCGCCGACGCTGTCGGGGCCGCGGGCACCACGCCCGCAGACAGAACCACAAGGACCACAGCAGCGACGACGACCAAGTGCCGGACGCGACCAGTATGGATACGGATCATCGGGACCTCCGCCACATCGGGTGCTGACCCAGACGCTAGCCGCCTTGCCGGCGGGCCGCCCCCGCAGCCGGAGAGCGCGTCAACCGGTGGCGGGCGGGCCGTCACCGGTTCGGCGACGGCCCGTGACGGGATCGAGGTGGAGCGACAGATACGCCAGGCCACCGACGGGGATCGGCAGCCAGAAGTTGATCAGCCGGTAGGACACCACCCCGAGGATGGCGATGGCGCGGGGGGTGTTGAAGCCCACCAGGGTAGAGGTAAGGGTCGCCTCCACCACGCCCAGGCCGCCTGGCGTCAAGGGTATCGCCGCCAGGACGTTGGCCAGGGCGAAGGACACCAGCAGTGCATCAGGGTTGACCCAATGTCCGAATGCCCCGACGAAGACGAACAAGGAGGCGGCGTCGAGCAGCCAGTTGGTGGTAGCCCACACCAGCGCCCGCCCGAGGCGGGACCGCTGCTCCAGCAGGTCCTGCAGCCGGCGTGCCACCTGGGCGAACATGCGCCGCAGTGCCTCGGCGTCGATGAACGGGATCCGCTCGGCGGCGCGCACCAGCACGCCGGTAGCCCAGTCCTCCCCTCGCGTCAGCATCAAGGCCAGGGTGGCAAAGAGCGCGAGCAGCAGGAGGCCGACGATGGCAGCCGTGAGGTACAAGGGCGAGAAGCCGAAGAACGGGATGGACACGACCAGCGCCAGCCACAGGATGACGTTGAGGACCACGGCGGATCCCAGGGCCTGGGTGCCGAGGGCGAAACCGACATCGGGCCCGTCGACGCCCGCATTGGTCATCAGCCGGTAGCCGAGGCCGGACCCCGCGGCCGTGCCACCGGGCACGCAGTGACTGACCGACAGCGTTGTCAGCTGGATCCGCAGGACCGTCCAGTACGGCGGGACCTTGCCGTGCGGCAGGACGCTGCGGGTCAGCTGGGCGTAAGAGGCCACCGCAGCCACCTCCAGCACGACTCCGGCGAGGAGCAGGAGCGGGTTGACCTGGCTGAGCTGGCGCCACGCCTTGTGAGCACCGGCGATCTGGGGCAGCACGAAGACATCGACGATCAAGGCGATCAGCAGGAGCTTGCCCACCCGCCACACCGGCGCTGGGAGCAGGCGCCGGATCCCCTTGCGGCGGGACGGATCTACCGGCGCCAGCGGATCGGTTTCGGGATCTGCCAGCTCGGCCTCGGGACCGCCGCGACCAGGGTCCTGGCCCGGTGTCGGTTGGGTCGGGATCATGATTTGACGTCCATGTTCGCGCTACGGCGCGGGTAC
>JAKBAM010000021.1 GCA_021809105.1 Actinomycetes bacterium
CGCTCCCCACGCTTTCGCTCCTCAGCGTCAGTACCGGCCCAGCCCACCGCCTTCGCCACTGGTGTTCTTCCTGATATCTGCGCATTTCACCGCTACACCAGGAGTTCCGTGGGCCCCTACCGGACTCGAGTCATGGCAGTATCGGATGGCGGCTCCAGGTTGAGCCTGGAGGTTTCACATCCGACTTACCAAACCGCCTACGAGCTCTTTACGCCCAATGATTCCGGACAACGCTTGCTCCCTACGTATTACCGCGGCTGCTGGCACGTAGTTGGCCGGAGCTTCTTCTGCAGGTACCGTCATTATCGTCCCTGCTTGAAAGAGGTTTACAACCCGAAGACCGTCATCCCTCACGCGGCGTTGCTGCGTCAGGCTTTCGCCCATTGCGCAAGATTCCCCACTGCTGCCTCCCGTAGGAGTCTGGGCCGTGTCTCAGTCCCAGTGTGGCTGATCGTCCTCTCAGACCAGCTACCCGTCGTCGCCTTGGTGAGCCATTACCCCACCAACAAGCTGATAGGCCGCGAGCCCCTCCCGAAGCGTCTGAATCTAAAAGAATCAGGCCTTTCCTCATCGGACCATGCGATCTGATGGGGGTATCCGGTATTAGCAGCGGTTTCCCGCTGTTATCCCGGTCTTTGGGGCAGGTTGCTCACGTGTTACGCACCCGTTCGCCACTAGGTCTTCTCCGATGCAAGCACCGGATGGACCTCGTTCGACTTGCATGTGTTAAGCACGCCGCCAGCGTTCGTCCTGAGCCAGGATCAAACTCTCCATCGAGATCGTCACGCCACCTCCCGAAGGAGAGGGCATGAAAATCATTTGAAGAGTCGGGTGTCGCTCTGGCGAGCATTGACACCCAACTGGCACAAGAACAGATTGTTTGTCCGTCATGTGCTGATTGCTTTGTATTGACATGTCCGACGCGATGCTTCTGCGCCGTGCACGCCCGCACGAGCTTTTGGCTTCCTCTGTTCCGTTTTCAAGGTGCACTGCCGCAGGTGTACACGCTCAGTACGAGCGGCGGTACCCTCTGCGTCGGCCGGTCCGGTGCAACCAGTAGGTCGCTTCCATTCCGACTCGTCCGAGGCACCGTGGTGCTATCGGGCGGCTTCTCAGCGTATCACCGGATTTGCGCCTGTCAAGCAACTTCTTGCTGGACCGCGCATCCCGGCTTGTTTGGGAAGCGTGGGAGACCTTAGCGGGGATGTGGGGACGCCGCCAGTCGTGGTGCTGGTCACCGCCAGGAGCCGGGGCGGGCAGCCCCGTGGAGGCACCGCCCTCACGCGGTGGTCGGAGGTCGCCGGCGGCTGGCGCGCCGGTAAGTCGATATGTCCGGGCTGTCGGGCACCCAGTACCGCCAGGGCAGGTCGGCACCGGCGCGGAGGCCCACGCGCGGCCCGCGAGCCGGGGCGGCCGGGGGCGGGGTCTGGTCGTCGACAATCCAGGCCCCACCGGTGGCGGAGCACCCGCGCTCGCGGGCGGTCGGGGGCGCGGCGGAGGACTCGCCGATAGCCACGTCCGCGCCGTCGTGGTCTCCCCCGATGCCGAATGCTTGGCACATGCGGGCGGGTCCCCGGCACAATTCCTGCCTCCTCGCATTCGGCGAGCGAGCCTGGCGCGCAGCGAACATGACCGCCGTCCCTGCCAACGGCTCCCCGGCGCGAAGGAGGACCGCCTGTGGGTCTCCGTCGGTTCCGCAGACGATGTTTGCGCACCAGTGCATCCCGTAGGTGAAGTAGACGTACAGGTGCCCGGGAGGCCCCCACATGGTGGCGTTACGCGCGGTTCGCCCTCGGTACGCGTGACTACCGGGATCATCGGTCCCGCGGTAGGCCTCCACCTCGACGATGCGGGCCGCGCGGCCATTGGTGCCCATCAGGACCTTGTTCAGCAGGGCCGGCGCAACCTCGAGGGCGTCGCGGCGATACCACGTGCGAGGGAGGCGACATCCCGGCCAAGTCACCTCCCGGCGACCGGCCGTGGCATCCATCGGCGACCCCGGGCCCTCGGTGGGTGTCTGCAATGGCGCTACGCTCCGGCGAGACGCACCCGTTGCCCCTCGAGGGCTTGGGCGAAGCGGCGCAGCTGGGCTGCAACAGGTACCGGGCCGGCGCCGCCGGGGCTGGTGCGGCGGGTGACCGCCACCCCTGGTTCCAGCAGCTCCAGGGCGCCGTCGCCCAGCGCAGGGTGAGCGGCCACCAACTCGGCGAGCGGGACGCGGCGCTGCAGTGCGTCGCGCACCAGTCCTCCCACCGTGGCGTGGGCCTGGCGGAATGGCATGCCTCGCTCGACCATCCACTCGGCCAGGTCAACGGCGGCCGCGGCCGGGGTGTCGGCTGCGGCCCGCATCCGGTCGGCGTCCCACGCAACGGTGGCCAGGAGCCCGGTCAGGGCGGAGACCCCACCGCCGACCTGGTCCAGCGCATCGAACAGAGGCTCCTTGTCCTCCTGCAGGTCCCGATTGTAGGAGAGCGGCAGCCCCTTCAAGGTCGCCAGGAAGCCGGCCAAGTTGCCGACCAGGCGTCCCGATTTGCCCCGGGCCAGCTCCGCTATGTCGGGGTTCTTCTTCTGCGGGAGCATCGAGCTGCCGGTGGCGTAGGCGTCGTCGAGGGTGGCGAAGCCCCATTCGTCACTGGTCCAAAGGACCAGCTCCTCACCGATGCGCGACAAGTGGACGCCGATGAGCGCCAGGACGAACAGGCTCTCGGCGACGAAGTCGCGGTCCGAGACGGCGTCTAGGCTGTTGTCGAAGGTGGCGGAGAAACCGAGCTCGGCCGCCACCCCATCCGGGTCCAGCGGCAGCGACGACCCAGCCAGCGCGCCCGCTCCGAGCGGTGACACATCGAGACGCCGTCGAGCGTCGAAGAGGCGGTCCACATCCCGGGCCAACGCCCACCCATGAGCCAGGAGGTGGTGGGCCAGAAGGACCGGTTGGGCCCGCTGCAGGTGGGTGTAGCCAGGAAGGTAGACCTCATCGGCAAAGGCGGACTGGGCCCGGGACAACAGCACCGACTGGAGATCGACGAGGCGAGACGACATCTCTAGCAGCGAGCGCTTCGCGAACAACCGCAGGTCGGTGGCGATCTGATCGTTGCGGCTGCGGCCGGTGTGCAAGCGAGCGCCGACATCCCCTGCGATCTCGGTCACCCGCCTTTCGATGGCGGTGTGAATATCTTCATCCCCGGCCCCGGCGTCGCCGGCGCCGGGGATGAACACGCCCGTCGCCAGCTCTTCCTCGACGCGGTCGAGCGCGGCGACGAGGATCCCGGCGTCGCTCTCGGAGAGGATGCCGCCTCGGGCCAGGCCGCGCACGTGGGCGCGCGACCCGGCCAGGTCATCGGTGGCGAGCCGTCGGTCGTAGTGAAGGCTGACCGTGAAGCGCCAGAGCTCTGCTGCCGGGCCGGAGTCGAAGCGGCCCTCCCAGAGCGTCACGACCCGCTGAGGCCCTGCCCGGCTCCGCCGGAACCGGTCCCCACCTGGCGCTCCGCCCACGTGGCCACCCCGAGGCCCCACAGGCGCACGAAGCCCTCGGCGTCTTGGTGGCGGAATCGGTCGGCAGCCTCGTAGGTGGCCAACGAGTAGTCGTACAGGCTGACGTCGCTGCGCCGGCCTGCCACGATGCAGCGACCCGGAAGTTCGCAGCGCAGCCGGACGTCCCCGCTGACGTACTCCTGGCTCTTGTCCACGAAGGCGTCGAGCGCCTGCTTGAGGGGCGAGAACCACAACCCGTCGTAGACCAAGTCGGCGTAGCGGGGCTCGAGGCGCGCCTTCTCATGGGCCAGATCACGCTCCAGGGTCAGATCCTCGAGGTCGGCGTGGGCCATCAGCAGGGCCAGGGCGCCTGGGCATTCGTAGATCTCGCGGCTCTTGATGCCGACGCGACGATTTTCCACCATGTCTATACGACCCCAGCCGTAGCTGCCGACGATGCGATCGACCTCACCGATGAGCTGGTGCAGGGGCTGCTTCTTGCCGTCGATGGCCACGGGAAGACCCTGCTCGAAGGAGATGACCAACTCCACCGGGTCGGTGGCAGTCGGGGTGGTCAGCTCGTAGACGTCCTCGGGCGGCGCCTCCCATGGGTCCTCGAGGATTCCGCACTCGATGGTCCGGCCCCAAAGGTTCTGGTCGATGGAGTACGGGCTGGACTTGGTCACCGTGATCGGGATGTCCCAGCGCTCGGCGTACTCGATGGACTGCTCGCGGGTGAGGCCCCAGCCCCGCACGGGTGCGATGACCTCGAGGTCCGGCGCCAGGGCCATCGTCGACACCTCGAAGCGGACCTGGTCGTTGCCCTTGCCGGTGCAGCCGTGCGCCACGGCGTCGGCGTTGAACTCCCGCGCGGCGGCGACCAGGTGCTTCACGATGACCGGGCGCGACAGCGACGAGATGAGCGGGTACTTGCCTTCGTACTTGGCGTTGGCCTTGAGCGCAGGCGCCACGTACTCGTTGGCGTACTCCTCGCGCAGGTCGAGCACGACGGCCTCGACGGCGCCGGCCGCCTTGGCCCGCTCCTTGATCTCGTCCCAGTCGCCGCCCTGGCCGACGTCGGCAGCTAGGGCTATCACCTCGACCCCGAGCTCCTCGCCCATCCAGCGTACGGCCACAGATGTGTCAAGGCCGCCGCTGTAGGCCAGTACCACTCGCTTCGCCATTGCTCTCGTTCCTTTTGTCAGGTTGGTTGGGGAAAGGGGGGGTGGGCTCAGAGGCCGGCGAGCTCACGGAGGGTGGCCCCTACGCGGCCGCCGGCGGTGCCGGTCTCGGCGATCACCAGAAGTGTGTCATCCCCGGCGACGGTGCCGATGATTCCGGGGAGGCCGGCCCGGTCGAGGGCCGAGGCGACCACGTGGGCCGATCCTGGTGGGGTGCGCACGACCACCAGGTTGGCAGAGCCGGCGACCTCCACGACCCACTCGCCGAGGACGCGGCGGAGATGATCACCGGGTGCCACCCGGTCCTTGGGCAGCTCGGGGACGGCGTAGACCGACTCGCCACCTCCGGTGCGGACCTTGACGGCGCCGAGGTCCTCCAGGTCGCGTGACACGGTGGCCTGGGTGGCCTCGACGCCGGCAGCGGCCAGCAGCTCCACGAGCTGGACCTGGCTGGTGACCGCCTCTGTCTCGAGCAATTGGCCGATCCGGTGCTGGCGCTGGTTCTTGGACAGCCTCATTGCGGCCTTCCCGTCGTCCGGCCATCGTTGGAACCATGGGGGGTTCTGTGCTGGGCCGGGCTCACCGCAGCATCCAGAGGAGGAGGCCGCGTGCCGCGTGCATCCGGTTGGCCGCCTCGGTCCACACCAGGCTGGAGGGGCCATCGATGACCTCGCCGGTCACCTCCTCGCCGCGGTGGGCGGGTAGGCAGTGGAGGAAGACCGCCCCGGGCGACGCGCCAGCCATCAGCTCGGCATCGACCTGGTACCCGGCGAAGGCATCGGCCCGTGACGCCGACTCGGCCTCCTGACCCATCGACACCCAGGTATCGGTGACCACCACATCAGCCCCCGCCACCGCATCTTGGGGTCGGGCCGCGACCTCGACGGCGCCATATCCCCTGGCCGCGTCCAGCGCCACCTCGTCTATGGCGTGGCCGGCTGGGCAGGCGAGGCGGACTCCGATGCCAGCCATCGCCGCCGCCAGGGTGAGGCTGCGGGCCACGTTGTTGCCGTCCCCGACCCACGCCAGCGTGTGCCCGGAGAGCGATCCCCAGTGCTGGCGTAGGGTGAGGAGGTCGGCCAGGGCTTGGCACGGGTGGGCCACATCCGAGAGCAGGTTGACGATGGGGATGGCATCGAGGGCGGCCATCTCCTCGAGGACCCGGTGATCGAACACCCTGGCGCCCAACACCGCGTGGTACTGGGCGAGGACCTTGGTCACATCGGCGATGGGTTCGCGTACACCCAGGCCGATCTCCTCGGCCCGGATGGTGACCGGGTGGCCGCCGAGACCGACGACGGCCATCTCGGTGGAATTGCGAGTCCGGTTGGAGGGCTTCTCGAAGATCAAGGCGGCACCGCGCCCCGACATGATCGCGGGTGGGGGCATCACTTCGGCCCAGTCGAGGATCGCGGTTAGGTCCTCGGGGGTGAGGTCGTCGATGTCGAGCACGTGTCTCAAGAGACCTTCCCCATGGCGGCGGCGAAGCGGGCGACGCCTTCGTCGACCTCGGCGCCCTCCACCAGCAGGGACGGGGCGAAGCGGATGGCGGTCGGCGTGACCGCATTGACCACCAGACCGGCGTCGAGGGCGGCGGCGGCGACGAGACGTGCGTCTATCCCGCCCTCGAGCTCGGCAGCGAGCAGCAAACCCAGTCCCCGCACCGAGGCGACCCCTGGGAGGGCTGCGAGCGCCTGCCGGAGGCGGGCACCCGCGCGCTCGGCCCTCGCCGGCACCTCCTGGGCCTCCATGACAGCGAGGACCGCCCGGGCCGCTGAAGCGGCGAGGGGTTGGCCTCCGTAGGTGGTCCCGTGGTCGCCCGGGACGAACGAGGAAGCGACCTCCGAACGGGCCCAGCAGGCGCCGATCGGCACTCCGTTGCCCAGGGCCTTGGCCAGCGTGACCACATCCGGCTGGATCCCGAAATGCTGGAAGCCGAACCACCGACCGGTGCGGCCCAACCCGGTCTGGACCTCGTCGACGATCATGAGCAGGTCGCGCTCGTCGCAGATCCGGCGCACTGCGGCCAAGTAGTCGGCGCCGGCCGGGTTGACGCCGCCCTCGCCCTGCAGCGGCTCGACGAGGATCGCCGCCACTGAGGGGTCGACGGCCGCCTCGAGGTCCTCGACATCGTTCCAAGCGACGTGGCGGAAACCTTCGGGCAGAGGCTGGAAGGGCTCGTGCTTGGCCGGTTGGCCGGTGGCGTGCAGGGTTGCCAGGGTGCGGCCGTGGAAGCTGTTGTAGGCGCTGATCACGCCGAACTTGCCGTGCCTACCCCACTTGCGAGCCAGCTTGATCGCGCACTCGTTGGCTTCGGCGCCGCTGTTGGTGAAGAACACCTTGCCCGGCCCGGCATCGATCAACCGGTCGATGGTGGCCGCGACCTCGGGCCCCGGAAGGGTGCCGTACAAGTTGGAAGTGTGTACCAGCGTGCCGGCCTGCTCACAGATCGCTGCGGTCACCGCAGGGTGGGCGTGACCCAGGGATGTGACTGCGAGGCCGGAAAGGAAGTCCAGGTATTCCTTGCCGTCCTCGTCGTAGAGGTGGGCTCCGGCGCCTCGCACGAAAGTGACGAGGGGCTCCGGGTAGGTCGTCATAAGGTGGGCCCGATACCCGCCAGCGGTCATGAGTGCACCATCGTGCCGACTCCTTCGTCGGTGAATATCTCTAGCAGCAGGGCATGGGCAGTCCGACCGTCGAGCACGTGTGCGGAGCCAACCCCGGCTCGCACGGCTGCCAGGCAGCTGCGGACCTTGGGGATCATCCCCTCCCCGATCGTCCCGTCCGCCAGCAACGCCTCGAGCGCGTCGGGAGTGATCTCGGAGATCCGGGTGGCGGCGTCGGTCTTGTCGGTACGGATTCCGTCGACGTCGGTCAGGTACACCAGCTTGGCCGCGCCTACGGCGGCAGCTATGGCACCGGCGGCGGTGTCGGCGTTGATGTTGTAAGCCTGGCCGGCACCGTCGGTGCCGATCGTCGCGACCACCGGCACGAGATCCTCCGCCATCAGGCGAGCGAGGAGGTCCGGGTTGACCGCGGCCACATCGCCGACGAACCCGAGCGCCGGGTCCCGCGCTGATGCGGTCAGGATCGCGGCATCCTCACCTGACACCCCGACGGCCAGGGGGGCGTGCACGTTGATGGCGGCAACGAGGTCACGGTTGACCTTGCCGACCAGCACCATCCGCGCGATGTCCAGCGTCTCGGCGTCGGTGACCCTCAGCCCGTCGACGAACTCCGGCGCCTTTCCCAACCGTCGCATCATCTCGCCGATCTGCGGCCCGCCCCCGTGTACCACGACCGGGCGCATGCCGACGCTGCGCATGAGGACGATGTCGCCGGCGAAGCTGGCCAGGTCGGCTTCGCCACCATCAGCAGCCATGGCGTTGCCGCCGTACTTGACGACGATCGTCTCTCCCCAGAAGCGACGGATGTAGGGCAGCGCCTCGATGAGCACGCCTGCTTTTGCGTGGGGGGTCACGGATAGAGGCCGGCGATCGGGAGCCCGGCGGTCTCGCCCAGGCCAAGGGCCACATTGGCGCACTGGATGGCCTGGCCGGCAGCTCCCTTCGTCAGGTTGTCGAGAGCACAGATCGCCACGATCCAGCCGGTGCGGGGATCGTGGCGGGCGGTGAGGTGGGCGACGTTCGATCCCAACGTGGCCTTGGTCGAGGGCGATCGCCCGGAGACCACCACGAACGGCTGATCCCGGTAGGTCTCAGCCAGGACCTCTAGGGCATCTGGCGCTCCAGGGATCGGGCGCAGGTAGCACGTAGCCAGGATCCCCCGGTTCATCGGCGCCAGATGGGGCGTGAACAGCACCTGGGCCCCCGTGGCCTGCTCGATCTCGGGCGTGTGGCGGTGGGTCAGCAACCCATAGGCAGTGAAGTCTTCGTCCACGGTGTTGAAATGGGTGCCCGGCTTGGCGGCGCGGCCCGCGCCCGACACGCCGCTGGCGGCATCGACTATGACGCCGGTCGGCTCGGCCGATCCGGCCCGTACCAGCGGCGCGACGGCCAGGGCAGCCGCGGTGACGTAGCAGCCTGCGGCCGCGACCAACCGGGCTCCGGCCAGAGCGGAACGAAACAGCTCGGGTATGCCGAACGCCGCCCTGGCCAGCAGCTCTGGATGCCGGTGGACCTCCCCGTACCAGGTCGGGTAGAGCCCGGGATCCTTCAGGCGGAAATCGGCGGCGAGGTCGACCACTAGCTCGTGATCCTCGACAAGCGCCGGCACCAGGTCCTGGGAAGCTCCGTGAGGCAGCGCCAGAAAGACTACGTCGGCCCCCTCGGCCGCCTCGGCGCCGGCCGGGGCGTACACGGTGTCAGGGAATGCTGCAGCCAGGCTGGGGTAAAGGTCCGCCACCCGCGTCCCGGCCTGACTCTCGCCGCTGACCGCCGTTACCTCGAAGTCGGGGTGGCCAGCCAGCAAGCGCAACAGCTCGGCCCCGGCAAAGCCGGAAGCACCGAGCACTGCGACAGTCCGGGTGGAGCTCACGCACCCATCATACACACACGTGCATACTCATGCGCCCCAGGTGCCTGTGGAGATCTCGGAGGTTGTGCACACAGAAAACACAGCCCCAGGGGTCTGGTTGCCCACAGGACCGGCGGTGCACTATCGCCCTATGGCCTTTGAGGTGACGCTGAGCGACGACTCCGTGGAGCAGGTGGAAGGCGCTGACTCATACTGCCAGGAGGGCCCGCTCACCACCTTCTACGGCAACGACCGGCCCCGACCGCTCGACAGCTGGAGCATCAAGGTGGCCAGCTACCGGACCGACCGGATCACTCGCATCCGCCGCCTCGGCAGCCTTCCGGTGGCCAGCTAACGGCGGGTCAGCCGGCGACCAGAGGTCGAGGTCTCGAAGGCCCATGTCGACCTTCGCTGCTCATCTCCGAAGCTCCCCCCCGTGGTAGGCACCGACCGCCTCGATCACAGCCTCGCGCACGGCCGCCAGCTCGGTGTCAGTGAGCGTGCGCTCCGGGCTGCGCAAGCGCAGGCGGAACGCCAGGCTCCGCCGCGCGCCGCCCATGCCGCGGTAAGCGTCGAAGAGGCGCAGCGACTCGAGCAATTCGCCGGCGGTGGTGGTGATGGTGGCGGAGACCGCAGCCGCAGGGCTGGTGTCGGGTACCACGAACGCCAGGTCGATGTCGCTGGCCGGGTAGCGGCTGACGGGGCGAGCCTGCAGGCTCCGGCGAGGCAGCCCGATCAGGTGAGGGAGGTCGACGCTCAGCCACGCCACCCGGCCGGGCACGCCGTAGGCGGCGCTCACGTCGGGGTCCACCTCCCCGAGGACCCCGAGCGGGCCGTCCGGACCGACGATGCGTGCTGAGCGGCCGGGGTGCAGCCCGGCCAGCGACTCGGCCACGACCGCCACACCCTCCAAGCGCAGAGCATCGGCCAGCACCGCCCATATTCTCGCGGCGAGGCGCCCGTCTGCGTCCCCACCGCAGGTGATCGCAGCCAGCGTCTCGATCTCCTCGGGTACCACGCCGTCGCCGGCCGGAGGCTCGAAGACCCTGCCGATCTCGAAGAGTCGCACCTCGGGTTCTTGCCGATCGACGTTGAATCGGAGTGCCTTGAGGAGGCCCGGGAGCAGCGAGGTGCGCAGGATCGACTCGGAGCGGTCCAGGGGATTCTCGATCTCGACCGCGTGGGGGGACAGCCCGGCACGCTCGAGGTCGCCGGGGGCCAGGAACGTCGTCGTCCATGCCTCCGACAGTCCTGCACCGGCCAGGATCTCCCGGACCTGCCGGCGTTGCCGCTGGTAGCCGGTGAGGCCGGCAGCGGTGCGCACCCCAGCGGGCATGGTGGGCTGGATCCGGTGGTACCCGTGGAGGCGGGCGACCTCCTCGATGACGTCGACCTCCCGGGAGCTGTCGGGTCGCCAAGGCGGGATGGCGACCGAGTGGACTCCGTCGCCGACGGAGTGGGTGGTGAAGCCGATCGAGTCGAGAAGCGCGGCTATGACGTCGTCGCCGAGGGAGGTGCCGAGCAGGCGGTTGACCCTTTCGGTGCGCAACACCACAGTCGGTGGAGTCGGGACCTGGTCCTCGCAACGCTCGTCCACCGTAGACCCGCGACGTAGCGAGGGGCTGCCGGCGTCCCGGAGCAGGGTGACGAAGCGCTCGATCGCCCTGCCGGCTACTTCTGGGTCGATCCCTCGCTCGAAACGGTGGCGGGCCTCACTGTTGAGCTTGAGGCGCGTGCCGGTTCGGGCGATAGCCATCGGGGCGAAATAGGCGGCCTCGAGCAGCACCGTGGTGGTCGTCTCGGAGGTCTCCGAGCCGGCGCCCCCCATGACGCCGGCGATCCCCACGGGCACCGACTTGGCGTCGCAGATGACGCAGTCGTCGGCGGCAAGGGCTCTCGTCACGCCATCGAGGGTGATCACAGCCTCGCCCTCGGCGGCCCGGCGCACCACGATCCCGCCACCCGACAGCTGTTCGAAGTCGTAGGCGTGGGTGGGTTGGCCCAAGTCGAGCATGACGTAGTTGGAGACATCGACGACATTGTTGATCGGCCTCATGCCGGCAAGGGTGAGGCGCCGCGCCAGCCAAGGCGGCGACGGGCCGACCTCGACGCCGGTGAGCACGGTGCCGGTGAAACGGGGGCAGAGATCGGGATCCTCGACGCTGACTGTCGGCTGTGGGACCGATCCGTCCACGGCGGGACCCGACAGCCACGGGTAGGAGAACGGCAGATGCAGAGCGGCGGCAAGGTCCCTCGCTATCCCTGCGATGCAAAGGGCATCGGGACGGTTGGGAGTGATGTCCAGGTCGAAGACGACGTCGGAGCGCAGGTCGAGGGCTTCGGCGAGGGAGGTACCGATAGGCGCGATGTCAGGGGCCAGGACGAGGAGCCCGTCGACGCCGTCCACCTCCGGCAGGCCGAGCTCCCCGGGTGCGCACAGCATCCCGTTGGACCACTCGCCACGCATCTTCCTCCTGGCGATCTCCATACCGCCAGGCAGGACGGTGCCGAGCGTGGCCAACGGCACCAGGTCGCCGACCGCCATGTTGGTCGCGCCGCAGGCGATCTGCAGGGGCTGCCCGTCGCCACGGTCGACGTCCACCAGGCGGATGCGGTCGGCATCGGGGTGGGGACGGATGTCGAGGATGCGGACCACCTCGACGCCGGTGAGGTCATCGCCTACCAACTCGATGCCGTCGACGACCAGGCCGAGCCCGGAGAACGCGGTCGCCAAGCGTTCGGCGTCAGCATCGAACGGCGCGTAGTCGCGCAACCAAGAGAGAGGTGCTCGCATGTGTCTTCCTAGAACTGGGTGATGAAGCGGATGTCGTTGTCCAGGAGGGTGCGCATGTCGGACAGGCCGGCGCGCACCTGGGCCAGGCGGTCGATGCCGAATCCAAAGGCGAAACCGCTATGGACGTCGGGATCTATGCCGACCGCAGCGAAGACGTTGGGGTCAACCATGCCGCAACCGCCCAGCTCGATCCAGCCAGATCCCGAGCAGGTCCTGCAGCCGACGCCCGCACAGATCGGGCAGGTGACCTCGAACTCGCCGGACGGCTCGGTGAACGGGAAATAGGAAGGGCGCAGTCTCGAGTGGATGCCGGGACCGAAGAAAGAGGTCGTGAACGCCTCGATCGTGCCGGCCAAGTCGGCGAAAGTTATGTCCCGGTCGACCACCAGCCCTTCGATCTGGTGGAAGACGGGCAGGTGCCGAGCATCGGGTGTGTCGCGCCGGTAGCACCGGCCAGGCATGACGGCATAGATCGGAGGCTTCTGTCGCTCCATGAGCCTGACCTGCACTGGCGAGGTGTGGGTGCGCAGCAGAACCGTCTCGGGTTTGCCGAGTTTGAGGTAGAGCGTGTCCCACATGCCTCGCGCCGGGTGCGCCGGCGGCATGTTGAGCGCCTCGAAGTTGTACCAGTCGGTCTCGGCCTCCGGGCCCTCCGCCACGGCGAAGCCCAACGCGACGAAAGTGTCCTCGAGCTCGTCGCGGGTCTGTGTGACCAGGTTGAGGCGGCCGCGCGTGACCGGGCCGCCAGGGAGGGGCACTCCCCCGCCCGTGGTCGAGGCCAAGGCAATCGTCTCAGTCAGGTCCAGGCGCTCAGCCTCGATCCGGGCTCGGCGTTCGGTAACTGCCAGCATCGAGCGACGCTGCTCGATCTGCCCGCCCACCCGGGAACGGGCGGCGTTGATGGACGCACCGGCCGACCGGCGGCCCTCGGGGTCGAGCGCGCCCAGGGCGGTGTTGAGCCGAGCGAGCGCCGAGCGCTTTCCGATCACCTCGGACTGGATGCGATCGAGCTCGGCGGCCGAGCCGGCGCGAGCGACGGCTGCGATGGCGGAGTCCTCGGCGGCAGCCACATCAGCGGCGAGCTGGTGGGAGGAAGGGGGCTGGGGGTTGGTCACGGCTCTTGGAGCTTCTCCACATCTACGAGGGGCAGGGTGAAGCGGAACGACGATCCCTGGCCGGGGCCGGATTCGGCGGTCAACTGGCCGCCGTGGGCCTCCACCAGGCCCCGGCTGATCCACAGTCCGAGCCCTGAGCCGGTCGGCTTGCCTTCCGAGCGGCGGAAGAACTTGGTGAAAACCTTCGGCAGGTCCTCCGACGGTATGCCCTGGCCCCGGTCAGTCACCACTACATGGAGCGTGCCGAGGCTGTCGCTTCGTCGCCCGACGACTCCGCCTCGCACCACCAGCCCGAGGGGCGACCCGTACTTGCAAGCGTTTTCGACCAGGTTGGTGAGCACCTGCTGGATCTTGTCGGGATCGGCCCACACTCTCGGTGTCGCCTCGTCGAAGCGCAGGCTCGCGTCCATCTCGGGGTACTCGAGGTGCACCTTGGCGACGACGACCGCCGCCAGCGCGGCAATATCGACCGGCTGGCGGCGGAGGACCAGGCGCCCGGTCTCCAAGCGACTGATGTCGAGCAGCTCGGTGATCAGGCGTACCACCCGGTCGGCGTCGTGGTGAACCTGTTCGAGCATCATTCGCTTCTGATCGTCGCCGAGGCGATCCCAGCGGTTCAGCAGCAGGCTCGTGTAACCCTTCACCGAGGTGAGCGGGGAGCGCAGCTCGTGGCTGACCGTCGAGACCACTTCGATGGCGCTCGGCTCTCCGCCGCGCCGGCGCGGGAGGGGACGCAGGGTCAACATGGCGCCGAGCAGCGCTCCCCCGCCGTCGCGCATGTAGTGCGCCGAAGCTGTCGCCTCGACGTCGGACCCGTCGGGGCGTCGCAGTGTGACCACCTGCGGCGGTATACCTCGGACAGACCGGATTCGGGCGCCACGCGGCCACGCGTCGCGCCACACCTGCTGCCCTGTCTCGTCGCGCGCGCCGAGCGCCATGCCGCATGAGCGGCGTCGCAGGTCGTCGGCCGCCCAGCCAGTGAGCCGGGAGAGGGCCGAGTTGGTGGCCACGATACGCCGGTCGGCATCTAGGACAACGGCCGCGTCCGGCAGGCTGTCCAGGAGGTAGGTGCTCCCGGGTGTCGCTCCCGCCCACTCGGACGGACCGGCGGGGAGGGTTGTCGATGTGGTGAGGCTCGTACCCCCTCTGCTGGTTGCGCTGGCGGGTGCGCCGGGGTCACGCACGGGACAGGGCCGTCGTGGGGCGCCGTTGGCGTGCCGCCTCGAAGCACAGGACCGCCGCGGCCATGCCGACATTGAGTGACTCAGACCGGCCGGCCATCGGAATGGTGATCAGGTCGTCGAGGTGGCCGCCCACGGAATCGGGCAAACCAGCCGCCTCGTTGCCGAGCACCAAGGCGATGGGACCGCGCAGGTCCGTGTCGGTGTACGACGCGCCGCCACGCGCCACTGTCCCCAGCCGGCGCAGGCCGCGCTCGGCGAGGGCCGGGAGCACCTCGGCTGGCCCACCGGCGCAGGCCACGGGCACGTGGAAGAGTGCCCCGGCCGAGGCCCGGACGGTCTTCGGGTTGTAGACGTCCACGGATCCCTCGCAAAAGACCACCATCGCCGCCCCGCTGGCTTCCGCCGAGCGCAACACGGTGCCGGCGTTGCCCGGGTCGCGCACGTCCGCACACACCACCACCAGGTCGGCGCCGGCCGAGCGCAGTGCCGACAGGGGCACGTCCACAGCCCCAACAACGGCCAGGATCGCCTGGGGGCTCACGGTACCTGCCACCCTTTCGAGCACGCCCGGGGCCAAATCGAACACTCGGCACCCAGCTCCGGCGGCACGAGCCACCACCGCTTCTTCCTCGCGGCCCGCCGCACGGTCCACGTAGATCGACTCGACCCGGGCGCGTGAGTCCAAGGCCTCCGCCAGCACCTTCGTGCCTTCTACCACGAAGCAGCCCTCGGCCAGGCGCGTACTGCGGCGCCCCATGAGGCGCCGCAGCCGTTGCACCCTTTGGTGACGGTAGGTGAGGGCCGTCAGGGTGACCGCCTCCCGAGGCCTAAGCCGACTTCGACCCGGCGCTGCCCGCGTCTGCTGAGGCGGCCTGGCGGGCCACTTCGACCAGCGCGGCGAATGTCGCCGGCTCGCGTACCGCCAGATCGGCGAGGACCTTGCGGTCGACCGCTACCTCGGCAACGCGCAGACCGGCAATGAGGCGGCTGTAGCTCATGTCGTGCAGGCGTGCCGCCGCATTGATCCGCTGGATCCACAGCTGCCGGAAGTCACCCTTGCGGGCCCGGCGGTCGCGGAACGCGTACTGCAGCGAGTGCATGACCTGCTCGTTGGCCGCCCGGTAGCTGCGGCTCTTGTTGCCGTAGTAGCCCTGGGCTTGCTCCAGGACGGCACGGCGGTGCTTGCGACTGTGGACCGAGCGCTTGACCCGTGCCATTGCAGGCTCCTTCTTCTCGTGGGGATGAGGGCGATCTTGTGCGTCGGTGCGTCAGAGACCGAGCAGCCGCTTGACGGCCTTGGCGTCGCCGGGGGCTACTTCGACCTCGCGGCCCAGGCGGCGGGTGCGGGTGCTGGACTTCTTCTCCAGGATGTGGCTGCGGAACGCTTGGCGGCGGCGAAGGCGGCCTGTCCCGGTCACCTTGAACCGTTTGGCGGCGCCGCGGTCGGTCTTCATCTTGGGCATCGTCGTCGTTGCTCCTGTCTGGACTCCGCCGGCTGGTTCAGGCCGACGGCCCCGCACCGGGGGACGGTGAGGGATGGTTGCTGCTGGCTGCTGCGAGGGGGGGAGGGGGCGTCACGTGGCTGTTGCCGGTGCCGGCATGGTCACCGTCGGGCGCCGTCTCGCCATCACCTTTGACGGGCTTGGTCGCCTGCCGCCGGTCGGGGGCCAGGACCATGATCATGTTGCGGCCGTCCAACTTGGGGGCCGCCTCGACCTTGGCGACGTCACCGACCGTCTCGGCGACGTGGTCCAAGATCTTCTTTCCGAGCTCGGGATGGCTCATCTCCCGGCCCCGGAACATGATGGTTATCTTGACCTTGTGGCCCTCTCCGAGGAAGCGGGCCACCTGGCGGGTCTTGGTATCGAAGTCACCGGTACCGATCTTCGGGCGGTACTTCATCTCCTTGATGCTCGTGCTGGTGGTCTTGCGACGGGATTCTTTGGCCCGCTGCGCCGCCTCGTACTTGAAGCGGTTGTAGTCCATGATCCGGCACACCGGTGGGTTGGCATCGGGAGCGACCTCGACCAGATCGAGATCGAGCTGGCGGGCGATCGACAGGGCCTCGGGCAGGGGCTTGACACCCAGCTGACCCCCGTCGGAGTCGATGAGTCGGACCTCCCTGGCCCTGATCCGGTCGTTCATCCGGTGCTCGTGTTGCTCAGCTATGCGAGTTCACTCCTTGGGTCGGCACGTGTTGTCACACGCGAAAAGGGACAGGCGTCGAGAAGCAACGCCCGCCCCTGGCGGCCGATCAACCCGACGCACTACACACCGCGAGGTGAGCCCTCGCGAGCGCTTCGTGGCCGGGTGGGGGCGAAAGCTCCCCGCTTCTCGATGAAGTTGTACTGGTTAGGGTAGCGCAATGAGCACCCTCTGGACGCCCGACGGAGAGCGACCGATCCGACGGGCCCCCCAGCCCCCCTCGGCCGAAGCTGCCTCGCAGGCACCGGCAGGCCCCCCGGGCGAAGGCTCGCGGCCGCCGTCACGCGGCGGTACGGGCGAGCCGGCCGGCTCCGACGATGCGGAGATGATCGCCCACCTGGAAGCGCTGCGCCAGCAGCTGGTCGAGGCTCCGGCCGAAGCGGTCATCGCCAACCATGCCCATGGGCTCTTCGAACTGGCCGCAGTCCACCTGTCCGTGCAGCCCCCCAACCTGGACCAAGCGCGACTGTCGATCGATGCATTGGCGGCCCTGGTCGAAGGGCTGAAGGGTCGCTTGGGCGAGGCGGAGGCTCAGCTGGAGGCCGGATTGGGCCAGCTTCGCATGGCCTTCGTGCAGATCCGGGGGGCCTCGCAACCGGGAGCAGGGCCTGGCGAGTAGCAGGCTGTCGGGGCCGGACCATCCGTGGCGGCCCCCTGCTGGCCGCGCGGTCTTCCTTTGCGCTTCAGACCTTCCGCGGCCGGCGGATCCCGACGGCCTCCCAGCAGCCGCCGTGAACTGCCGCTAGGTGGAACTCGACCGCGGCCCCGGGTGGGATGGTTCGGCTTCCGTCGTCGATCTGGGTGCAGTGGAAACGGTAGGAGGCTCCCTCTTCGTCGATGACGGTACCGAGGCCCACGTGCTCGTCGAACGCCCCGACCGTGCCGGTCCGGGTCGTCACGGCACGATCTTGGCGATCGGCAACTCGATGATGTCAGTGGCACCGTGGTCCTTGAGCGCCGGGATGAGCGTGTTGATGGTGGCCTTGGGCACCACCGCTTCTACCGCATACCCGTCCTCGCCGAAGAGCTTGGAGACTGTCGGCGATTTCATGGCCGGGACGACGGCGATGACGGCGTCGAGGTCGGCTCGGCCTACGTTCAGCTTGACCAGGACCCTGGTACGGGCCACGAGCGTGCCTTCGAGCAGGCTGTGGAGTTGCTGCATAGCATGGCGTTTCTCGTCGTCGGCCCATGCTGCTGGGTGGGCGACCAGTTCGGTGTAGGACTCGAGGATCGTGTCGATGATGCGCAGCCCAGCGGCGCGAAGCGCCCGGCCGGTCTCGGTTATCTCGACCACCGCGTCGGCGATCTCGGGGACCTTGGCCTCGGTCGCCCCGTACGAGAGCCTGACATCGGCTGCGATGCCGTGGCGCTCGAAATAGCGAGTCGACAGGCCGACGTACTCGGTGCTGACCCTGACGCCGTCGCGAAGATCGGCCACTCCCCTCACGGGCGAGTCGGCCGCGACGGCAAGTACCACCTTGATGGGCCTGTCGGTGGCTTTCGAGTATCGGAGCTGTCCCAGCGTGTGCACCTGGCTACCAGTCTCCGCTATCCAGTCACGCCCCGTGATTCCCAGGTCGAACATCCCTTCGGCGACGTAGAGCGGGATCTCTTGGGGCCGCAGGATTCTGACATCGGCCACGCGCGGATCGTTGATGGAAGCCCGATAGTCGACCTCCGAGGACCGGCTCACAGCCAGGTCAGCAGCCTCGAACAGGTCGAAGGTAGCCCTCTCGAGGGACCCTTTGGGCAGCACCAGGCGCAGCACGCCTAGACCGCCCCCGGAACGATCCGTCGCAGGAGGTCAGCCATCTCGATGGCCGTCGCGGCCGCCTCGGCGCCCTTGTTGCCCGCCTTCGTCCCCGCCCGCTCGATGGCCTGCTCGATGGTCTCGGTGGTCAGAACACCGAACACCACCGGTACGCCGGTGTCGAGCGAGGCCCGTGCCACGCCAGCGGCGACCCCTCCGGCCACAAGGTCATAATGTCCGGTGGATCCTCGGATGACTGCTCCGAGGGTCACGACGCCTTGATATCGGCCGGAAGCAGCGAGGGACTTGGCCACCAGCGGGATCTCGAAGGCGCCCGGGACCCACACGACATCGATAGACCCATCCGCCACGCCGTGCCGGGCGAACGTGTCGAGGGCGCCCGACAAGAGCCGATCGGTGATGAGATCGTTCCAGCGGCTGCACACCACGACGAAGGACTTGGACGAGGTGTCGGCGACCAGCCGGCCCTGGTAGGTGGTTCCCACGACGGTGTGATGTCCCGCTGGTTCGGACACGCCACGCCCGGAGAGGGCTGGCTCGGTCATCGGGCTGGCCTGGGCCCCGGTCCGCTCGGTCACTCGGTGCTACCGGTCGGAGGTGCCCCCGGCAGTGACACGCTGGGGGGGAGCAGCTCCAGGTCGTGGCCCATGCGCTCGGCCTTGGTGGTCAGGTAGCGAATGTTGTCGGCGTTGGGCGCCGATGTGATGGGCACCTGCTCGACGATCTCGAGGCCGAAGCCCTCCAGGCCGCCGCGCTTCGCCGGGTTGTTGGTGAGGATGCGCATGGTCGTGATCCCTAGGTCGACGAGGATCTGGGCGCCGATACCGTACTCGCGGTTGTCGATCGGCAGACCCAGCTCCAAGTTGGCATCGACCGTGTCGAAGCCGGCGTCTTGGAGGTTGTAGGCGTGGAGCTTGTTGGTGATACCGATGCCGCGACCCTCGTGGCCTCGGAGGTAGACGATTACACCGGCCCCTTCGGCCGCGATTCGAGCCATCGCAGCGTGAAGCTGGGCGCCGCAATCGCAGCGCCTCGACCCGAACACGTCTCCTGTGAGGCACTCGCTGTGTACCCGCACCAGCACGTCCGACTGGCCGCCCGGCTCCCCCATGATCAAGGCGAGGTGGGTCTCGCCGTCGAGGAGGCTGGCGTAGGAGACACAGGTGAACTCGCCCCAGTCAGTAGGGATGCGAGCCGCTCCGGTCCGCCGCACCAGCTGCTCGCTACGACGTCGGTGACGGACCAGGTCGGCGATGGTGACCACCACCAGGCCGTGCTCGTGGGCGAATGCCTCGAGCTCCGGTCGGCGGGCCATGCCCAAACCGTCAGCGGTGACCACCTCGGAGAGGACTCCCGACGGGGTAAGACCTGCCATGCGGGCCAAGTCGACCGCAGCCTCGGTGTGGCCGGCCCGCTTCAGCACCCCACCGTCTCGTGCCCGCAGCACGTGCACGTGGCCGGGCCGAGCTAGGTCGTCAGGACGGGTAGCTGGGTCGACCAGCGCCTTGACGGTGGTCGCCCGGTCGGCTGCCGAGATCCCGGTAGTGACGCCGTTCCGGGCGTCAACGGTAACGGTGAACGCTGTGCGCTGGGACTCCGTGTTGCGGGCGACCATCAGCGGGAGGTCCAACTCATCAGCGCGCCGCTCGGTGATCGCAGCGCAGATGAGCCCCGATGTGTAGCGCACGAAGAACGCCATGTGCTCCGAGGTCACATGCTCGCTGGCAATGATCAGGTCCCCCTCGTTCTCGCGATCCTCGTCGTCCACGACGACGACGATCTCGCCTCGGCCGATGGCGGCCACGGCCTGGTCGACGGTGCCCGATGTGATCGTCATGGCGCTTCCTCCGGAAAGGGCCCCCGCGCTAGCGCGCCGGAAGCCGGGACGTACGGGGAGTCGACACCCGACAACAGGAGCCGCTCGGCATACTTGGCGATGACGTCGACCTCGAGGTTGACCCCGTCCCCGACCTGCCGGTGGCCGAAGGTGGTGACGTCGCTGGTGTGGGGGATGATGGCCACAGTGAACCCGTCATCGAGGACCTCGACCACCGTGAGACTGCATCCGTCCACCGTGACCGACCCCTTCGGCACCAGGTATCGCAGGAGCCACGCAGGGGCTCGGACCCGCAGATCCGGTGCCGGGCGAATCACAGTGCCGACACCGTCTACGTGACCTTGCACCAGGTGGCCGCTCAGACGGTCAGCCAACCGGACCGGACGCTCCAAGTTGACCGGGTCGCCTTCGCCGAGGCGCCCGAGGTTGGTGCGCCCGAGCGTCTCGGGGACCGCATCGGCAGCCCACCAACTGTCACCCAGGTCGACGACGGTGAGGCAGCAGCCGTTTACGGCGATGGAATCGCCGATACGACTGCCCACGGTCACCACCTCGGCGCCGAAGACCATCCGGGACGCGCTGGGGCCGGGCTCGATGGCCCGTAGCTGCCCGACCTCTTCGACGATCCCGGTGAACACAGCCGTCACGGTAGGGCGGATCGCGTTCTTTCCTCCAACGGGAACGCGGGGCGCAGGTCCAGGCGCACGTCGGCGCCGAGACGCTCCACACCCGTGATCGTGCCTCGCCAGATGTCGGCCATCGTCGCAGCGCCGGGGCCAGCGAACATCGGTACGCCGTCATCGCCTCCGAGGAGAGCCGGAGCGAGGTACAGCACGTAGCGGTCCACGAGCGCAGCTCTATGGAATTGGTGAGCCACGCCAGCGCCACCTTCGACGAGTAGCTGTAACACCCCCTTGGCTCCGAGGTGGTCGAGAAGCCCCGGGAGGGGGCCCCGGTGCTCGATGGCCGGGGCGACGCGTGCACCGACCGGCACGGTGCCGAGGACCACTCTCAAGGGGGCGCGCCCGCTCACCCCTCGCACGGTGAGCGCAGGGTCGTCAGACCGCACCGTGCCCGCACCGACTGCGATCGCATCGCTCTCCGAGCGGAGGCGGTGGGCGTCGAGGCGTGCTTCGGGCCCGGTGATCCACTGGCTGGTCCGATCGGGCGCCGCTATCCGCCCGTCGAGAGTAGCGGCCAGCTTGAGCACGACCAGGGGGCGTCCGTGGCGCCGGTGGTGCAGGTACGCGGCCAACTGCTCGGCCGCCTCCTCGGCCCCTACCCCGAGGGTCGTGAGGATCCCGGCAGCACGCAGTCGCTGGAGGCCGGCTCCGGCCACCCGGTGATCGGGATCCTCGAGGGCGACCACCACCCGGCTGACACCGGCCGCGATCAGCGCGTCGGCGCAAGGTGGGGTGCGCCCGTGGTGAGAGCAGGGCTCGAGCGTGACATAAACCGTGGCGCCCCGGGCCGACGTGCCCGCCAACTCGAGAATCGTCGCCTCCGCATGCGGGCCGCCGGGCGGCGATGTGGCTCCTATGACCACCGGCGAGTCGTCGGCGGGGACGAGGACCGCGCCGACCCAAGGATTGGGCGAGGTGGTCGTGCGCACGCCCGTGGCCGCCGCGAGCGCCTCCGCCATCCAGGTCTGGTCCTCGGGCTGTTCGCCCTCTAGTCGGGTCACGGGTGGTGAGTAGGTGCCCCGCTCAGCAGGTCGAGGGCGTGCGGGAGCACGTCGAGCACGGCCGTTAGGCATTCGACGGCCCCTTTGGGTGATCCCGGCGTGTTGAGGATGATCGTCTGACCCCTGATGCCGGCCACCGCGCGCGACAGGCGGCCGAGCGGCGACGCGAGACGCATGGCCTCCGCCAATCCGGGGGCCGGCCGGTCGAGGACCTCCGTAGTGCCCTCGGGCGTGTGGTCTCGCGGGGAGAACCCGGTCCCTCCGGTCGTGACGACCAGGCCACTGAAGCCGGCGCAGGCCCTGGCCAGCTCGCCGGCCACCGCGGCTATGCCGTCGGCTATCACGCTGCGCCCGACCACGACGAAACCAGCGGTTGTCAGGGCCTCTTCCAGGGCAGCGCCTGAGCGGTCCTCGCGGCTGCCGGCGACGACCCCGTCGGAGACGGTGACAACCTTGGCCTGGCGAGCCGCCGCCCGGGTCACGCCGCCTCCCGCGCGGCGTCGCCTGCGGCTCGCAGTTCCCGGGCGGCAGCAGCCGGGTCCTCGTGGGCGAAGATGGCGCTGCCGGCCACGAACATCTCGGCGCCGGCGCCTGCCACCCTGGCGGCGGTGCCGGTGTCGATGCCGCCGTCGACCTCCAAGGTCACGTTGTGTCCGGCGCTATCAATGGCTTTGCGGGCCCTGGCGATCTTCGGGACCATCTCCTCTATGAACGACTGGCCGCCGAAGCCCGGATGCACGGTCATGACCAGCAGCAGGTCGATGCGTTCCAGCCAGCGGATGCAGTCGTCGATGGGGGTTTCGGGATTGACAGCCAGCCCGACAGCCAGCCCGAGGTCGCGCATCCGGTAGATCAGATCGGAGGTGCCACCGATTTCCACGTGCACGCTGCAACTGTCCGCTCCGGCTCTGCGGAAGGCCTCCAGGTACTCCCCCGGATTGGTCATCATCAGGTGACAGTCCAGGTAGAGGTCGGTGTGCCGCCGAATCGCCCTTACGACCGGTGGGCCGACCGTCAGGTTGGGGACGAAGTGGCCGTCCATGACGTCGACATGCAGCCAGTCGGCTTCTGCCGCCACCCTGTTGATGTCCTCCCCGAGCGCGGCGAAGTCGGCCGAGAGGATGGAGGGGGCGATGCGGGTCATCACCCGACGAATGTACGGCGGTAACGATCCGCGGGCCAACAGATCACCGGATCAACCGGTCCTCAGGCCGTCCGCCGTAGAAGCAGCAGGTACATGCCGTCGGTGCCGGCGGCCTGTGGCAGGAGGAGTGCGCCTCGGCCGGCGGGAGTCCACGGCGGCCCCGGTGGCGGAAGAGGCGCCAGCCACGGGAGGGCGGACGCGGCCCACCGGTCGATAGCGGCGGTCTCGACGACGGTCAGCGTGCAGACGCTGTACGCGACCGTCCCCCCGGGGCGAACGAGGTCGGCGGCCGCCTCCAGCAGTTGGCGCTGCAAGAGGGCCAGACGGTCGACATCGGTGGCGCGAACCCTCCAGCGGGCGTCGGGACGGCGCCGCAGCACCCCGAGCCCCGAGCAGGGGGCGTCCACCAGGACCCGATCGGAGATAGCTGGGCGCAGCGGCGGAGCCGTCCCGTCAGCCACCACCGTGACCACGTTCTCGAGGCCGAGCCCAGCGACGTTGCCAGCCACTATCCGGGCTCGGTCGGTGGCCCGGTCGGCGGCCACGACAAGCGCGGGCCCGCCTTGCTGAGCGCCGCCCTGAGCTGGGATCGGGTCGGCCGCCCCGTAGGCCATGGCGGTCGCCTTGCCGCCCGGCGCTGCGCAGAGGTCGACCACGAGCTCCCCGGCCTGCGCTCCAACCGCGGCAGCCACCCATTGGCTGGCCTGATCCTGCGTGTAACCATCGGACCGCCGTGTCACCGATGGGGCGGTGTTCATTACCACGAGCGCTTCCCGGGCGGCCGCCGGGCCCAGGTCGCGGGCCAGTCGAGCGACGATCCAGTCCGGGTACGAAAGCTCCGTGGCCGGATCCGGCCAGCGTAGGTCGCCTCCTCCGACGTCCCCGGCGACCTTGCGCAGCACTGCGTTGACCACACCGCGACCGGGACCGCGGACCTCTTCCACTGTGGCCGAGACTGCGGCGTGGGGTGGGGTTCTGAGATGGGCAAGCTGGTAAGCGCCGAGCCGGAGACCGGCGCGGACCTCAGGGTCGGTGTGGCCCCGGAGGTGGCGATCGACCAGCCAGTCGCATGCTCTACGCATCCGGCAGGTGCCATACACCAGCTCAGTGACGAGACCTCGGTCACGCTCATCGAGGCCGGTGTGCTCTAGCAGCCTGGGTACCACGACGTTGGCCCTGCCTCCACCTTCTATCTCGAGGAGTGCCTCCAAAGCCACGCGGCGAGCTGTCAGAGCGACGGGCCGCGCCCCGCCTCGCGCCGATCCCGTCCCCATCCTCGGCGGTCGTCGAGCCGGCGCAGGACGTTGCGGCGGCGTCATGCTCCGAGGGCCTCCCCCGGAGAGGGGCGGGCACCGCGTGCCCACTCGGCTCCGGCGACAGGGCGACGCCCCTCGGGTTGTACCGTGACCAGACGCAGGGCGCCATCGCCGGTTGTCACGACGTCACCCGCCAGGTCGCCAGGTCGACCGACCCCACTGGTGTCGCCCGGCTCCGGCGAGGCGTCGAGCACCAGCAGCCGCCGACCTCGCCAGGTGGTCCAGGCCCGTCCCACCCTCACCACCCTGCGCAACTCCTCGGTGGTCATCCCCCAGACCAACTCCAGCTCGCCCGGATCCAGCTTGGCGGCGTAGGTGACCTCGTCGCCTTGGGCCTCCGGCTCGCCGAGGCCCTGGCTCAGGGCGTCGACCAGCATCGAAGCGCCGGTCCGGGCGAGCTTCGAGCGCAGATCCAGGGCGGTGTCGTTGGCGCCGATTGGCACAACCTCCCGCCGGTACACCGGCCCAGTGTCGAGGCCCTCGTCCAGAGCCATCAGGCACACGCCGGTCTCGGCATCCCCCGCCAGGATCGCTCGTTCCACCGGCGCCGCTCCCCGCCACCGAGGCAGAAGGGAGAAATGCACATTGACCATTGGGATCTCGGCCAGGACCTCGGGCCGGATGATCCGACCATAGGCCACGACCACACCCAGCTCCGCCCCGAAGCCCACGACATCGGAGGCCCGGTCCGAGACCGGCAGCCCCAGCTCCAAAGCCGCAGCCTTCACCGGGCTCGGCGTCGCCCGGCCCCGTCGGCCACGCCTGGTGTCGGCGCGGCTGACCACCAGCACCACTTCATGGCCGGCGGCGACCAGCGCTCGTAGTGCCACCACGGCAGGATCGGGCGTACCGAGGAAGACCAGGCGCAGAGGGGGCTCCCGGGTCAGGGGGTTCGGTGGTCGTGGGGCACCGGTCAACAGTACCGGTACCCTCGATCGGTCATGCCGTCCGGTCAGTACTTCGAAGCCGAGCCTGGGATTGCGTCGCGGCCGGGGCGGGTGACCCTCGCGCTGGCGGACCTCACCGCCGAGCTGGCGGTCGACCGGGGTGTCTTCTCCTCGGCTCGCATCGACCCAGGGACCCTCGTCCTGTTGCGAGCGCTGCCACCCCTCGCCGACGGTACCGTGCTCGATCTTGGGTGCGGGTATGGGCCCATTGCCTGCACTCTGGCGCATCGCTCTCCCGGCTCGACGGTGTGGGCGGTCGATGTCAACCAGCGAGCGGTCGCACTCACCGTGGCCAACGCCGCTTCCATGGGGCTGCCCAACGTGCACGCCGCCGGTCCCGACGGGCTGCCCGACGACATACGCTTCGACGCCATAGTCTCCAACCCTCCAATCCGGGTGGGCAAGGACGCTCTCCACGGCGTTCTGGAGCGCTGGCTCCCCCGGTTGGCCCCAGGAGGCGAAGCCTGGCTGGTCGTCCACCGCCACCTGGGTGCAGATTCCCTCGCTGCATGGCTGGCCGCCGGCGGCCGGGGTGTCGAGCGGCGAGCCTCGAAGCAGGGCTATCGGCTGCTACGGGTTACCGGCGGGGAGAAGAAGCCGTGAGGCAGCTGAAGCCGACCGACCTCAAGCGCCTGCATCGGGAGTGGAACCGTCGTAGCGGCGGGCGCCTCGCCCTCCTCCTGGACGGGGTGGCCTCCCCCTGGAACGTCGGCTCGATTGCCCGCACCGCCGCCGCCTACCGGGTCGAGCACGTCTACCTCGGCGCCGGTGCGCTCTCCCCCGGCCACCACAAGGCGGGTAAGACCTCAATGGGTACCGAGCGCTACCTGTCTTGGACCACCTTCGAGCGGACCCCCGACGCAGCCGATGCGGCGAGGGAGGACGGTTTCACCGTGGTGGGCCTCGAGCTGGCCGACAACGCCGTTCCACTGCATTTGGTGACCGCCGGGCCCGACGTCTGCTTGGCTGTCGGGCACGAGGACCACGGCTTGTCGCAGGCCACCTTGTCCGCGTGCGATGCGGTGGCCTTCCTGCCTCAGCTGGGCCGGGTGGGATCGCTCAACGTCGCTACGGCCACCGCTATCGCGCTCTACGAGCTGAGGCGGCGGGAGTGGACCTGAGCAGGGAGCGCCTTCCTCGCCCGGCAAGCTGCCCGTGTCATGAGCATTCAGGGGCGCCGTGGGCCAGGGGCACGCAACGCTGCGCGTTTTGGGCGAGACCCTGTCGGAAAACGCGCAACGGTGTCCTGTTTCCGCCGGTCCTCCATTTGCCTTGCCAGCTAGCGGCCTTGGCAGCTAGTGGCCTTGCCAGCTAGCGGCCTTACAGCCCCAGCGGGTCCACCTCTACCCGCAGCCGTTCGCCGGGCCGCTCGACCGCCGCCAGCGCATCGCAAAGCACGCGGTGAGAGCCGGCACGTACGATCCAGCGGTCCTGGGCAGGACCCAGTACCTCGACTGGAGCTCCGGCAAGGCGCGCGAGCCCCGACGCGTAGGTGGGCGCACCCGGCCCGCTGATGGCTGCCAGGGCACTCGACGGCGGCAAGCCCAACGCCACTCGTATCGGTCGCTCGTGATCGGTCAGGATCGAAGGGTCTCCGGCGATTGCCGCGGCCAGCGCCGGGTGCTCGGGCAGGCGCGTCTGCACGGCGACGCGGCCGGTGCCCCGCCGCCGACCGCCCACCAGGCGCGAGGCGGTGGCCAGGATCGACAAGGTCTCCTCAGCGGCGCGGTAGCGGGAAGCGAGCAGGTGGTGGTCGAGCTCGAGGAACACCACCGTGTCCGCCCGCCCGATCCGGTGTAGCAAAGCCTCGGTCCCGATCACGACAGGCGTATCGGGTACAGAAGTGGACGCCGCGGTCACCTCGCCGACCGGCACCCCGACCAGCGCCTGGAGCTGCTCGCGTGCCTTCGAGACGCCGATGCGCAGGCGTCGGAGCGCTGTCGAGCTGCACGAAGCGCAGACTGCCGGGCGGTCGAGGGCGCACCGGGGGCAGTGCAAGGTGCCTTCGACGGGCTCGGCGACGGCGGCGCCGCAGCGCTCGCAGCGGACCAGGTTGCTGCAGGCGCTGCAGGCGAGCAGCCGGGACCGGCCAGTCCTATTGAGGACGATCAGCACCCGACCGGATCCGCGGGCCAGCGCCACTACCCGCTCGGACCAAAGACCGAGCCGGGGGTCGGTGCTGCGCTGGTCGATGACCTCGATGGGCGCCCATCCGTGGCGTTCGGTAGCGCGATCGGCTGTCAGCAAGCGGGCGCCGTCGAGGAGCCAGAGAGGCGGGCATGGGCTGGTGACCAGGCACGGAACGCCCGACCGCCGGGCGCGCTCGATCGCCACCGCGGTGGCCGACCATGTGGGAGCCTGGTGCTGCACCAGGTCCTGGTGGTGACCGTCGATGACGACGATCGCCGCCAGGTCGGCGCACGGCCCCCAGGCAGCCGCCCTAGTGCCGATGACGACGCCGGCCCCGGCCCGGGCCTGTGCCCACTGGCCGGGCAGCAGCGCGACGTCGGCGCCTGCGTGTCGCAGGCGCTCGGCGAGAACCGACGCGCGCGCGATGGAAGGCACCACCACCAGGGTCGGGCCGCGCTGGGCGACGGCGGCCACCACCGAAGTCAGGTCGGTTGCCGGCCCGAGCCGGCCGAGGGTCACCAGCCCCGGCGGAAGCGATTCGACGTCGAGGGGGACCGCGCCGGCGGGTGGGAGCGCCGGCGGCCGCAGTCGCGGGGCCGGGAGCGCGCTGACCGCCAGCTCGGGCGACGCGGTCGCCATGCCCCATGCCCTCCGCCCCCCCCAGCGCCACGCTGCCCACTCCGCCAACTCCAGCAGCCGTGGCGACGGTCCGATACCCCGTACGCGCGAGATGGCCCGCAGAACCACCCCGTCGGGAGGGGTGACGCCCGTGGCCAGCACCCATCCGCCAACTCGCCTACCGTGCAGATCGACGCGCACCATGGTGCCGACCGAAACCTGCGAGGCGTCCCGGTCCGCCACTAGGTAGTCGAACTCCTTGTCGATCGCCGCCACGTCGGGTGCGACCCGTACGACGAGGCCGTCGGGCCGCGCTGCGATCACCGCAGACGCGACCAGTCGGCCGGTGCTCGGCTGCTCAGAGACCGAGAGCGCTTCGGACGTCGTCGAGCTTCGTGGTCTGCTCCCAGGTGAACTCCTTCTCGGAGCGTCCGAAGTGTCCGTACGCCGCCGTCTTGCGATAGATCGGCCGGCGGAGATCGAGGTCGCGGATGATAGCTGCCGGCCTCAGGTCGAACACGTCCCTGATCATGGTCGCCAGCCGTGCCGGGTCGACGGTCGATGTGCCGAAGGCCTCCACCATGATCGACACTGGTTGGGCCACGCCGATGGCATACGCCACCTGGATCTCGCACCGCCGAGCAGCTCCCGCCGCCACGATGTGCTTGGCGACCCAGCGGGCGGCGTAGGCGGCGGAGCGGTCTACCTTCGAGGGGTCCTTGCCGGAGAACGCACCTCCGCCGTGGCGGGCGGCGCCCCCATAGGTGTCGACGATGATCTTGCGGCCGGTCAGACCGGCATCGGCGTGGGGACCGCCGAGCTCGAACTTGCCGGTGGGGTTGGCTAGGATCTGATATCGGTCGTCGGCGAACTCGCCGGGCACGATCGGGGCGATCACGTGGTCACGGAGGTCGGGCTTGAGCAGCGTCTCGAGGTCCACGCTCGGGGCGTGTTGAGTGGAGACGAGGACCGTCCGGAGCTTGACCGGGCGCCCGTCCTCGTAGTCGAAGCTGACCTGGGTCTTGCCATCAGGGCGGAGGTACGGGAGCACGCCGGCCTTGCGCACTTGCGAGAGCCGCTGCGACAGGCGGTGGGCCAGCCAGATGGGCATCGGCATCAAGTCGTCGGTCTCGTCGCACGCGTAGCCGAACATCATCCCCTGGTCGCCGGCGCCCTGGGCGTTGAGGATGTCCTCCCCGCTGGTACCGGAGCGCACCTCGAAGGCGGTGTCGACACCTTGGGCAATGTCGGGTGACTGCGAGCCGATGGACACCGTCACCCCGCAGGTGCGCCCGTCGAAACCCATGTCCGAGCTGGTGTAGCCGATGTCGGTGACGACCTCTCGCACCAGCTTTGGTATCTCCACATAGGCGGTGGTGGTGATCTCACCCGCCACCACGACCAGCCCGGTGGTGAGCAGCGTCTCGCAGGCGACCCGAGCCGTGGGGTCCTCGGCGAGGATGGCATCGAGCACGGCGTCGGAGATCTGGTCGGCCATCTTGTCCGGATGGCCCTCGGTGACGGACTCCGAGGTGAAGGTGAAAGTGCTCACGTCAGCTCCTTGCTGGTGTGTGGAGGTGGAGAAAGCCGTGCAGTGATGGCGTCCACCACTGCTCCGGCGACGGCCGTCTTGGAGGTGAGTGGTACGTCGGTCGACGAGCCGTCGGCACCGACGATGATCACCTCGTTGGTGTCGTGGGAGAATCCGACGCCCGGCGCCGCCACGTCGTTGGCCACCACCAGGTCGACGTGCTTGGCCGCCAGCTTGCTGCGGGCTGCACCGAGGAGCGCCTCGCGACTACCGGCCGTCTCGGCCGCGAAGCCGACGAGTAGCTGCCCGGCAACGGGCGTGGCGCCGAGGGCGGCGAGGATGTCGGGGGTGGCCTCGAGCACGATGTCGGGCACTCCGTCACCCTTCTTGATCTTGGTCGCTGCCGCCACCTTGGGCCGGAAATCCGCCACCGCGGCAGCCATCACGACCACATCGCTGCAGTCTCGGTGGGCCAGGACGGCGCGCTCCATCTCGGAGGCTGTACCGACCCGGACCACCTCGGCGCCGGGGGGGCCCTGCCGGTCGGTGGTCGTGATCAGCACGACGTGAGCGCCGCGCCTGGCCAGCTCGTCGGCGATGGCGTGGCCCTGCTTGCCCGAGGACCGGTTTCCGATGAAGCGGACCGGGTCCAGCGGCTCGCGAGTGCCTCCAGCGGTGACCAGGGCCCGGACCCCTAGTAGGGATAGCTTCGACCCGAGGATGGCAGTGGCTGCCTCGACGATGGCCGCCGGGGATGCCAGGCGGCCCTTGCCAGCGTCCCCGCCGGCGAGGCGGCCGGCTTCCGGATCGAGGACGTGCACGCCGCGGCGGCGCAGCACAGCGAGGTTTTCGACGACCGAGGGGTGCTCCCACATCTCGGTGTGCATGGCAGGGCATACGAGGACCGGCGCCCGGGTGGCGATCAGCGTCGCGGTCAGCAGGTCGGACGAGATCCCCGCCGCATACGAACCGAGCAGCCGAGCCGTAGCCGGTGCCACCACGACCAGATCCGCGTCCTGGCCGAGCCGGGTGTGGGGGATGGGCTCGGGCCCGTCGTAGAGGGTGGTGCGGGCAGGCTCCGACGCCAGCGCCGAGAAAGTGAGCGGAGCGATGAATCGGGTCGCCCCTCGGGTCAACACCGGCGAGACATGGGCGCCGGCGTCCATCAACCTCCGGCAGACCTCGACGGCCTTGTAGGCGGCGATGCCACCGGAAACACCGAGGACCACTCGGGCGCCACGCAACGCCTCGCAGCGATCAGGGATGTCCATGCCGTGCGCGCCGCGATCTGTCGGGAAGGGGTCCCGAGAGACCTAGTGCTTCTCACCTTCAGCGACGTCCGCGGCACGCTCTTCGTCTGTCGGTCGGTGATAAGTGATCTTCGCCACCGCGACCTCCTCCAGGGCGATCGACAGGGGCTTGCGCGACACTGAGGTGACTTGCGGGGGGACGATGGTGCCGAGGCCCTCGCCGAGCTGGTTGAAGTACGAGTTGATCTGGCGTCCCCTCATGGCGGCGAGAGTCACGAGGGTGAACTTGGAGTCGACCCGCTCCAAGAGGTTCTCTACCGGGGGGTCCATCATCGTGGGTCGGCGTTCGGCCATGTGGGGGGTCACTCCATCGAGCTCAGCACGATCCGGGGGCAGCCGGTCGGGCGCGGTGTCGTGCGAGTATACCGGCGACCTCCCCTGCCGCCCGCTCCACCTCGTCGTTGACCACCACATGGTCGGCGATGGCCCGCCCGCGGGCTTCCTCTTCCGCGCCCACCAATAAGCGCCGGCGGATGCTCTCCTCGTCGTCGCCCCGGCTTCGCATTCGAGCCTCTTGCTCGCGCGAGGAGGGCGCCACAATCAGCACCATCACCGCTTCGGGAAAGTGGGACTTGACTTGTGCGGCGCCGTCCAACTCGATCTCCAGCAGGATGTCGCGTCCAGCCGGGGGCTCGGGCACTGGCGTGCCGTAGAGCCGCCCGTTGCCGCCGAACTCGGTCCATTCCAGGAAACCATCGTCTTCGACCCTTCGGAGGAACGCCGGGCGGTCCACGAAGATGTAGGCGTCGGCAGGCTCGCCCGGGCGGCGGTCCCGAGTCGTCCACGACCTCGACAGCCACAATCTGTCGTCGAGCTCGAGCAGGCGTGCGACCACGGTGCCCTTGCCGACCCCGCCGGGGCCGGACACGATGAAGATCACGCGCCGCCGGGAGGCGCTCAGGCCAGCTTGTCGAACAGCTTCTTGCGCTGCTGCTCGCCGAGTCCCTGGAGGCGACGAGTCTCGCTGATCCCAATCTCCTCCATGAGGCGGCGGGCCTTGACCTTGCCCAGGCCGGGGAGGGACTCGAGAACGGCCAGGACCTTCATCTTCCCGACGGTCTCGTCAGTGTCGGCTTGGCGAAGGAGCTCTCTGATGGTCATCGACCCCATCTTGAGCTTCTCCTTCAACTCTGCGCGCAACCGGCGCGCCGCGGCAGCCTTCTCCAAGGCGGCCTGCCTTTGGTCGGGTGACAGTGCGGGAGGCAGCGGCATCCCGGCACCATAGCGCGAGGCGCCGGGGGCGCCTCGCCTCAGCCATGTCCTGGCCAGAGCCCACATCGCGCCTACGCGCCGGCTGCCACCATCTCGGCGGTCAGGTCGGCGGCTGCTCGTTCCCGGTCGTCGGCGCCCGTCACAGCCCGCCCCACGACGAGCAGGTCGGCACCGGCCGCGAAGGCTTGCCCGGGGGTCGCAGCCCGGCTCTGGTCGTCGGAAGGTACGCCCACGGGGCGGATACCGGGTACGACCGCCAACAGGTTGGGCGCCAGTGCCTTGGCTTCGCGCACGTCCCCCGCGGCGCACACGAAGCCTGCGCAGCGGGCTTCGGCGGCCACCGCCACCCGCTTGCCGAGAATATGGGGCGGTGCGTCAGCATCGCTGGTGAGGATGGTCACTGCCAACGCCATGGGGGGCTCGAGCCCGGCACGCGCAGCCCCCTCCACCAGCCCGTCGACGCCGGCGCGCAGCATCGGCGTGCCGGCGAACGCGTGCATGGTCAGATAGCTCACACCCAACGCCCCTAGGACCTTCGACGCCCTCTCGACCGTCGTTGGTATGTCCGCCAGCTTCAGGTCGAGGAAGACCTTGTAGCCGTCGTCGATCATGGTCTGCACGATCGATGGTCCAGCGGCGCTGAACAGCTCCAGACCGATCTTGACCGTCCCGAACCACGGTCGGAGCTGGACCGCCAGGCGCTGGGCGGGGACGACATCGTCGACATCGAGAGCGAGGGCGAGGCGGTCCCGGACCGAGGTGTTGCCCCCGGTGGGAGCGGCGGGTTCAACGGCCATGGGCTCTTCCTATCAGGTCGGACATCTTCTGGATCCCGTGCCGATGGCACCATGCGGCCAACTCCTCGAGGACTCTGGCGGGAGCGTTCGGTTGGGCGAAGGAGGCGGTGCCGACCTCGACGGCGTCGGCTCCCGCCGCCAGGAGCTCGGCCGCATCCACGCCCCGGCTGATGCCACCGACACCGACGATCGGCGCGTCGGGGAAGGCCGCCCGGCACTCGAACACGGCACGCACCGCCACGGGATGGATGGCAGGCCCCGACAGTCCACCACCGCCGCCGCCAAGGCGGGGGCGACCTGTGGCGGGATCGAGGGCCAGGCCCATCACAGTGTTGATGAGCGTGATGGCGGCCGCGCCGGCTTCGAGGACCGTCCCGGCGATGGCGGGCAAGTCGGTGACGTTGGGGCTCAGCTTGACCCAGAGTGGAAGTCCGCTGCCGGCGAGCCCTTCGACGGCCGCCGCGGTGACCTGCCCGGCCGCCTCGGGATCATGGGCGAACATCCGTCTGCGATCCTCGATGTTGGGGCAGGAGATGTTCGCCTCGACGGCCACCACCGCTGGCGGGCGGGCCGCGGTGATGGCCGCAGCGGCGCGCCGGAAGTCCTCCACGCTGAAGCCCCATATGCTCGCCACCACCACGGCCCCGGTGGCGGCCAGAAGCGGCAGGTCCTCTGCCAACCAGGCGGCGATGCCCGGATTCTGGAGGCCGACGGAGTTGAGCATGCCGGACTCGAGTGGGGCCAGGCGTGGTGCAGGGTTGCCCGCCCACGCTTCGACCGACACCGACTTGACCACCACCCCCCCGAGGGTGGCCAGGTCCATGTAGGCAGCCATTTCGGCCCCGTGGCCGGAGGTGCCCGAAGCAGTCAGGACGGGGTTGGCCAGGGCGACTGCCCCGACGCGGGTGGAGAGGTCGACCGCTGTGCTGGCGCGCCGAAAGCCGAGCGTCACGGCGGAGCTAGCGGGAGCTGAGCGGCGGCGTGGTACTCCTGAAGGGAGCGGACCCGGAGCGGACCCGAAGCACGGTCGGCGATCCCCGCGGCCGCGGCTCGAGCCGCGGCCAGGGTGGTCAGGCAGGCCACCTGGTGCTGGTTGGCGGCTCGACGGATATGGGCACCGTCAGCGCGAGGGCCCCGACCCCGGGGGGTGTTGACGACCAGGTCTACCTTCTTCGTGCGGATCAGCTCCACGGCGTCCACGCCAGGGCGCTCTCCGCCCGCTTCGCCGACCTTGGCGACCACCGTGGCGACCGGTAAGCCGGCCGCCTCCAGCGCCGCGGCGGTGCCCGCCGTGGCAGCGAGGGAGAAGCCCAGTTGCACGAACCGTCGTGCGACCGCCATCCCCGCCGCCTTGTCCCGGTCGGCCAGGGTCATGAACACCGAGCCCGACGCCGGCAGGTCGTCGCCGGCGGCGGTTTGTGATTTGGCGAAGGCCCAGCCGAAGGTGGAATCGATGCCCATCACCTCGCCGGTCGAGCGCATCTCGGGACCCAGGAGTGTGTCGGCGTCGGGGAAGCGGTCGAAGGGGAGGACCGCCTCCTTGACACTGACGTGGCCTCCCGTGACGGGTGGTTGCAGCAGGCCCTCGGCGCGCAGCTCGCCGAGCGTGGCGCCGGCGATGACCCGCGCCGCGATCCGAGCCAGGGACACCCCGGTGGCCTTGGAGACGAAGGGGACGGTGCGGCTGGCGCGGGGGTTGGCCTCGATGACGTACACCTCATGGTCCTTCACGGCGTACTGGACGTTGATCGGACCCTTGACCTCGAGGGCCGACGCGATGGCCCGCGTGTGCTCCTCGATCTGCTCGATCACAGGGTCGGCGAGGGTGGGTGGCGGGATCACGCAGGCGCTGTCGCCTGAGTGCACGCCGGCCTCCTCGACGTGTTCCATCACCGCGCCGATGACCACCTCACCGGTGGCGTCGCGCACTGCGTCCACGTCGACCTCGGTTGCCTCCTCCAAGAAGCGGTCGATCAGGACGGGCCGCTCTGCGGACAATCCTCCTTCACGCCCGAGCGAGCCGGACCGGGCCATCTCGGCCATGGCGCCGCGGAGGTCTTCGTCGCTGTAGACGATCTCCATGGCCCGGCCGCCGAGCACGTAGCTGGGCCTGATCAGCGCCGGGTAGCCCACCTGGTGCGCAACCTCCAGGGCGGCGTCGACGCTGGCGGCGGTGCCCCCGGGGGGTTGTGGGATCCCCAGCCGATTGCAGAGGGCGTTCCAGCGCTCCCGGTCCTCGGCCAGGTCGATGGACTCGGGCGTCGTGCCGAGAACGAGCCCTGGCGGCAGCCGTCCCGCCAGCTTGAGCGGGGTCTGCCCGCCGAGGGAGACGATGACGCCACGAAGTTCACCCGAGGCCGCCTCGACGTCGATAACGTCGATGACGTTCTCGTAGGTGACCGGCTCGAAGTACAGGCGGTCGCTGGTGTCGTAGTCGGTCGAGACGGTTTCGGGGTTGCAGTTGACCATCACGGTCTCGAAGCCGGCGTCGTGGAGGGCGAAGCTGGCTTGCACGCAGCAGTAGTCGAACTCGACGCCTTGGCCTATCCGGTTGGGCCCCGAGCCGAGGATGATGACCTTGGGGCGATCCCCGGCCAACACCTCGTCGTCGTCCTCGTAGGTGGAGTAGTGGTAGGGGGTGCGGGCCGCGAACTCCGCGGCGCAGGTGTCCACGGTCTTCATCGTGGCCTTCACCCCGGCGGCCAGGCGGGCGGCGCGCACCGCCTCCTCGGTCACGGGTGAGGCGGGGGTCGACCAAAGGTAGGCCATCTGGGCGTCGGCGAACCCGAGGCGCTTGGCCCACCGCCAGTCCGCCCGGTCCATGGCTGCCGGGCCGTCCAGCCCGGCGAGCCAGAACCGGGCCTCGACGATGAGCATCAGCTGGTCGAGGAACCACGGGTCCACGCCCGTGGTGGCGGCGAGGCGGTCGACGCCGATCCCCCGCCGCAGGGCCGCCTCGAGGTGGAACGGCCGGTCCGGGGTGGCGATGGCCGAGTGACGGACCAGCTCGTCGTCGGAGAGCTCGTCGTAGCGGGCCTCCCCCGGATCGCAGTTGAGACCGTAGAGGCCCCGTTCCAGAGAGCGAAGGGCCTTCTGCAGCGACTCGGGGAAGGTCCGGCCGATGCCCATGGCCTCACCCACCGACTGCATCCGGGTGCCGAGCACCTCGGGGATGCCGGGGAACTTCTCGAACGCCCAGCGGGGAATCTTCGTGACGACGTAGTCGATCGTCGGCTCGAAGCTGGCTGGCGTCTCGCCGGTGATGTCATTGGTGATCTCGTCGAGGGAATAACCCACGGCCAGGCGGGCGGCGATCTTGGCGATCGGGAAGCCGGTCGCTTTGGACGCCAGCGCCGACGACCGGCTGACCCGGGGGTTCATTTCGATGACGACCATCTCCCCGTTGGCGGGGTTGACCGCGAACTGAACGTTGGATCCACCGGTCTCCACCCCGATGCGGCGGATCACCGCGAACGCAGCATCACGCATCGCCTGGTACTCGACGTCGGAGAGAGTCTGGGCCGGGGCGACAGTGATGGAGTCGCCGGTGTGGACCCCCATCGGGTCGAAGTTCTCGATCGAGCAGATCACGACGCAGTTGTCCTGCCGGTCTCTCATCACCTCCAGCTCGTACTCCTTCCAGCCGGCGATGGAGCGCTCGATCAGGATCTCCGACACCGGGCTGGCAGCCAGGCCCGCCGCCGCGATCGAGACGAACTGCTCCTCACTCTCGGCGATACCCGTCCCCGCTCCTCCAAGGATGTAGGAGGGTCGCACGATGAGCGGGAACCCGATCCCTTTCCCCACCTCGATGGCTTCGCCGAGGGTGTAGGCGAACCCCGATTCCGGCACCGCCAGTCCGATCTCCCCCATCGCCGCCTTGAACCGGTCCCGGTTCTCCGCCGTCCCGATTGCCTCTGCGTCGGCCCCGATCATGGCCACCCCGTATTGCGCCAGCACGCCTTTCTCGTGCAGCCCGATGGCCAGGTTGAGCGCGGTTTGGCCGCCGAGGGTAGCGAGCACCGCATCGGGCCGCTCCCGCTCGATGATGGCAGTGAGGACCTCGATGGTGAGGGGTTCGATGTAGGTGCGGTCGGCGAACTCGGGGTCGGTCATGATCGTCGCCGGGTTGGAGTTGGCCAGCACCACCCGGTACCCCTCCTCAGCCAGGACCCGGCACGCCTGGGTTCCCGAATAGTCGAACTCGCAGGCTTGGCCGATCACGATCGGCCCGGATCCGATGACCAAGATGGTCTGCAGGTCGTCACGGCGCGGCATCAGGCGGTCCTCCGCTGCAGCGGAGGGCGGCGGGTGTCCATCAGCAGGCGGAACTCCTCGAACAGGTAGCGGGCATCATGAGGGCCGGGACCGGCCTCGGGGTGGTACTGCACCGAGAACGCCGGTACCTCGGCGCTGGCGAGACCTTCCACCACGCCGTCGTTGAGGTTGACGTGGGTGACCTCGGCTCCCTGCAGGCCGGCTTCCGCTACGGCGTAGTTGTGGTTCTGGCTGGTGATCTCGACCGCGCTCGCTGGCAACTCGCTGCCGCGGGCCAGCCGGCGCACGGGATGGTTGCCCCCGTGGTGGCCGAACGGGAGCTTGTAGGTGCGGCCCCCGAGCGCTGCCGCCATCAGCTGGTGGCCGAGGCATATGCCGAACACCGGCACCTCGCCGAGGAGGCGGGCGACGGCGTCCACCGCGTAGGGCACAGCGGCGGGGTCGCCCGGACCGTTGGAGAGGAAGACCCCGTCCGGCCGGCGGTCGAGCACTGCGGCCGCCGGTGTGCTCGCCGGCACCACTTCGATCGTGGCCATCCGTCCCAATAGCTCGAGCATCGTCCGCTTGATTCCGAAGTCGTAGGCCACCACCCGGTAGGGGCCCTCGCCCACGGTGTAGGGCTCGGTGGTGGACACCGTGGCCACCAGGTCCACTCCATCGGTGCCACCCTCGGATCGTGCGGCTAGCAGGAGGCCGCTCTCGCTGCAGGCGCCCTCACCCTCAACCGGCCCGAAGGCGGCGGGCAGGGCTCCCGCCTCGCGCAGGTAGCGGGTGAGGCGTCGGGTGTCGACACCGGTGATCCCCGGGATGCCGTGGCGAACCAGGAAGGCCTCGAGGCTCTCAGCGGCCCGCCAGTTGCTCGGCCGATCGGTGAGTGATCTCACCACAACACCCCGGCAGTAGGGACGGACGTGCTCGTCGTCGGCGGGCGTGACCCCGTAGTTGCCGATGTGGGGATAGGTGAAGGTCAGGATCTGGCCGGCGTAGGACGGATCGGTGACGACCTCCTGGTATCCCGAGAGGACCGTGTTGAACACCACCTCCCCCGTGGTGATCCCGGCCGGCCCCGAATCGCTTGCAGCGCCTCCAGCCGTGGCGCCCATTGCCTCCCCCTCGAACGCGGTGCCGTCGGCGAATACCAGCAATGCCTTCACGCGACGCCCGGGTCTGGGCGCACCGTCCCTCACGGCGGCCTTCGATTCGCACCCGCTCACCGTTGGGCCTGACCGTTGACGACGACGGGCTCACCGGCGAGGACCGTGTGGCGGACCCGGCCTCTCAGGGTCCGACCAGCGAAGGGGCTGTTGCGGCTGCGGCTGGCCATGCGTGAGGGGTCCACCGTCCATTCGATTTCGGGGTCGATGATGCAGAGGTTCGCCGGCGCTCCGGCAGTGATCGACAGGCCGTGCTCGGACAACCCGGCGATGGCCGCCGGCTGCCACGAGAGCAACGCCACGACGCGTTCGACGGGTAAGTCCAATTCGGTGAGGGCCACGGCCAGGGCGGTCTCCAAGCCGATCATCCCCGGGGGTGCCTGGTCGAACGGGGCTTCCTTGGATTCCTGCGAGTGAGGAGCGTGATCGGTGGCGATGGCGTCTATGGTCCCGTCTGCCAGTCCGGCCCGCACCGCAGCGACGTCGGCCTCGGTGCGCAGAGGCGGGTTGACCTTGTACACCGTGTCGTAGCCGGCGACGCACTCGTCGGTCAGGCTCAGGTGGTGGGGCGTCGCCTCGGCAGTTACCGGGAGGCCCGAGGCCTTGGCCCCGCGAAGCATGGCGATGGACCCGGCCGTCGACAGGTGCAGGAAGTGCACCGGCGTGCCGGTCAGCCGGCAGAGGGCCAGGTCCCGCATGACCATGAGCTCCTCCGCCTCGGCGGGCTGGCCTGGGATCCCCAGGCGACTCGACCACTCGCCCTCGTGCATGTGGCCCCCGGCCGCCAGCGAAGAGTCCTCGCAGTGCTGGGCCAGGGTCACACCGAGCGATGAGGCGTACTCGAGAGCCCTGCGCATCAGCCGAGCGTCTTGGACACCGCTGCCGTCGTCGGTGAACAGCTTGACGCCGAGGGCGGCCATCTCGGCCAACGGGGCCAGGCGGGTACCCGCTCGCCCGATGGTGATGGCTCCGGCGACGGCTACATCGCAGAGTGCGTCGCGGCCCAGGTCGAGCACCTGGCGTACCGTTGCCGCGCTGTCGATCGCCGGGTCGGTGTTGGGCATCGCCACCACTGCGGTGTAACCCCCGAGAGCCGCGGAGCGCGATCCGGTCTCGACGGTCTCGGTCTCTTCCCTCCCCGGTTCGCGGAGGTGGGTGTGGAGGTCGACCAGTCCTGGAGCAACGAGGCAACCGCCGGCGTCGAGGACGACGGTGCCGGCAGGCGTGGACTCCACCCGGTTGCCGGCGCTGACCACTACACCGTCCTGGATCAAGACGTCCCCGGGACGAGTGCCGCTCGGATCGACCAGGGTGCCTCCGTGGATCAGGACCGTCGGCGGCCGGCGGCGAGCCCCGGCGTGTTGGCGGCTGGTGGCCGCCGGCCGGCGCAGCCCTCCGGCGTGGGCCGCGCCGCTCTGGTCGTAGGGCCCAGCCCGTCGCCGCGTAATGGCGTGATCAGGCCGAACGGTGCGTTCTGGCGGCAAGATATCTTCAGGCGGCAAGGTCGACTCCGGAGCCCAGGAGCAGGTACAGGACGGCCATTCGCACGGCTACGCCGTTGGCCACTTGGCGGGTGATGACCGAGGACGCCTGGTCGGCTACCTCGGCGGCGATCTCTACGCCCCGGTTGACCGGGCCTGGATGCATGATCAGGGCGTCCTCGGATAGGAGCCGCGCTCGGTCGCGGGTCAGCCCGTAGGTGGCGGTGTACTCCCGAAGCGACGGGAGCAGTGCTTCGTGCATGCGCTCTTGCTGCAGCCGGAGGAGGTACACGACATCGAGGGTCGGTAGCACTGCCTCGATGTCGTGGGACACCTGGACTGGCCAGCCGACCAGGCTCGGTGGCAGCAATGTTGGGGGCGCCACCAAGACGACCTGCGCGCCGAGTGCGGTGAAAGCCAGCACGTCGGAGCGGGCCACCCGGCTGTGGCGGATGTCGCCGACGATGCCGATGCGCACTCCGTCGAGCGATCGCCCCCTACCAGTCGGGTCGGCTGCCAGACCGGTCGGCCTAGCGCCGGCTCTGGCCGACAGCGTCCGGGTGATCGTGTAGCAGTCGAGTAGGGCCTGGGTCGGGTGCTCGTGCGAGCCGTCGCCGCCGTTGATGACCGCAGCTTGGTGCAGCCAGCCTGCGACCTGCCACGGCACGCCCGAACCGCCGTGGCGCACGACTACTCCGTCGATACCCATCGCCTCGATCGTCTCGACGGTGTCACGCAGCGATTCACCCTTGCCGACCGACGAGCCCGACACGGAGAAGGTCATCACGTCGGCGGAGAGTCGCCGGGCGGCAGTCTCGAAGCTGAGCCGGGTTCGCGTCGAGTCCTCGAAAAACAGCGAGACGACCGTCTTGCCGCGGAGGGCAGGGACCTTCGGGATGGCGCGCCCCGACACCTCCACGAAGGTGTCGGTGACGCGGAGGATCTCCTCGATGCCGTCGGCGCCGAGATCGGAGACCGACAGCAGGTGGCGAAGTGGGGTGTGTCCCGGGCCAGCGACGTTCGGGGCGGAGCTTTGGCGAAGGCTGGTGGCGCTCCTCATGAGCGCCCCATCCTGCGGCCCGTCACTTCGGGACCATGTCACCGAGGACCACGCCGGCCTCGCTGACATCCACCATCTCGTCGCGGCGCGTCGGTAGGTTCTTGCCCACGAAATCAGGCCTTATCGGCAGCTCCCTGTGGCCCCGGTCGACCATGACCGCGAGCTGCACCGCCCGGGCCCGACCGTAGTCCGCCAGGGCGTTGAGGGCCGCCCGCACCGTCCTCCCGGTGAAGAGCACATCGTCGACCAGCACGACGGTCTGGCCCCCCAGGTCGAACGGTATGTCGGTCGTGGCCTCCGGTAGCACCGGGCGCAGTCCGATGTCGTCACGGTAGAACGCCACGTCGAGGATGCCGGTGGGTACCTCGACGCCGGCGACTGTCTGGATCGTCTCGCTCAGACGGCCGGCGATCCACACGCCTCCGGTCTGCAGCCCGACCAGCACCAGCCCGTCGGTGCCGTGGTTGCGCTCGATGATCTCGTGCGCCATGCGCCATACCGCCCGCTGCACGTCATCGGGCGCCATAACGCTGCTCCGCGCCGTGAAGACGCCCCCGTAGGGAGGCGCCAGTGCACGCTCTCGTTCGGCCAACTGCGTCTCCTTGTCCGTGCCGGCCTCACGGGACCAGCTTCACGGTCGAAGCGATGATAGCCACGCATCGGACCCACGCGGGCCCCCGGGAGGTTATCCGCCTTCCGGGGGTCAGAGGAACCGCTCCGACGAACGGACCGGGCACTCCCCTGCCGAAACTGGGGTTCGGCGGGTAGCGGATCGGCGCCGGCGGGCAGGCGGAGCGCTCAGTCCCGCTGCGGCGGGAGGTGCAGCCGCTCCAAGCCG
>JAKBAM010000073.1 GCA_021809105.1 Actinomycetes bacterium
ACCGTCGTCGCGCGCACCGTCAGGTCCTCGAAGCCGCCGGTGCCGCTGGGATGGAAGGCGAGGTCGAAGTCGCCGTACCGGCAAGTGAGGTTCAGCATCGCCATCTGGACGATGAGCTGTGGTGCGGGATCGAACGGCACGCCGTCCGGGGTGCCGTTCGACCCGAAGCCGTGCGCCGAGCTCGCGCAGCGCGTCGGCGATCCGCCGGACGTTCTCCGGGCTCGGCGACGGCGTGAAGTCGATGTCGAGCGTTGGGGGGATCGGTGCACCGGAGGCCTGTGCAGCGAAGGCACCGATTACTACGTAGTCGACACCGTGGGTGTTGAGGACGGCGATGATCGCCTCGGCGTTCAGCGCCGGTGCTTCGTCAGCCACGAGATGGCAACTCAGCCGTGGAGCCCGGCCCGGCGCCCACCTTCGGCAAAGCGCTCGACGTTGCGCCGGTGGCCGGTGGCGACCCGCTCTCGCTCCTCGGGGGAGCGGAGCCGATCGATTGCGTCGAGCACGGCGTCGTGGTCGTCTGCCGGCTCCAGATGGATGCGCATCTCGAGGCCGGCTGCGGCGAGCAGCCGTTCGAGGGTCGAGAACGCGGGATCGGCGTGGCCCGATTCAATCCGGGCGACCGTCGACTGTGCGACACCCGCTCTCGTCGCCAGCTCGCGCTGGCTGAGCCCGGCACGTACCCGTGCACTCGTGAGGAGCCCACCGGCTACGGTCGTACGAGGAGCGAATCGGGTGACGGTGGCCACGGCTCTATGATAGCGCAGACGCCATCACGTCCCCCACGTTGAACAGCTTGCGGGTCGGTCCGGTCATTGGCCACCCGCTTTTTGGTCTGCATCAACATTGGCGAGGTGCACAAGCTCTATTACCGCACGGCGCCGGGGCGGCGGACCCAACAGTGCGGCCCTGTGGTGTTCGTCAATCGCTCGTCCCCCGTAACGAGATCAGTGCGCAACCACTCGGCGAGAGCGACATACCAAGCGTCATACACCGTCAGGTTGTCTCTAAGCTCCCACACTCGCCGGGCGAAGGGTTCAAAAGGATATTGGAGAGTCCTGACTCGGCGGACTTGTTCGAGTGCGGCCACGGCTCGGATTGCGCTGAGATCGCTGCGGAGGACGAGCCCACGAAGGGCAGAGGTGCTCTCTGCGCCGAAGATAGCGGGCACCTGCAAGACCGATTGGCTCCGCACCTCCTGGCGCGCCAGGTCCCCGTGGACTCCGACTCCGACAAGGGCATCGACGAAGACAGAAGCGTCGATGACGCTCACGACCGCATGCTCAGTGCGAAGCTCGGTCGGCGCGTACGATTTGTCCTGCCGCGTTTTGGGCGAAGCCTTCCGGACCCTCCGCACGCAGGCGACCCTCGGTCTCGGCGACGAGTTCTGCCGGAGTCCGAAGGGCGGCGTTGCGCTCGAGTTCGGCCAGCAGGTACTCCTGGACGCTCATGCCCGCAGCAGCGGCGCGGGTCTGATAGACGCGGTGGGTCCCCTCTGGGACGTTGCGGATCTGGATGGTCGCCATAGCGCTACCGTAGCGCTCCAAGCGCTGATGTGCGTGAACCCGACGACGTGCGTGCGGCAACGCCCAGGTGGACGCGCAACCTTCAGGCCTCTCGCAGCGACCAGCCATTCGAGGGGTCGGTAACGCGGGAACAGAACATCCACCGAGAATGCTATCACGCTATCATTCGACACATGGCACAGCTCTTGGTCCGCCAACTCGATGAGGACGTGAAGGACGCGCTCCAACGCAGGGCGCGAGCTCATGGACGCTCCACCGAGGAGGAAGTTCGAGAGATCCTGCGCGCCGCCGTACGTCCAGGATCGGCCGGACCGGTTCGGATTGGGTCGATGATCGCGTCGCGCTTCCGCGGCGAGGGAGTCGAACACGACTTCGCCGAGATGCGTGGCCACCCCGCGCAGGGCGCGGACCTCTCAGAGCCATGATCCTGCTTGACACCAACGTGCTGTCGGCACTCATGCGATACGAGCCAGAAGCCGTCGTGGTCGACTGGCTCGACGCCCAGCCGACGGAATCGATCTGGACGACGTCCGTGACCGTGTTCGAGATCCGAACGGGCTTAGAGCTCCTGCCGTCGTCGCGTCGACGTCGGCATCTCGAAGGTGCCTTCGAGCGGGTCCTCGACGATGATCTCGATCAACGAGTCCTCGCCTTCGACGCCGCCGCCGCAGATGCGGCCGGTGCAGTTGTCGCTCGAAGGCAGCGGGCCGGCGAGCCGGTCGAGATACGGGACGCTCAGATCGCGGGCATAGCACTTGCACGGAAAGGCACTGTCGCCACCCGCAACGTCCGTCACTTCAGGGATCTCGGTGTGCGCCTCGTCGACCCCTGGAGTGCCGCCGGACCGAAGCGGTGACACTCGAAGCTGCCGTATAGCGCGCCTTGAGCTGGCGGATATGTTCGAGCGCCATGAGCCACTCCACGTCCGACATCTCAGCCGGCCGTTGCGGTTAGGTCACGACGGGATCGAAGTCGAAGGTCTGCCGGGGAAGACGTCGGGATCGAAGGCGTTCGCTCCTTTCGGCATCTCCGCCGGGGAGTGGATACCGTCTGACCCGGTGCCGAAGTACTTGTGCCAGCGCCGGCTGGTAAAGAGCCACCGGTCGTCGCGTTTCTCGTAGGTCTCGTAGTAGTAGCCGAAGTTGATTGACCACTCGGGCGGGCTGTCCGGCGCGGACACCGTTGCTCCGGTCATCGCCCAGATGCCTCGGGCGACGGTTGGCGAGTCGAAGACGATCTCGGCGTCGTAGGAGTGGTGCACGGTGATCATGTCGTCCATGATTCGCGAGACGTTGTCGATCATCTCCTTCGACGACGTCCAAGGCTCGTAGCCCTCGTTGTGGGAGATGTGATCCGGTGCGTGGAGCGCTTCGTAGGCGGCCCAGTCGTGCGCGTCCGCGTAGCGGTCACGGCGGGCCTTGAGCTGGCGGATCTCCTCAAGGGCCACCAGCCACTCGAGCTCGGACATCCCGTCCGGCCGGCCGGAACCTTCCATGTCACATCCCTCCCGTTGCGGGGTCAAGCGCTTCGGGGACCCTATGGCCCCGTCGGCTGGTCGGGATCCTAGGCCTCACCGGGCGGCGGCCACCCGGGACGACTGCCGGCAAGCGCCTGTAGAAGAATGGTCGGATGGGTTGGTACGAAAAGCAGGTCGTTCCCCGGATAGTCGATGCGGCGTTGAGTCCCCGGCAGTTCGCCCGGATCAGAGCGCGGGTGGCGGCCGACCTCAGCGGCGATGTCGTGGAGGTCGGATTCGGGTCGGGGTTGAACGTCCCGCACTACCCTCCGTCGGTCGATCGGGTCCGCGCCGTGGACCCGGCTCTCCTCGGGCGGAAGCTGGCGGCAAAGAGACTGGTGGCCAGCCAAGTTCCGGTCGACTTCATCGGTCTGGACGGCCAGCAGCTACCACTGGCGACGGCGAGTGCCGACCATGTCCTTTGCACCTGGACGCTGTGCACCATTCCTGACGTCAGCCAGGCGCTCTGCGAGATGCGCCGGGTGCTGCGACCGGGCGGCGAGCTGCACTTCGCGGAGCACGGCCGCTCGCCTGACGCGAAGGTGGCGGCATGGCAGGACCGGCTCACTCCGATCCAGCGGCGGTTGGCCGGCGGGTGCCACCTGAACCGTCCGATCAACGAGCTGATCGAGGACTGCGGGCTCTCCGTCAGCCGGCTGACCAACTACTACCTGAAGGGCCCCCGGGTCTTCGGGTACATGTTCGAAGGCGTCGCCACCAAGCGGTGAGACCGCTCCCTCCAGGCGCTCCGCTCGTCCGAGCGACCGCGCCCCCGCTAAAAACATGCGGCCGGCCGGCGCCGGGCCCGCCCCCTCTAGACCCCCGGTAGCCGGGCGGAGTAGATCGAGTAACCGTCCAGGTAGCGGGCCACGGCGGTGGCGGTGACGGTGGCCAGCAGCATGGGCACCATGATCTGGAAGCCGCTGTGGGTCAGCTCGAGGACCAGCGCCAGTGCGGCGAGGGGGCCCTGGGTGGCCGAACCAATGGTGGCGGTGGCGCCGACGAGGGCGTAGGCGCCGACCGACGAGCCCGGCCAGAGCAGCGACCACGCCGTCCCGAGCAGGGCGCCGAGCACGGCGCCGGTGCTCATGGTGGGGGTGAACAGCCCTCCCGACGCCCCGCTCCCCAGGCACAAGGACGTGACGATGGGCTTGAGGGCGAAGAGGGCCAGGAGCAGCAGCACACCTCTTGCATTGCCGCTGAACGCCGAGTGGGCCATGTCCTTGCCGTTGCCGAACAGTTGCGGGTATTCGATGCCGATCAGGCCCAGGATCCCGAAGGCCACCACCGGGGCGATCAGCGCCACACGGCCCTTGGCTCGATGGTGGGAGATGAAGCCGATCAGGCGGATGTACAACGACGAGAGCACGCCGATCACCGGCCCGACCAGGACCGCCCACACGACGAGGGTGGTGGTGGCGTGGTAGGCGGGGATGGCGAGGTAGGTGGCGTGGGTGGGCAGGTAGATCCACGCCGTCATGGTGGCGATACCCGCGCAGGCCAGTGCCGGGAGGATCACCGGCAGGGTGAGGCTGCCTATGAGGATCTCGGCGGTGAAAAGTGCCCCCCCTAGGGGCACGTTGTAGACGGCGGCGAACCCTGCACCGCCGCCACAGGCGACCAGTAGGCGCCGCTGTGCGGTGGTCAGGCCGGCCCAGCCGGCCAGGACGCTGGCTGATGCGCCGCCCATCAGCTTGGGAGCGGCCTCCCGCCCGATCGACGCTCCCATCCCGACCACGATCTCGGAGATCACCGATGTGCCGATGCTGCGTCGGAACGACAGGCGGCCGTCGCCACCCCAGATGACGTCGTCGACTTCGGCCTTCTCGCCCTTGGTGTACTTGCGCAGGAAGTACCAGGCTCCTCCCCCGAAGGCCCCGGCGATCAACAACGAGGCGACCCGGCGCACGGCCGATGCCCGTTCGGTGGCCGCCTGGTAGCTGCCGGAGTGGTAGTTGAAGGCCAAGTGCTGCGCGTTGAAGAGGATCACCATCATGAGGTCGCCGAAAAGTCCGGTGACCACCCCGGTGATGACGATCATGAGCCAGAAGCGGGGCGTCAAGGCCACGTCGCCGTCGCCGGTGACATTGGGCTGCTCCATGGCCCCCCGGCCGGAGGGCAGGCGGCTCTTGAAATATGGCTGCGGCTGGCGGAGCCGTTCGCTCGGCGCGTCGGCAGGGCGTGGGGACCACAGCACGCTGAGCGACCGGCGGGCCCGTCCCGGCGCCCTCACCGACCCGCGGGGACCTGGCGCCCCTGACTCTGCGAGGCCGCGAAGGCGGCGGTGGCCGAAGCCCGCTGCACCCACCAGCGGCTGGCGCGGTCGGTGCCGGCGCGCCCGTGCCGCTCGGACCATCGCTGCGCCTCGCCGCCCAGCCAGTTGAGGGTGCCGGGCGGGTCCTGTTCGAGCATGGCCCGTAGCGCGAAGCGGCGCTCGGCGATGCGCAAGCCCACGCCCACGGCCTGGCAGGCGCGAGCGACCGAACCCCGTGTTAGGACGATCCCGCTTCGCAGCGGGGCGACGAGCCCGTCGAGTACCCCGTCGAGGTCCTCTTCAGCGCCGAGCGGCGCCGGCGCAGCGCGCAGAGCCAGCGGCAGCGTGCCACACGGGCCACTCGATGCGTCGGCCAACAAGCGGGTCAGATCGGCGGTGAGCACCTCGCGCAACATCGTGGCCCACCCGCTGAGCGCTTCGCATCCCAGGGCGGCTACGGCGTGGCTGTAGCCGGGCACCCAGGGCCACAGGTGCTCCCACAGCAGCGCAGCTCGCGCCACTTCGATGGCGCGGCGGGTCCTCGGCGCGGTGACGTTTGCCGCTGCGCCACCCAGCTCCGCGTAGAGGGCCAGAAGGGAGGCGAGGTGATCGGGTTCGGCGGGAACAGTCAGCCCCAGCACCCGCCAGAACCCGGCGACCCGGTCGGCTGCCTCACCTCCGAGTTGGCCCCCGACGCCGAGGTGGATAGACGCGTACGGGGGGCAGTTGAGCACGAACACCGAGGTGTGCTCTGCGCTGCTCACCGCGCCCAGCCCCAACGCGCGGCCGGCAGTCCGGGCGGCTTCGGGCGAGTCGCAGATCGCGCCGAGCGCTACCAGTAGCTCGCCTGGTGCGAATAGCGAGGAGGGCTGGGTCACGCCGGCGGTGCGGGAATCGCCGCCGGGAGGTCGAACTGATCGGAGCTGGGCTTGAGGGGCCGCATCAACCAGGACGGCCGCCGGGTGCCGTCGGGGCTGACGCTTCCCGCCGGGCGGGCGCTGGCCATCCACGCCTCGTACACCTGGCGCGCCTTGGCAGTGTCGACGCCAACGTCGCCGTGGGTGTCGCCCGGCCGGGCCGGCGTTACCCGGACCGCCTGGTGCCAGCAGTGCATGCCGGAGATCGGGTCGGGGTGAACGGGGAAGGTGAGGTTCTGGTGCACCCCCGTGTCCGACCACCAGATGCGGGCGGTGTCGGGGTCCTCGGAGCGGTACGGCTTCACCCGGTCGCCGATGTGCATGGCCCAGCCTTGGTCGTCGTGATGGAGGGTCACGGTCGCCATCATGCCTCCGCTGCGGACCTGGTCGTGTCCCGCTAGTCGCCAGCGGCCCATGTGGTGGCTGCAGGCGACCACTCCTGGCCGGATGCCCTCGGTGATCCACGCCTTCGCCACGAAGTAGCCGATCTCGGTCTCCACGCGTAACAGGTCGCCGGTGTGTTCGATGCCGAGACGGGCGGCGTCGGAGGGGTGGATCCACACCGGGTTGGTGTGGGACAGCTCGTCGAGCCACTTGGAGTTGGCGGAGCGGGTGTGGATCTGGGTAGGTAGGCGGAACGTAGACAGCAGGACCATCTGGTCGGGTTCCATGTTCGCCGGGTGCACGTGGGAGCGGATGTAGCCGGGAAGCGCCTGCTCGGGCCAGCCCCATGCGGCGAGCGTGGAGGAGTAGAACTCCAGCCGTCCCGACGGCGTGGGCAGCCCGCGGCGGATGACCCCGTCGACCACGACTCCCACGGGTCGCCGGCCCCGGTCGTCGGGCGGGGGGGTGCCCATGGGGACGACGTTGGGGTCTTCTGGCTTCGGCGCTGACGTGTAGACGCGCCCGAACTGGTCGGTGCCCACGTCGGTCAGCTCCGCCTCGGGGACCTCCTCGTCGAACACCGATCCCCGGCCTCGGGCGATCTCGAAGGCGCCGTAGCGTCGCATGTACCCGAGGGGGGTGAGACCCTCGGCGGCGGCCGCCTCGGGCAGCCCGGGGACGGAGTGCTCGAACATCCACCCGTAGTACTCGTCGACGGTCAACTTCTCGCCCGGGTGGGCGCGCGACTCGTGGTACTGGCGGATGCCGAGTGAGCCGTCGGGGTCGATCCGCCACGACAGCTCGATGTAGAACTCGTTCTCCTCCCACACCTCGCCGGGATTGACCTGGCGGGTGTCGACGACGGTCTCCCCGAGGCGCTCCCTCGCGGCGCGCAGCACCGGCTGGCGGAACCCGACCCACTGGCCGTCGTACTGCTCGTAGGAGTGTGTGTCGTGACGCTCGGATGCGTGTCCCATGGGCAGCACCCAGTCGGCGAAGTACGCCGATTCGTTCCACGTCGGCGTGAGCGCTACGTAGCAGCCGACCTTCTCCTCGTCGGTCAGCACCTCCATCCAGCTGAGACCGTCGGGGTTGGTCCACACCGGGTTGTACACCCGGCTGAAATAGGTGTCGAGGCGGCCCCTGCCGTCCTTCAAGAAATGCGGGAGCAAGAAGCTCATCTCGTTCTGGGACAGGGGGAACTCGCCCGGCCACGACAACTCCTGCCACACGCCAGGGTGCGGGGGCGTGTGGATCGGCTTGGGGACGAACTTGTTGTAGGCGTTCGGGAAAGTGCCCCCCTCGGTGGCTACCGCCCCGAGGAGAGCGGCGAGGAAGAACACGGTCCTCGCCACCTGCCAGCCGCCCAGGTTGGAGGCCGCAGCAGATCGCCACGAGTGGCAGGCGAAGCGCGTGCCAGCGGAAGCCACCACCTCCGCCATCTCCGCCAGGGCCTCTGCGTCGATGCCCGACTCGGCTGCCGCGAGCTCGAAGGTGAAGTCCCGGTACAGCTCCTCCAGCGCCACTTGGAAGGTCTCGAAGGTCCTCGGCTGGTCTGGGTGGCAGGCGGCCAGGTACTCCTCCCAGTTGAACCACTTCCGGATGAACTCCCAGTTCGCCCGGCCGGTGGCGATGATGTGCCGTGCCACCGCCAGGTTGATGGCCGCCTCGGAGCCGGGCTGGGGCGACAACCAGTAGTCGGCGTGGGTGGCGGTGTTGGACAGGCGGGTGTCCAAGACGATGAGCTTTGCCCCCTTCGCCCGCGCCTCGGTGATGCGTTGGGCGTGTGGGTTGAAGTAGTGCCCGGTCTCTAGATGGGAGCTGATCAGGTAGATGACCTTGGCGTTGGCGTGGTCGGGGCTCGGCCGGTCGATCCCGGTCCAGAACTGGAAACCAGCGCGCCCACCCGAGGAGCACACGTTGGTGTGACTGTTGTGGCCGTCCACACCCCAGCTGGCGAGCACCCTCTCGGTAAAGCCGTCCTCACCCGGGCGGCCGATGTGGATCATGATCTCGTTGTGGCGGTCCTCCATGATCGCCCGGCGCAGCCGCGCGCCGACGGCGTCGAGCGCCTCGTCCCAACTCACCCGCTCCCATTTCCCCTCCCCCCGCGCCCCGACGCGCTTTAGGGGATAGAGGATCCGGTCCGGGTCGGTCACCTGGTTGAGGGTGGCCGGTCCCTTGGCGCAGTTGCGGCCCCGCGATCCGGGATGCTCCGGGTTGCCCTCGAACTTGCGGACCTGGAGGCTGTTGCGGTCGACGTAGGCGAGCAGGCCGCACGCCGACTCGCAGTTGAAGCACGTGGTCGGCACCAACATGGAATGGTGTTCGACCCGGCGGGGCCAAGCCCGCGAGTCGAGCTCGACCCAGTCGTCCCAGCGCTCCTTGGGAGGGAAGGCCGCCAGGTGGATGCGGCTGGCGCCGGGATAGAACGTCTCGCCGCGCGCCTCGGTAGCGGCCCGGGCGGCAGAGACGCGCCGGCCCAGCGCGTCGAGGTCGATCTGGTCAGGTCGTTCGGCCACGGTCGTCTCCTAAGCGAGCGGTACGGACTGGCCGGCCTGCACGTAGGCGTGCTCGTAGGACAGGAGGCCGATCAGGGCGAGAGGGGTGGCCACCACACCGATCCACGGCGCGGCGACCGCGGCTGCCACCAGGACCGTCCCCGGCCAGAAGAACTTGGCGAAGCGGCCGCTTCTCAGCTCCCAGGCGGCGACGTGGGCGTGTTCGGTGGGATGGGTGAGGGTGATCTCGCCAGCCGCGAACAGCACGTGAGCGGCGGCAGCGATGGCCAACGTCACCTCGATAGCCACGACTGCCCGGTGCGACGAGTAGCCCTCGGCGAACGGCAGCAGAACCGCCGAGCCCGCCACGGCCGCCTGTGCAGCCAGGTGCGGCGGGAGCAGGGGTGACTGCCACAGGTCCCGGGCCTTGGCCTGGGCGAAGAGGAAGGCGGTGTAGCAGGCGGCACCGACCGCGCCGGCCAATGCGAAGCCGCCGATGATCCGCCCGGCGGTGTCAGCCGTACTCGTGGCGAGCACACCGGCGCCTCCGAGCGCCGCCACGAGGAGGTAGACCGTCGCGGCAGCTCCGTAGAAGCCGATCACGAACGAGCCGCGCACCAGCCA
>JAKBAM010000074.1 GCA_021809105.1 Actinomycetes bacterium
ACGCTGCGCCTGCGGTGCAAGTCGATACCGACGTATTCTCTTTGGGCTTCCACGGGAACCTTCTTTCGTCGTGAGGTCTTGGGTGTGGAAACCCCGAGTCTTGTCTTGCTCGGTCCCTCACGGCGAGGGGAGGCCCCGTTCACAGATCACCCTCGAGTTCGCTCGCGAGCACGATCTCGTCACAGCTGGGGCAACGGCCTCCTGCGCCCAACCGCCGGGCGAACACGTTGCAATCCGGGCACCGACGCTCCACGAGCCGTTCCCCGCAGCTCCCGCACTCGTAGACGACATTCACGGTATCGACCGACACGACAGGTTCTCCTCGCTCGGCGTGCAGGCCAGTCGCACCACGACGGCCTGTCACGCGAGAGCGGCGCTGCGCTCCTGCATCCCATCAGGTCCCCTGTTCCGTGACTACTTTAGCCTTCCATCCACGTGCGTCCAGAAGCTCGCCTGGGTGCTCCAACGCAAAGGAGCGGTCATGACGTAGCCGAGCGCAAGCGCTCGTCAGCCAGCCGGTGGAAGCCCGGTCCCGGGAGACGCCAAGGTCCCTGGCAGTGAAGCCCGCAGCGTCATCAAGGATTCCAGCGCAGAGAGCGGGAAAGTGGCGAAGCCGAGCCTGTGTGGATTTGGCTAAGACCATTGCAGCCGTCTGGGTTCTTGGAGCTGATAGTGTGACCTGCCCCGACACCCAGGACCAGCCCTGAACTGCACAGCCCGCTGCGCCGGGTCAAGCTCCGCAAAGCCCTCGGCACCCTCCCCGAACGCCTCGCCGTCGCCCGCTCCCAGACCTCGGCCACGCCGAGTTTGGTCGAGGAGCATGCGGGCCAAGCGGGCGTGGTGGTCGGTGAAACAACCCTCAACTGCCTCGGCCAAGTCGGCCATCTTGGCGCGGGCGCGGCGCTCGGCCAGGCCGGCGAAGACGTCGGGGTCGCGCTCGCCGGCGATGAGCGCCTCGATCATGGCTCGGCCCGACACGCCGTGGATGTCGGAGAGCACTGAGGAGATCTTCAACCGGGCGTCCTCGAGTAGCTTCCCGACGGGCTGCTTGACCCGGGTACGGTCGTCGACCAGGTCGAAGCGGGCACGGGCCAGGTCACGGACGTGGCGCATGGCCTCGGCGGGCACGAAGCTGGCCGAGACCATCGACCGCTCCGCCAGCTTGGCCAACGACACCGCGTCGATCTTTGTCGGCCTTCGGTCGGCCCGGCACGTTCTTGGCCTGTTTGGCGTTGACCAGCCACACCTCGAGTCCGGCGGCTTCAAGGATATAATAGAACGGCCGCCAGTAGTCCGAGGTCGACTCCAACACGACACGCTCGACCCCCTGGGCCACGAGATGGTCCCCATTTCGGCCAAGGCTTTGGTGGTCGCCTTCACCTCCCAGACCTTGGTCGCCCCCTTGGCGGCGATGCTGGCATGGGACACCCGGACACAAACCATCCCAGTCGCCTTGGCCACGTCGATCGCGGCGACACGTTCCACGACCTGCTGGCTCTCGTCCACATCGCCTTCTATCGGTTGTTGCACTCCCCGCTCCTCACGTGGGGTCCGGTAGGGAACTGAAAGTCTGACCGGCGTACTCGTAGCGACAATGCGACCCCTTCAAAGAGGCCCCGGCGCATGGGTAACTACGGCCTCGAAGGCCAAGGAACAACGGAGTCGGCGGACCGGCCCACCCCATTTTCGCCGCTGACCGACGGCCCGACCCGAGCCCCTGTGGCCAACTTACGGTATGGGTATGGGTGCTAATCCGCCCGGGCAAAGATCGTCCGCAGCCAGCCACCGATCTTGCTGAAAGCCTCGAGGGCCGCCGGGAACTCGAAGTTGACGAAGCCGTGCGGCTGCCCCGGGTAGCTGACCTCCTGGAGATCGACCCCGGCATCGCGCAGACGCCTGCTGTAAGCGCGCCCTTCATCCCTGAGCATGTCACAGCCGCCGAGGATGACGAGCGCCGGCGGCAGTCCGGCGAGGCTCTTCGCGCTCAATGGGACCGCGTACGGATCGGAGTCCAAGTCACGGCCGGCGCTGTACGCCTGCCAGTACTTCTCACCGGCGGCGAGGCTTATGACCAAGCCATCGAACTCACGCCTCGACGGGAACACCTCGGTCCCTGCGGTGGCCGGGTAGACGAGCACCTGGCCCGCCAACGACAAATCGCCGGCATCGCGGGTCCGTAACGACACCGCTGCGGCCAGGTTTCCCCCGGCGCTCTCACCGGCCACGGCGACCCGGCGGGAGGACACACCGAAGCGGCCGGCGTTGGCAACCGCCCAGCGCGTCACGGCCTCGCAATCATCGAGCCCGGCTGGATAGGGATGTTCGGGGGCAAGCCGGTAGCCCACCGAGACGACCACCCCGCCCGAAGCCTCGCTCAGGGCTCGCGCCACGTTGTCCATGATCCCGATGCTGCCCATGACGAAGCCGCCGCCGTGAAAGTACGCGACCACACCGGTGACGGGGCCGTCTGGCTGGTAGATCCTCACCGGAACGTCACCAACCAACTCATCGCTGATGTGGTCGATCTGGATATCACGCTGGGATCGCGCCCCCACCGGGCCTCGTGCCAACTCGAGCATCTCCGGAGACAGATCTTCGAGCGGAGCTGATCCCATCGGGCTGCCAGCCATCCAGTCGGCAACCCACGGGTCGAGCACCCCTTCTTCGGTCATTCCCATTCCCTCCCACTTGGGTACACCAGGCTTCGCGTGCGGGACCGTCACCAAACGACGCAAGAGACCTTAGGCCAACCGGTAGCGGGCATGGCCACCGCTCACCTGGCAGTCAGCGAAGGTCGGTGGACTCGTCGAGCACCCAGCGCACCATCCGGCGCATGGGTTCCATACCGTCGTGCGGTATGCCAATGCGCTGGTCGGGGTCCGATCCGGGCGGATCGGTCCGGAGGTGGGTGTCTATCGGTAGCGTCCGCTGGACGCCGTGAAGGGCCAACTCGTCTCGGAGCAGCTCACGAAGTCGCTCGGGATAGATGCCGACGGTCTGCGTCTCCTCGTTGACCCACCGGACCACCCGGCGGATGTCAGGAACTGGGACGAGGTTGACTATCCGATTGGTCAACCGGTCGGCGAACTCTACGGCCTCTTCGGCGGTGAGCGAGACGACGACCCCGCCGAAAGAGGTATCGCCGATCACCCGGTAGTAGTCCTCGTCGATGGCTACCGCTCCGAGCTCACCGTCGAGCTCAGGATCCCGTCGCCTCGGAGCCGTAGAGATGGAAAGCGGGAGGTCGGCGAACGCTCGGTAGACGGCATGGCCGAGGGCTTCGAGGCGCTCGAGGTCGCTCTCGTCTGTAGAGCACTCGACATAGACCACCCGGGTGCTCGAGCAGGCCGTCTGGTTCATGTGGCCCGCCATCGCCGCAATACCCCGCGCCGCTTCGCCCATGGCGTCGGTCGATGCAAGCGCTTCGTGGCCCACTACGGATATGGACAGCTTCGGGTTCATCGCGATCAGCTCGATGCCGGGGACCAAGTACTTCTGTATGTGCACCATCGAGGCCATGCCGCCCCAGGCGGTCAACTTCTCTATACGCGAGGGCCGTATGACTTGCCGTTCGACAGCTTCGTCGCCGCCCTTCCAGTAAGCCACGGCAAAATGCCTCGTGACAGGATGCTCCGGATCGAGATCAATCATCGATCTGACTATCGCCGCCGCCGTGAACGGATCGTTCGAGGGGGCCTTGATCAGGCAGTCACATTTGCACAACGCGGACCGCACGATGGTAAGCGCCGCCGTTATTGGGACATTACCGGCAATTATATGCAGGTTCCGGGTGCCGACAGCCCGTATGCGTAAGAGGGATCGGCCTGGTACGCCCCGTTCAACCCACCCATCCAAGAAGGCTTTGCCAACCGTCTTTTCGGCCATACCGTCGAGCCGCGTCCGACTGAACTGATAGTGAAAGTCGTCGTACACCGCCCGCAGGACCGGTTCGGTCAGTTCGCCGGCCTCGAGGGCCAGCCGGAAGGCAGCGTAGAGCATGGGGTTCTCATCCAGGGTGAGCCGGGGCCCGAGCTGGACGAGGAAATCGATGATGTGGTCGACGGGCGTCTCGTAGAGGTCACGCATCTCGCTCGGATCGACCAGAGTGAGCTGGCTGGCGTATTCGATGGGGTTGGGAGTGCGAAAGCGCGCGCCCTCACGGCCGCCGAACTCTACCGCGTCCTCGCCCGGCTCGACGATGCGACCCCGGATGAGAAATGGGATGTCGACTACTGCAGTATCAGCTGGACCGGTCGAGACTGGCATCGAATCCCTCAGATCGCCCCGACGTAGTCCATGAAGTCGCTGTAGGCCTTGACCGTCCCCGCGCAGGTCAGCTTGTCGTCCTCCACGCCGGCCAACTCCGAGAAGCGAACGATCTGGCGATCGATGCGCGGATTGGGCCAGCCGCATCGGCAGTCACCGTCCCAATGCACGGTAACCCGGTCGCCTGAGATGAACCCGCCCCAGTAGGTCTGGGCCAAGAAGTCGAACAAAGCCAGCCTCCCCGTCTGCACACCGGTGCGAGGCAAGGCTACGAAGTCCTCGTCCAGAAGTACGGGCCGGGTGTAAGGGAAGAAGTGGAAGAACCCCGCCTCACATTGAGGGGCCTGGCCCATGTTCTCCGACATGCCGTAGTGGCTGTGCATCCTCTCGATGCCGAGGAAGTCCTTGACTCGTTCCTCCCAGTCGGGTGGTGCGTCCCTGTAACCCTTCATGCCACCACCTGCGATAAGGATGGAGCCAGGAGCAAACTCGCAATGGAACCCGTCCTGTTCTGCCTTCAATGCCAACCGGGTCAAGTCGGCGAATCCTCCCCCGATGCGGACCCGCCGTCCTCTGAACTCCTCTGCCAGCTTCGTGAACCACGCCTCCATGTCCTGCTCGCGGTTGGCGTTGGCCCGAATCAGCGTCTGCCGCTCCTCGAGGAGGCGAGGATCGATCTGAAGCTGATCCAGCTCCCCGCGGTCTTCAGCAGCCCTTATCCGACCCATCAAGGAAAGCAGGTCAGCGGAAATAGACGACTCGTAGAGCGGGTACCGGTTGGCATCCCCACCCTCCGAAGCCTCTGCGAACAGCTTTTGCATCTTGACCATCATCTGATGGCCACTGCGGTATCCAGCGGTGAAGTAGGGGATCTGCACCTTGCGGAAGTCGACGCCGGTAAGGGCACGCAGCATCTCGAAGTAGGCGGCCGACCACGCCGGCCACTCGGTCCGGGAGCGGGGTACGAAGCTCAGCTTGCCGGTCGTGCCAGTGGAGTGACCGACGATCATCTCGTGCGCTTCGAGCCGGTCTATCCACGAGTCGAGGGAGTGAACTCCATCAAGTTGGATCCCAACCAGGTCGTGCGTGGTCAACCTCTGCAACCATTTGGTCAGCCGGTCATACTGACCGTTCTCGATCAGACTGAGTGGATAGCTCTTGAGCACCCGGTGATCGAAGAACACTGGGATGGACTCCTCGACCGACCGACCGGCTGTAAATCCCTGCCGTGTGGCCAGCTTGTCCAGCGCCTCGATCTCCGGCCGCAGCCGCTCGAACCGGAGGGCAAAAGCACCCTGTTGTGCCTCCTCGACGTCTCGTGCAGGCAGGGCGAAGAGCTCCTCGAACGACAGCTGCGCCCACGACTCCGGCATCTCGAGATCCAGCACTCGCACCCCCTACTAGGCTTGCACGAAGTATACAGCACAGGATATTATCGGGGCATGGGGGTCGTCAAGGTCCTTGTCGATGTTTCGGAGGCGGCGGCCCTCGGCGAGCGGGCCGTCGTCGCCATGACGGTCCAGCTCCCCGATGCCGGCGCCCTGCCTGCGCGTCCGGTGGTGTGCTTCGCCAAGCCCGGGGCGGGGTTCTCCCGGCGCTACTTCACCGACGACCTTCCAGGATCCGTCCGAGGCAGCCAGTCCGAGTGGCACGCGGCCCGGGGCTGGATCTTTGTGGCCCTCGACTATCTCGGTGCCGGCGAAAGCTCTCGACACGATCCGCTCCGACTCACCTACGCGGGCCTAGCGGCGGCCAACCACGCCGCCGAGGAAGAAATCCTGGTCAGACTCCGAGCGGGAACTGTGGCTTCCGGCTTCCCGCCTCTAGTCGAAGCGATCCGGCTCGGGATCGGCCAATCCTTGGGGGGCTGCCTGACCGTGGTACAGCAAGGGCGTTACCACGACTACGACGGGATAGCAGTGCTCGGCTTCAGCGCCCTCCACGTCGAACCTCCGGTCCCGCCGGGACATCCGCCGATCGCGCCGGTATGGCGGCCGCGAGATGCGCCGCCAGGCGCGCCGGATCTCATCCTCAATCAGGGCCGTGTCACCGTTGCCCGCCGGAGCGCCGTCCCGACCGGCGGTATGGCGCTCGAGGGGCGGACCGAGGCGGCGACCCATTGGACCTACTACTGGGACGACCTGGCGGCCGAACACCTTTGGCCTCGTGGTGACGGAGCCACCAGCGACAGCCCACCTCCGCCCTGGGGGTCGGATGCCATCCCAGGCGTGCGCGCCTCGGTGTTGACGCCGGGCATCATCGCTCCCGAGGCCGCGGCGGTTGACGTGCCGGTGCTCGTAGCGGTGGGAGAACGGGACATCGTGGCCGATCCTCGAGGAGAAGCCAGGGCCTATCTGTCCAGCACCTCCGTGGACCTATTCGTCTGCCCCAAAATGGCCCACATGCACAACTTCGCTGGCACCTGCGAGCTCCTGTGGCAACGCCTCGCCACTTGGGCCGATTGGGTTGCCTGCTGGCAACGTATCGCACACGACGGTTAGGAGAGAGCCATGCGCCAGAAGCAACTCGGTCGGTCGGGACTGTTCGTATCGGAGCTGGCACTCGGCGCCATGACCTTCGGAGCGACTGGGTGGGGATGTGACGAAGAGACTGCGATCGGACTCGTGCACCGGTATCTCGAGGCCGGAGGCAACTTCATCGATACCGCCGATATCTACGGGCCCTCGGAAGATATCGTGGGCCGAGCGCTCCAGGGTCGGAGGCCCGAAGTGGTGCTGTCCACCAAGGTCGGGCTGCCGGGGGGATCCAGCCAGAACGACAGGGGTGCCGGGCGGGCACACATCGTCAAGGCCTGCGAGTCGAGTCTCCGCCGGCTGGGAACCGACTACCTGGATCTCTACTGGGTGCACCTGGACGACGACGCCATCCCACTGGAGGAGACGGTCGCCGCTCTCGACCATCTTGTTCGCGCCGGCAAGGTGCTGTACACCGGTGCCTCCAACTTTCACGCATTCCGTCTCATGAAGGCCCTCGCCGTCAGCGACCGGCTCATGGCGACCAGGTTTGTGGCCTTTCAGGGCCAGTACAGCCTGATTGCGCGAGGACTCGAGCGCGAGCACTTCCGCCTGTTCGACGAAGAGGGCCTGGGCTTTGTGAGTTGGAGCCCGCTCGGTGCCGGCATGCTCACCGGGAAGGTCCGGCCTGATGGCGCCGGCGAGAACACCAGGTTGGCGCAGCGGAACTCGCGAGCCGACCAGCTGATCAAGAACGAGCGCGGGTTTGCCATCGCGGCTGAGGTGCAGAAAGCTGCGGCGGAGTTGGGATGTACGCCGGCACAGCTGGCTCTGGCCTGGCAGCGCGGCAGGCCGGTCACGTCGGTCATCATCGGAGTGCGCACCGAAGGCCAGCTCGATGACAACCTCTCCTCCTTGAACGTGTCCGTAACCCCTGATGTCCTGGCTCGGCTCGAAGCCATCACCCGGCCGCCCGACGAGTACCCAGGCAGTTTCATCGACATCTTCCAAGGATGGATCAGGCGAGGCGACAACCTATATTGAAAGTCCAAGAGCCGCGCCGCCGCCTGGGTCGTCCGACGCGCGACGAATCCGCCGAACTAGAGCTGGAGATCCGCCGGTCGGCTCTCGAGCTGTTCCTGGAACAGGGCTTCGACGCCACAACCATGGACGCCGTCGCTCGCGCAGCTGGCATCACCAGACGGACCCTCTACGGGCGCCACCCCGACAAGACAGCGCTGTTCGTCGACGTGATCACCTGGGCGAGAACCAGACATCCGTGGGTCGCAACCGACTTCGCGGTGGACCTCTCGGACCTCCGGGGTGCACTGACATCCATCGCCGAGGCTGCAGTAGCCCGGGCCGTCGACCCTGAAGTCGTGCGTCTGGATCGGCTGGTGATTAACGAATGGGGCCGTTTCCCGGATCTAGTGATGTTCCGGCCCTCCACTCCTCTATCGCCCCGCACGCAATTGGTCGTGGAGCTACTCGAGCGTCATCAAAACATCGGCGCGATCGTCGTCGACGATGCTGAGATCGCCGCCGAACAGTTCCTCGCAATGGTGGCGATGATGCCTGCCCGCCTGGCTGCCGTCGGCGTCCGGCGGTCGCAGGAGGAGGAGGGGAGGCACATCGACCACGCCGTCAACATCATCGTGCGCGGGCTACAAGCAGGCGCCGCGGCCAAACCGGATGCCGAAGCGCGCGCCAGCGGCCGTCGGCCATTACGGAGCAGACCGCCGGCAACCCCTGCTACCGCCGTGACCACAGCGGCGGCGCCAGATGTGACGGTTCAGCAGGCGTAGTCGTTGTCAGGCCGGCCAGACCATTGGGTCACGGTGACCGCACCACCGGTAAAGGGCGTAGTGGCGCAGTTGGACTTGGCGCCCGAAAGCGTCCTTGCCCCGGGGATCCAATCAGGGATCTTGTACAGCGAACCTGAAGATGAATTGGTTCCCCCGGTAATCTGGCCCCACTGGAACGAAGTGGAGTACGCGCCCACCGTCGAGGCGCCTGCCTGCTGGAGTCCTGCGATCATCCCTTGCAGATCGGCGACGTTCATCTGCTGCCCATTCGTCCCCGTCTGCCAAGTGTTCGCCGTCTCGACGTCGAGCCACCACGGGTAGCTCGCAGCCGTCCCGGGGACATACACCGGCGCATTCTGATGGTCAATGGCGCTGGCGGCGCCAGACAGCCAGGAAGCGTCTTGTACGGCGGTGTTGTAGCCGTACTGCCAAGCGCAACCCGGCGAGTTCGCGCCGGCGGTGGCCGAGCCGCTGCTGGTAGTCACGGTGGTAGTAGAGCACGAGCCGTAAGGTGTGCTCCCTGAGGTGGGCCAGTCACCGATCAGGGTGCCGTTGTAAACGTTGCCCGGATCGCCGGTGTTGACGTACAGGGACGCTTTGGGCTGTAGAGGACCCCCCGTCGGGGCGGCCACTGCCCAGTAGAGCTCGCTTTGGGTGTAGGACCCATAGGACGAAGACGGCCCGAAGCAGGGGTTGAGATCGTTGGCGCGGCCGTCGTTGAGCCCGACGATGCCGAATCCCGGGGAGGCAGGGAAGCTGCTACCACATTGTGGATAGGAGATGTCATTGCCCGTCGCAGCAGAACCTCCTCCTCCGGCCCCCCCGCCGCCATGATGCGCATTGGCCGCGAATGCCGAAGGGGCCGCGAGGGCGAGGCTGCCCACTCCAACGATGGGGATGATGATCCCGATCACCCCGCGACCGTTACGGCTCAGTGCTCTCATGCTCGTCCCTCTCTGATCACTGCAGGATTGTAACGAGGCGACAGCATCACCCGCCGCTCCTAGCCGGCGACCGCTTCCGCCAGGAGCAGGTCTGCGACGCGGTAGGCGTTCGCCATCACCGTGAGGGCAGGGTTGACGCTGCCGTTGGTGGGGTGGAGCGAAGCATCGGCGACATACA
>JAKBAM010000022.1 GCA_021809105.1 Actinomycetes bacterium
TGCAGGCCAACTGGCCGAGCGACCTGAGCTGAGCATGCGGGTCGGAGTGGTGTGCCCCTACAGCCTGACGCTTCCGGGAGGGGTGCAGGGACAGGTCCTCGGCCTGGCGAGTGCGCTGCGTTCGCTCGGCGTCGAGGCCAGGGTCCTCGGGCCCTGCGACGGACCCCCTCCAGACGCCAACGTCACGCCTCTCGGCAACTCTATCCCGACTGCTGGCAACGGCTCGATGGCCCCTATCGCCCCTGATCTCCCCGCCACGTTGCGGGTTATAAGGGCTCTCCGCGACGAAGCTTTCGATGTCGTGCACATCCACGAACCACTCGTGCCGGGCCCCACACTGAGTGCCACCATCTTCTGCGAATCACCAATGGTCGGCACCTTCCACCGTTCCGGGGAGAGCCGGGCCTACCGCATAACTGCGCCGCTGTCCCGGATAGCTGCGGGGCGACTGGCCCTCAGAATGGCCGTCTCCGACCAGGCGCGCCTGACCGCCATAGACGTGCTGGGCGGTGAGTACGAGGTCGTCTGGAACGGCATCGAGGTCGACCAGTTCGCTTCGGCGGTCCCATGGCCCGGTCGGTGCGGGCACGGAGTGAGCACGGTGTTCTTCGTCGGGCGCCATGAGCACCGCAAGGGGCTAGCCGTGCTGGTAGAGGCGATGGCCTGCCTCGGTCCCGACTTCCGGGTGTGGATCGCAGGGGACGGACCCGAAACCGCCCGACTGCGCCGCCTGACCGCGGGCGACCGCCGCGTCGAGTGGCTCGGGGTCGTCAGCGACACCGAGAAGTTGGGGCGGATGCGCGCCGCTGACGTCTTCTGCGCCCCGTCGATCGAGGGCGAGAGCTTCGGGGTGGTGCTCCTTGAGGGGATGGCTGCAGGGACGCCAGTGGTCGCGTCCGACCTCGTCGGCTACGCGACAGTGGCGCGGCCGGGCATCGATGCCTTGATGGTGCCCCCCGGGGACGCAGCTGCGCTCGCCCACGCGATCACTCGAGCCGCGGCAGGCGGCCCCGCCATCGATGCGATGATCACCTCGGCCCGCCAGCGGGCCGAGCAGTTTTCGATGCGACGTCTGGCGGCGCACTATCTGGAGGGCTACGAGGCCATCGCCGCGCCGCGCCGCTCGCCGCCGCCAGTAAGGCGCCTCCTGCGAATGAGATCTCGCCGATCCCCACTACATGCATCGCCGCCAGGATGACGGCGAAGAAGTACGGATAGCCCGCCAGCACCACCCATCCCCACCCTGGGCGCGCCGCTGCCGCGGCCAACGCCAGGAGGGTCATGCCATACCAGGGTTGGACCGGTGTGGCACAGAGCAGCAGAACCCCCATCAAGGTGGCGGAACCGACTGCCGGGTCCGGTCGCCGGCGCAGGATCCATGCCCCGGTGGCGATCACGATCACTGCGATGAGGGCCTCGGTGCCCTTAGGCGGCAGGCGCAGCCGGTCGAGGAGCAGGTAGCGGGTGGCGGCGCCGGTGTAGTGCTCCTCTTTGAGGTATCCGGGGAGGTAACCGAGGACTTTTACGCCAACGGCCAATACGTGGGGGGTGTAGCCGATCACCACCACCGCTGCCGCAGCGGCCAGCGCGCGGGCTTGGTCCCGGCGGGACATCCCGGGAGCAGCGATGACCGGGACGATCATCGCAGCCGGGTACAGCTTGACCAGGGCCGAGCCGCCTACCAGGGCCCCCGCGACCCACGCGTGCCAGCCTGGACGCGGCTGGTGGGCGCGGGGTCCGGGGGGCCGGGCGAGCACGAGGAGAGCGCCGAGGAGCAGCGCTACACCCAGGCCGTCGACGTGCCCGTTGTTGACCAATTCGACGGCGGGGAGTGGGCAGAGCGCATAGACCGCAACCCACCGAGGGTCGCGGCCGCGACGGGCCAAGAGGAGGGCCAGCAGAGCCATCGTCGCCGTCTCGGTGAGAAGGCCACCAACCTGCCACAGCTTGTGGCGCGACGCCATCCCGCCGCCGATGGCGTACACAGTGGTAAACCACGCCTCCGCAACCGGGGGATAGATGGTCCGTACCGGCGGCCGGTTGATCCTGGTGCAGCCGGGCGGCCGGTGCAGCGCAGCGCAGCCCGCCGCGTCCGGCCACAGCCATGGCCCCCTGAGGCCCACCAGCGCGCGGGCGTCGGGGGGGTACCTGTAAGGGTCGACCCCGTGTAGCTGGGCCTGGGCATCCCAGCTGTAGCGGTAGAGATCATCGGAGAGCGTCGGCGGTCCCGCCAGGGAGGCGACGCGGATGGCCATCCCGGCCACCAATACAAGCGCCACGACGGCTCGCTGCGGTGGCAGGCGCGACACGCACGTCAGCGCCACGAGCCAGACGGCTGCCCACCCTGCCAGCAGGACCAGGAGTGCCCACTTCCGGGCGAGGATCGGACCGCCACTGGCCTGGTCGACGGCCAGGATGGTGCCGAGGAACGACGTCGCCAACAATCCGAGCATCCAGGGCCGAGTGGCCCGGTCGACGAGGAGGCGACGCGCCCCGGTCCCGAGGGCAACGATCCCGGGACCGAGCCGGGGCCGCCCCGGGATGTCAGCTCGCATGAAGGTGATCAGCGGCCAGCTCCCTGACGCCGTCTTCGAAGCTGATGCCGGCCCGGAAGCCGAGCTCCTGCTCAGCGCGAACGGCGGAAGCCACGATGTGGCGCACGTCGCCCAGGCGCCAGCGACCGCTGATCACAGGAGCCAGAGCTGGGTCGATGGCATCGGCCAGCATGCGAGCCAAGTCGCCGACGGTGTGCGGCGTCCCAGATGCCACGTTGTAGGCCCCCGGCTTGGGATCGACGGCAGCGAGAGCGGCGAGGTTGGCTCGGGCGACATCGCGGACGTGCACGAAATCCCTCGCCTGATCGCCGTCCTCGAAAACTGTTGGGGGGCGGCCTGCCAGCAGCGCCGACCGGAACAACGCGGCGACTCCTGCGTAAGGCGTATCCCGAGGGAGGCGGGGGCCGTAGACGTTGTGGTAGCGCAAGGACAAGACGGTCGCTTGGGCTTCCGCCCCCCACACGTGACACAGGTGCTCCTGGTGGAGCTTGGTCGCCGCGTAGACGTTTCGCGGGTCGAGCGGCGCGTCTTCGCCGACGGTCTCCCACCGCAGCAACTCGGTGCATGCCGGCACCGGGCAGCGGGGATCGAACTGGCCGCGGGCTAGGTCGGCGGGAAGGCGCGGACCCGCGACCACGGTGGCGTGGCGGGAGCACCGGTAGCGACCTTCGCCGTAGACCACCATCGATCCGGCCAGCACGAAGCGACCACGGAACCGGCTCCTCCACAACGCATCGAGTAGCTGCACCGTCCCGGTGTCGTTGTCGGCTACGTAGCCGGGGGCGTCGCCGAAGTCGACGCCGAGCCCGACGCGGGCCGCCTGGTGGCAGATCGCACCTGCGCCCTCCACCGCAGCCCTGGCGACCGCGGGTTCGGTCAGGTCCCCGACGAGAAGCTCTACGCCAGCCGGGAGGGCGCCTGCGCCCGGCCATGCGGCCGAACGATCCACGATCCTCACCGGCGTGCCTGCTGCCACCAAGGCCTCGACGATGTGAGATCCGATGAAGCCGTTGCCGCCGGTGACCACCACGAGCGGCGGTAGGCGTGAGGAGTCGATGGGCACCGGCCCATGATCGCCGGTAGGAGCGCCCGTGGCGTGCATGCGAGCTCGATTCGTCTGATCGTTCGACGGTTTAAGGCTTCCGTAACGATCAGGCCCCCTGACCTCGGGTACAACCGGTCAGTGCCCGACGTGATACTCCCAGTGCTGGACGAGGCAGCCGCGCTGCCCGAACTCCTCCAGTTCCTGCCGGCAGGATACCGGGCCATCGTGGTGGACAACGGCTCCTCCGACGGGTCGGCCGGGGTGGCCGCGGCCTGGGGCGCAGAGGTGCTGAGTGAGCCCGTGCGCGGTTTCGGCTCAGCCTGCTGGGCCGGGCTCGTCGCCTCTCGACCGCCCGATGGAGTGGTCTGCTTCATGGATGCCGACGGCAGCTTCGATCCAGCTGAGCTTCCCCTGGTAGCCGGTCCCGTGCTGGCCGGCGACGCCGACCTGGTGCTCGGGCGGCGCGTCGGGGGCCGGGAGGTATGGCCCCCGCATGCCCGCCTGGCGAACCGTGCCGTCGTCACAATGCTCAGGGCCCGTACCGGGCTGCGGCTCGCCGACCTCGGCCCGATGCGCGCCGCTCGCCGTGAAGCGCTGGTGAGCCTGGGTGTGCGCGACCGGCGCTCTGGTTGGCCACTCGAGATGGTCGCATTGGCTGCCCGCGCCAGCTGGCGGATAGACGAGGTGGACGTTTCATACCGCCCTCGGATCGGCCGCTCCAAGGTCACCGGGACGGTACGGGGCACTGCCGGAGCGGTGGCGGACATGGGACGGTTGTTGCTTCGTCCTGAACTTTCCCCTGCGAGGCGGGCGGGACGGGCGTCGTAGTTGCACGTCCTGGTAGTAGCCAAAGAGCCAATCGCCGGCCGGGTGAAGACCCGCCTCTGCCCACCTCTGGACCCGCGCGAGGCCGCGGCGGTGGCGGAGGCGGCGCTCGCCGACACCCTGGATGCGGTGGCCGGGTCGGGGGCCGATCGGTGGATCCTGGCCCTCGACGGGCGCCCCGGGCCTTGGCTGCCTGCCGGCTTCGAGGTGGTGCCGCAGCGCGGCGACGGTCTCGCCGAACGGTTGGCGGCGGCCTGGCAGGATGCGGGTGGTCCTGGGATCCAGATCGGCATGGACACGCCGCAGGTGACGGCCGGGATCCTGGACGCGGCCTTGGCCCGTCTCGATCCCACCGGTCGGCACGCTCTCCTCGGGCCTGCGTCCGACGGCGGCTGGTGGGCCGTAGGGCTCCCCTGCGCGACCCCGGAGATCTTCACCGGCGTCCCGATGAGCTCCCCTCACACAGGGAGGTTGCAAGCGGAGCGCATGCGGAGTTTCGGATGGGACGTGGACCTGCTCGACGAGATGCGCGACATCGACACGGTGGAGGACCTGGATGTGGTGGCCGCCGCCCTGCCGGGCAGCTGCCTCGCCGCGACCGTCGCCACCCTGGCCCTCGGAGCTCGGGCACTTACCGCGGCACTTGCATGAGCGAGCCGATGGCCTGCAGCACTCGCAGCACGCCAGACCGGGCCGAACCGGTCGCCTTGCTCAGCCGCCTGAGCCACCCGGACGAGGTGGCTGGGATCTTTGCCGGCTCCGGGTTGCTCGCTCACGATGCTCGCCGCCTGGGAGAAGCCCGCCTTCGTACCCGGTGCGGGCGCAGCCTTCCCTTCAGCGCCACCCGTTGGCATGCGCCGGCCGCCCGCGAGGAGATCGAGGTTCTGGAAGAGGTGATCGGTCCGGTCGTCGACCTGGCGTGTGGCCCGGGACGGCTGGTGCGCCACCTCATGGGGAGGGGGGTGCCGGCCCTTGGAGTGGACGCCGCGCCCGACGCCGTAGCCGCGGCCACCAGGCGGGGCGTACCCGCCCTGCTCGGCGACCTGTGGGGTGCCCTGCCCCGCGAGGGATCATGGCAGACGGCCCTTCTATTCGACGGCAACATCGGTATCGGCGCGCGGCCCGGTGACCTCCTCGCCCGGTGCGGGCGGCTACTGGCGCCGGGCGGCCGGCTCCTGGCGGAGGTGGGCGGCCCGGGGACGCTCAGCATTACCGCCGATGCCCGGATCGAATGGGGCGGCTGGCGCAGCGGCTGGTTCCCTTGGGCGACCGTCTCAGTCGATGACTTGCCTGAGGTCGCCTCGGTCGCCGGCCTCGAGGTGGCAGGGGTCCGACAGCTCGCCGGGCGCACCTTCGCGCGCTTGGTGCGCGCGCCTCGGGCCCCCTCGCCATTGCCGGCTGCTGTCGCGGCTTGACCGGTGACGGTGGAGCACCGCCGCTCCGGAGCGTTCCGTCTTCTACGATGACAAACCCGATGTCTGTCGCCCCGCTCTCCTCCTGTCGATCGTCGTGAGTGCCGGAAGGCGCTCGGCGCTCCTCGTCGCCGCTGCGGCCGCGCCACCGGCGCTGGTGCTCGGCGCGATCACCCTCCTGGTCAACCCGGTCATCGCCCTCGTGGTGTTCGTGGCCGTGGCGGCGGCCGTCGCCGCCTGGGTGTGGATCGGAGCCCAACGGCGGGTGCTCAGCGCAGTCGGTGGCCGCGTCGCCGACGTCGACGGCGAAGCCCGGGCCCTCAACCTCATCGAGGGGCTGAGTTTCACCGCTGGGCTGCGGCAGCCGGCGCTGGTCGTGGTGGATAGCGGCGGCCTCAACGCCGCCGTAGTCAGTCGGGACCCATCCTCCGCTGTGGTCGTGGCGACCTCGGGTCTACTCGCTGAGCTCACGCGCATCGAGCTGGAAGGGGCCCTCGCCGCGGCGCTGGTCGAGATCCGCCACGGCGAGCTCGGGCCCGCCACCGTCGTGGCCAGTCTTCCGGGTCTGGGCCGCCGGTTGGTGTCGAGCGCTCCGGGGCGCGATGCGGCCACCGACCTTGCTGCGGTCAAGCTGACACGATTCCCTCCGGGACTGGCCGCCGCCCTGGAGAAGATGGAGAGCAAGGGGACGGCTGTGGGAGGTATCGGCGCCGACCAGGCCCATCTCTGGTTGGCCGATCCGCTGCCGCCCGGCGCCGGCGCCGGTGCCGGTGGGCGGACCAGCCTCCACGATCGAGCTCAGGCTCTCCGCGAGCTCTGACCCCGAGGGGAGTGTGACGATCGGCGCCCGAAGAGGTCGGCGTCAGGTCGTAGAATGCGGGCTATGGCATCCTCCGACACCCCCCGACGCACCGGCACCGACCTGGTCAAGCGCGGCCTGGCCGAGATGCTGCGGGGCGGAGTGATCATGGATGTGGTCACCGCATCGGAAGCCAAGGTGGCCGAGGACGCAGGCGCGGTCGCGGTCATGGCCTTGGAGCGGGTGCCTGCTGATATCCGTCGAGACGGCGGGGTGGCTCGGATGAGCGACCCCGCCCTGATCGAGGGGATCAAGGCAGCGGTCACCATCCCGGTGATGGCCAAGGCTCGGATAGGGCACTTCGCCGAGGCCCAGGTGCTGCAGTCGCTCGGTGTCGACTACATCGACGAGAGTGAGGTGCTGACCCCCGCCGATGAAGCCAACCACATCGACAAGTGGGGATTCACCGCCCCTTTCGTCTGCGGAGCCACCAACCTCGGCGAGGCGTTGCGGCGCATATCCGAGGGGGCAGCCATGATCCGCTCCAAGGGCGAGGCCGGCACTGGCGATATCAAGGAGGCGGTGCGCCACCTCCGATCGGTCCTCGGCGACATCCGAAGCGTCACGCAGGCAGACAGCGCCGAGATCTACGGATGGGCCAAGCAGCTGCAAGCCCCGGTCAGCTTGGTCGCGGAGCTGGCAGAGACCGGGAAGCTGCCCGTTCCGCTGTTCTGTGCCGGCGGCATCGCCACCCCAGCCGATGCCGCCTTGGTCATGCAGCTCGGCGCCGAGGCGTGTTTCGTCGGCTCGGGGATCTTCAAGAGCTCCGACCCGGCCCGGTTCGCCCGGGCCATCGTCGAGGCGACCACCCATTTCCAGGATCCCGAGATCGTGGCCAAGGTCAGCCGCGGGCTGGGCGAGGCGATGCGTGGACAAGAATCGGTAGCGGTTGAGACCCGCCTCTCGGAGCGCGGCTGGTAGCGCCGCCCGCCCGGCTCAGGTGGTCCGGGAGCGGTACACGAGCTGCCAGTAGAGTGGTCGGTCGTGACGTCGAGGATCCCTCCAGGTGAACGCCCCTACGATCGGGGTGCTGGCACTTCAGGGTGACGTCCGCGAGCATCGCCGGATGCTGGCCGGTCTCGGTGCAACGACCGTAGAGGTCAGGCGCCCAGCCGACCTCTCCTGCGTGGACGGATTGGTCATCCCAGGCGGAGAATCGACCGCGATATCGGTGCTCCTGGGCACCTCGGGCCTCCTCCCGCCGCTGCGCGCGCGACTGGCTGCAGGAATGCCGACCCTCGGGACGTGCGCGGGCATGATCCTGCTGGCCGGGGAGGTTGTCGACGGCCGGCCGGACCAGGAGCGGCTGGCCGCTGTCGACATCACCGTCCGGCGCAACGCCTTCGGTCGACAAGTCGATTCGTTCGAGACCGACCTGGACGTGCGCGGTATCGAGGGGCCGCCGCTGCATGCCGTGTTCATTCGTGCGCCGCTCGTCGAGCGGGTCGGCCACGAGGTCGAGGTGCTGGCGGAGGTCCCGGGTCGCGACGGGGTTCGGCGGCCGGTCGTCTGTCGGCAGGGGCCGGTGCTGGTGGCGGCGTTCCACCCGGAGCTCTCCGGCGACGCCCGCCTCCATCGGCGCTTCCTCGGGTTGGTCGGTGGCGCCGAGGCCGCAAATGCAGCAGCATCAGCGAGCAGAGAGGAGCCGTGATGTCAGGACATTCGAAATGGGCGACGATCAAGCACAAGAAGGGGGCGGCCGACAAGGCCCGGGGGAAGCTCTTCGCCAAGCTGATTCGCCAGGTCGAAGTCGCCGCCCGCGAGAGCGGGGGTGATCCAGATACCAACCCGACCCTGCGCACGATGTTCCAGAAGGCCAGGGAGAGCTCGGTGCCCCTCGATACCATCGAGAGGGCGATAAAGCGGGGGACCGGTGAGCTCGAAGGGGTCACCTACGAGCAGGTGGTGTACGAAGGCTATGCCCCCTCCGGTGTGGCGATCATCGTCGAATGCCTGACCGACAACCGCAACCGGACCGGACCCGAACTGCGAGCGACGTTCTCCAAGAACGGCGGCTCGATGGCCGAGCCGGGCGCGGTGGCCTGGCAGTTCGAGCGCAAGGGCGTGGTCTTGGTCCCGGCCACAGCGGCCAGCGAGGACGACTTGATGCTGAGCGCGCTCGAGGCGGGCGCGGAGGACATCGTGTTGGCCGGCGACAGCTGGCAGGTGACCACACCGCCCCATGACCTTGCGGCGGTGCGCCACGCTCTCGACGAGGCCGGGATCGCAGTGGAGTCGGCGGAGGTCACGATGCTGGCCAGTCAGACCGTTCCCCTCGACAACGAATCCGCCGCCAGGAAGGTACTTCACCTGGTGGATCTGCTCGAGGACAACGACGACGTCCAGAACGTCTACGCCAACTTCGACATCCCCGATGCCATCCTCGAGCTAGTCGAGGCGTGATGGCCGCGTCTGGAGACGGCATCGCGGTCGAGGCCGACCAGGAGCCCGCCGGCCGCCGTCCAGGCGCAGGCGACGAGGCACCCGACTTCACCCTGCACGGGACGGGCGGCCGGACGTTCACCTTGAGCGAGGCCCGTGGCGCGCCAATCGTGCTGGTGTTCTACCCAGCGGACAACTCCCCGGTGTGCACTCAGCAGCTGCGCTCGTACAGCGAAGACCTGGAGCGTTTCACCGACCTCGGCGCCGCGGTCTGGTGCCTAAGCCCTCAGGACGTCTCCACCCACGAGACGTTCGCGGCTGAGCAACGGTTGCGCCTGCCGCTGTTGGCTGACATCGGCTCGGTTGTCGGGAGGTCCTACGACATCCTCGGGCCGCTCGGCTTCTACAGGCGGTCGATCTTCGTGGTAGACGGCGGTGGCACCGTCCGCTGGGCCCGGCGGTCGCTCTCGAGCCTGACCTACCTTCCGACGGAGCAGCTGGTCGGGGCCGTGCAATCCACACTCGGGTAAGCCGGGCCTGCTAGCTTCGAACTGATGTTCGCCCTCGGGATCGATCCGGGCCTGTCCCGATGCGGCTACGGCGCCGTCGAGCAGCGTGGAGGTAGCTTGCGGGCAGTAGCGGTCGGCCATCTCAGCACCCCACCCGACCAGGCGCTGAGCCAACGCCTGGGCACCCTTCTGGGTGACCTTCAAGACCTCGTGGCCGAGCTGAATCCCGATGTGGTGGTCGTCGAGCGGGTGTTGTTCCAGGTCAATGCCCGCACCGCCATGTCGGTGGGCCAGGCCAGCGGCCTGGCCCTGGCGGTGGCGGCGCAAGCCGGCTGCCCAGTGGTGCAGTACAGCCCCAACGAGGTCAAGCAAGCCGTAACCGGGTACGGCTCAGCTACCAAGGGACAGGTTCAGAGGATGGTTCAGGTCCTGCTCGGCTTGGCCGAGCCCCCGAAGCCAGCCGATCGAGCCGACGCATTGGCGCTGGCCGTGTGCCACCTGAGCGGGGCCCGCCTCCATGCCGCGGCCGCCGTTGCTGGGAGCCGTCCGTGATCGGGTCGCTCAGGGGGGTCATCCTGGATCGCTCGGTGCGCAGCGAGCACGCCGCTGAGATCCTGCTCGAGGCGGGGGGCGTCGGGTATCGCGTGGTGGTCGGTACCGGCGCGCTGGCGCGCATAGGCGACCTAGGGGCACCGGCGTTCGTGCACGTGCACACCCATGTCCGGGAGGACGCTCTGATCCTTTACGGGTTCCCCACCCGCGAGGAGAGGGCGTGTTTCGAGGCGCTCATCGGCGCTCACGGTGTCGGGCCGGCGGTTGCTCTGGCCCTGCTGTCGGTGCACAGCCCAGCTGCGCTTCGCCGGGCCGTCGCTACCGATGACCTCGACGCGCTTACTCTCGTCCCGGGGATCGGCAAGAAGATCGCGGCGCGCCTGCTGATGGAGCTCAAGTCGCGCCTCGACATCGGCGACGACGATCCGGGCCTGCGCGCCGTCGGCGCGGGCCTCGGGGGTGAGCCCGACGTCCGTAGCGAGGTGCGAGCGGCTCTGGCGGGTCTCGGTTACACCCCCGATGAGGTGCGCCATGTCGTCGCCGACCTGCCCGAAGAGGGACGGGTCGAGGATCTGCTCCGTCGAGCCCTCCGCGACCTGGCTGCCAGCCGGTGAGGGAAGAGGGCCTCGAGCGCGTGGTGGCAGCGGCCTCCGCCGATCCGGTGGAGTCGGCGGAGGAGGTCACGCTCCGTCCCCGGCGCCTCGCAGACTTCGTCGGCCAGCGCCAGCTGAAGGAGCATCTCGAGATCGTCCTCGAAGCGGCCCGGCGGCGGGGCCATCCGGCCGACCACGTGCTCCTGGCTGGACCGCCCGGGCTGGGCAAGACCTCCATGGCCGGGATCGTCGCCAACGAGATGGGGGCGAGCCTGCGGATCACATCAGGTCCGGCGTTGGTTCGCGCCGGCGACCTGGCGGCCATCCTGACCAACCTGGTGGAGGGCGACGTCCTCTTCGTCGACGAGATCCACCGCCTGGGGAGAGCTGTCGAGGAGATCCTTTACCCGGCCATGGAGGACTTCCAGCTGGACATCGTGCTCGGCAAGGGACCGTCGGCCCGCTCGATCCGTCTCGACCTGCCTCGCTTCACGCTCGTGGGCGCCACGACCCGGACCGGGCTGATCACCGGCCCCCTACGGGACCGCTTCGGGTTCGTGGCCAGACTGGACTACTACGACCCTGTCGATCTCGATGCCATCGTCCGGCGATCGGCAACCATCCTCGGCGTGGATGTGGACGGTGCCGGTTCGGCGGAGGTCGCTCGCCGCTCACGCGGCACGCCCCGCATAGCCAACCGGCTGCTCAAGCGGGTCCGGGACTACGCCGAGGTGCGGGGGGACGGACGGGTCTCGATGGAGGTCGCGCAGGCTGGTCTAGCCCTTTTCGGGGTAGACGAGCTGGGACTCGACAAGGTGGACCGCGCCATCCTCGCCGCCGTTTGCTCCCGCTTCGGCGGCGGCCCCGTCGGCCTGTCCACCCTCGCTGTGTGCGTAGGGGAGGAGACAGACACGGTCGAGGACGTTTACGAACCGTTCCTGCTGCAGCAAGGGCTGCTCATGCGGACTCCCCGCGGGCGCGTCGCTACCCCCGCCGCGTGGCGCCATCTCGGGCTGGATGGGACCGCCGGTTCGGAGCACCGCCCGGCCCGCGAGACGCTGTTCGGCGAGCAGTGATCGCGCCGCCCCACAGGGGACCCGACTTCAGGTCCCGTGACGCTTGCGGACGATGGTGGCGCCACGCACGTGGATTGTTCTAGCGAGCTCTTCCTGCAGGCGAAGGGCGCGGCGGTCCCGCCGGCGGCGGAACGCCACCGGGCCGCCGGCAACCAACAGCAGCGCCGCAGCGGTACCGACCAGCCAAAGGACGCTGGCAACCATCGGGTGTCGGGTGACCGACAGCGTAAAGCCCGGAACGGCCGTCCGTAGGAGCGCCGCTTCGGCGTGGGCGGCGGTCGTGGCGTCCGCGCGGGGCGACCCACTGGCGAGTAGCACCTCGACCAGGGCCACCACCCGCCCCTCCTGCCAGACGGTCACCCCCACCTGGCCGGGCCCCGTCGCTCCCTTGGCTGGCCCGTAGAGCGAGCCGGCGGCGCCGGCGATGCCGGCTGGCGCCCACTGCCCGGTGCGGACTAGCCCCGACTGCGAGAAGGCAGTGGGTGACAGCTGCGAGGTGGCCAGCTGTGAGCGGACCGTGCTGGCGGTGGGAGCATCGGGGAGCAAGAAGGTGACCACGACCAAGCCATCACTGCTCGAGGCTTTCGTGGTCCACTGCACCACGTAGAGGCCGGTCTGGCCCGGATGGGCCTTCGTCGCGGCCTCCATCGCGGCGAGGGAGCCGGTCGTGGCCGCTTGCTCGCCGGCATGAGCCGGGGCGCCGGGAAAGTTGGTCGTGCCAGTGCGGGCAATGGCTAGGTGACTTAGGCGGCCCCTGACGATGGAGCTGGTCGGTACTACGAGCTGATAGCCGATCCCGGCCACGACCAGTACCACGACCGCCCGCACGACAACCCCTGGCCAGGCGCGGCGGCGGCCGGGCGCGACGCTCGCCACCGTGTCGGCGTCCCTCTCTGTTTCGAGGTCGCCAGGATCGAGCGGAGGCTCGGGCGCATCCGGTTCCTCCGCGGTCCCGGACTGATCTTCGGTGTCTCCCGGTGTGCTGCCGGCGCTCACGGCCTCCAGCCGCCCTCGGTTGTGCCGTCGGACTGCCCAGGTGCCGACGGCCCGGCGGGCGGCTCGGCGCTTTGCTGGCTGGAGCCGGTTGCCTGTGACTCCTGGGGGTGGGGAGGAGGGGGTGGCCAACCGCCCGACGCCGCCCACGGCCGCGGTGTCTCGGGTCGAGGAGGGTCTGGTCGAGGAGGTGCGGGCTGCTGAGCACCCGGCAGCGAGGGCGGCGGCCAGTAGGTCGCTTGCGGGGTCGGAGTGCCGCCGTAGGGCCTGGGCGACTGGTGCGTCCCGCCCGGATCGCCCCATCCCCATGGCGCCCCTGGCGCTTGCCAACCGCTGCCTGGCGGGCCGTAGGGGCCTTGATAGCCGTACGGATTGTGAGGGCCGGCCGGCGGGGGAGCCCACTGGCCAGGCGCCTGCCGACCTGGCTGGGCCGGCCACCCGTAAGAGGCCGGGACCGCCAGGGAGGAGCTGGTCGGTTCAAGGCGGTGGCCACGGGAGCTCCACAAGCCTCCGAGCAGCGCCAGGATCAGCAGCGACGCGAACTCCAGGTCGAACCATCCGGTCATCTGAAGCGAGACCGACGGGCTTATCTGCGCCAGATTGGGGACGAGCCGGCTCGGGTCCTGGGTTTCGAGGGTCTGTGCGACCGCCGAGAGCACCTCGGACAGGGCTACCACCAGCACCCCCGCAATGACCGCGAAGCTCACGCGGCGGGGCCGAAGGCCCAGGGCGACGATCGGCACCAGCCCGAAGGAGGCCCCTGCCCAAACGTTGCCGGCGATCACCAGTGCCGGATTCTTGAACGCGTTTCCGGCCGTGAAGCTGGCCGAGAAGGTCGGGTCCAAGGTGCTGGTGACGATATAGCGATCCCAGGATGGGAAGAAGGCCACGGCGAGCACCACGGCGGCGACAGCTGATGCTACGAGGACCAGCCGGTCTCCCTGGCCCGAAGCGTCGCCCCGCCAGCCTTGCAGGCGGCTGGCGGGCTGGCTCCGAACCGTGACGAGCAGAGCGAGGGCGGCACCGGCCGCTCCGGCCAGCCAGGCCGAAGACAGCAGCCATAGGCCCGCGCCCCCGCCGGTACCGTTGGTCGTCAGCTGGCCCAAGTCGGCGACGCGGAGCCCGAAATAGCAAAAGCCCAGACCGGCTGCGCCGAACGCTCCGGCTTGTAGCAGCGCCTCCCGGCGGGAGGCGACCAGGCCGGCGGTGATGAGCCATGCCGCCGCCACCACGCACGTCGGCACGATCTGGTCGGCAGTGGCGGAAAGCGCGGTGCCGATCCCGCCGCCGACGTAGTAAGCCGGGAAGAGCGCCACCACCGCCAGGACGGCCGCGGCGGCCAGCAGCCCGGCTGCGAGCAAGGGCAGGGCTTCCCAGCGACCGGACCTGGCGGCTGAAGGCGGCCCGGCCGGACCGTGGCCCTCGGCCGGCGTCGGCGGGTCCCCTGGCAGGGGATATCGGGATCCAGCGTCGAGCATTCCCACCTTCCTCACGGTACGCACTGGGCCGGGTTCGGCTCCGGCACCTCCACGCATGCTCGCAGCTTCCCGGTGCTGATGGCACGCGCCGGCCGGTCTCAGCCTTCGACTAGACCACGACCCGTGGATGTGCCCGACTACAACCTCCCGGCGGAGGCTATCGCCCAGCAACCCGCTGCGAGGCGCGACGCGGCCCGGCTGCTCGTCTCGCTGCGCCCCGGCGAGGTCAGCCATCGCTTCGTCCGTGACCTGCCGGAGCTGCTCGGACCCGGCGATGTTCTCGTGGTCAATACCACCCGCGTGCTTCCCGCCCGCCTCAGCCTGGAGAAATCGACAGGCGGGTCCGCGGAGGTCCTGCTGTTGGAGCCGATCGCCGGACGGGCCGGATGCTGGGAAGCCCTGGTCCGTCCAGGCCGGCGCCTACCGCCGGGCACGGTGCTCAGCGCGCCGGGCGCCCCCCGGCCGCTGGTCGAGGTCGGGGCCGCGCTCGGCGACAGCCGGCGTCAGGTCCGACTCCTGGTCGAGGCAGAAGAGGTCTTCTCGACTGGTACGGTGCCGGTGCCCCCCTATATCCACGAGCCCCCGACCGATCCCGAGCGGTACCAGACCGTATACGCAGAGCACCCAGGCAGCGTCGCCGCGCCGACCGCCGGCCTGCACCTGACCGTCGAGGTGCTCGACCGGCTCCGGGCGAGGGGAGTGCAGGTGGCCACGGTCGACCTGTCAGTAGGCCTGGGCACGTTTTTGCCTGTCACCGCCGAGCGGGCCGAGGAGCACCCGATGCACGCCGAGCGCTACCACGTGCCCGACGCCACGATGGACGCGTGCGGCGCGGCACGTCGGGTGGTGGCGGTGGGGACGACCACCGTCCGAGCCCTCGAGTCCGCCGCGGCCACCGGACAGCGTAGCGGCCGGAGCAGCCTGTACATAAGGGGGCACTACCCGTGGCAGGTGGTGGACGTGCTGATGACCAACTTCCACCAGCCTCGCTCCACGCTGCTGCTCCTCCTCGACGCCTTCATCGGACCCCGCTGGCGTGACCTGTACGCCGAGGCGCTCACGACCGGTTACCGGTTCCTCTCCTTCGGGGACGCCATGCTCGTGGGACGGCGCCAGGGCAGTCATGTGGGCGCCGGGTGACCATCGCTCGCTTCACCCTCGAGGCACGTGACGGCGAGGCCCGCCGAGGATCGGTGACCACCGCTCGGGGCACCTTCCCCACGCCCTGCTTCATGCCGGTAGGCACCCGGGGAGCGGTGCGGCTGCTCGACGCCGCGGATCTGGATGCTCTTGGGGCTGAGGTGGTACTGGCCAACACCTACCACCTCATGCTCCGCCCCGGTGCCGAAATCGTCGCATCCCTCGGCGGCCTGCACCGCTTCACCGGGCGTGACGGCCACATCCTCACCGACTCGGGTGGATACCAGGTGTTCTCCCTCGGTCCCAAGGTCGACGCCGGGGGGGTGACGTTCCGCTCCACCTACGACGGGTCCACCCATCGGCTCACCCCCGAGGACGCCGTACGAACCCAGGAGATGCTCGGAGCGGACATACAGATGGCTCTCGACATCTGCCCCGGGCTCCCAGCGCCCGAGGCGGACGTCCGAGGTGCGATGGACCGGACTCTCGAATGGGCGGCCCGGGCTCGCGCCGTCCATCGCGATGGCGACCAGTGCCTGTTCGGCATCGTGCAGGGTGGCGTCAGACCCGACTGGAGGCAGGAGTCAGCAGCTCGGACGGTGGAGTTGGACTTCGACGGGTACGGGATCGGTGGCCTGTCGGTCGGGGAGCCCCTGGACCTGATGCTCCCGGCCCTCGAGAGCGCCGTTTCCGCTCTCCCCGCCGGGCGACCGAGATACCTGATGGGCGTCGGAGACCCCCACTCGATGGTCGAGGCAGTGGCCCGCGGCGTCGACATGTTCGACTGCGTGCTGCCCACCAGGCTGGCTCGTCACGGGACGGCCTTGAGCACCGCAGGCCGCTTCCAGCTCAAAGCGGCCCGCTACGCGAAGGACGACGGCCCGCTCGACCCGGACTGCGCCTGTCCGATCTGTGCCCGGTGGAGCCGCGGCTATCTCCGCCACCTGTTCTCCGTGGGTGAGCCCACCGCTGGCCGGCTACTCACTGTCCACAACCTCGCTTGGCTCCTCGGGCTGGTCGAGCGGATGCGAGACGCCATCAGCGCCAGCACCTTTGATGCGCTCCGGGCAGAGGTCACCGGCATCTGGGACAGGGGGTCGCCCGGAGCGACGGGGGTCCCTGCGCTACAGTCACCGAGCCCCGCCAGCGGATCGCGCCCCCACTTCTCATGACTCTCCACCACCTCCTCGTCCTCACCCCCACCAGCTCGACCACGGCTGCGGCCTCGAAGAGCAGTGGAAGCTCCTTCGGCTTCCTCATCATCATCCTGGTCCTCGTCGCGCTGTACTTCTTGATCATCCGGCCGCGCACCCAGCGCCAGCGCCAGGCCCGGACCCAAGCCTCCACTGTCGCGGTTGGTGACTCGGTCATGACCGTCGGCGGGATCAAGGGTGTGGTCGTAGGCACCGACGACACCGACGTCCAAGTAGAGGTCGCGCCGGGCGTCGTCATGACGTTCATTCGCCGCGCCGTCAACGTCCAGCCCGCAGCCGCCACACCGCAGGGCTCCGATCCCGCAGGCGTGATCGGAGGCGACGACCATGAGCTCGGCGACGGTCACAATCTCGGGAGCGACGGGGGGACCGTCGATGACGAGGGCCCCGATGACCGGCCCGGGACCGGCATCGAAGACCGCTGATGAAGCGGAGCCTCATCTACTCCCTGATCGGGATCATCGGCTTGGCCATCGTCGCGCTCGGCGCGTGCTTCGCGACCGGTGACACGCCATTGTTGGGACTGGACCTGCGCGGCGGGGTGTCAGTGGTCCTCCAGCCGCAGGGCACCGTCGACAATGCCACCCTGCAGCAGGCGGTGACGATCATCGACCGGCGGGTCAACAGCCTCGGGGTGGCCAACTCCAACATCCAGCGCCAGGGCAAGGATGTGGTCATCAACCTGCCGGGCATCAAGGACTCCCAGAGCGCCCTGACGGAGCTGGGCACCACGGCCACCCTGTACTTCAGGCCCGTGATCTGCCAGTTCCCCCCCTACGTCGCTAGCAGCCCTTCGACGACGCCGACCACCGCCGCCAACAAGGCGCCGGCGACGACGGTGCCCAAGAGCAGCGCCACCACCGCCCCCAAAGCGCTGGGGGCACCCCGGCCGGCGATCCTGACGTCGGCGCCACTGCCCGCCGTCACGGTGACCCCCGCCCCGGCGGTGACGGTGCCCGCTACCGCCACTCCGGCCCTGACCGTCCCCTCGGCCGCGCCGGTGTCACCCACCACCCCGATCACAGCCGCCAATGTCGCCCAGTTCTGCTCAGCGAGCAACGGGACCCAGATCCCGTCCACTACGCCGGCGAAGGACCTGCAGGGCTCGTACGTCCTGGTCCCGGCCGCGGCGGGATCGGGACTCGGCACCAACCGGTTCGTCCTCGGCCCGGCGGATCTGACGGGGCGTGCGGTCAGCAACGCCTACGTTGCCGTCGGATCCACCGGCGCCTACTCGGTCCAACTGCAGTTCACCAGTGCCGGTGGCAAGGCGTTCGACCGGATGGCGGCGATCCGCAACCGCTACTACTCGGCGACGGCCACCACGGTGGATCCTCGTTCCCAGGAAGCCATCGACCTCGACGGACAGGTCGAGTCGGCGCCCACCATCCAGTCCTCGTCGTTCAACGGGCAAGCCTCCATCTCCGGCAGCTTCACCTCGAGCCAGGCCAGTGCTCTGGCGCTGGTCCTCAAGTACGGGTCCCTGCCGGTGCGCTTCACGCCCCAATCCGTCCAAACCGTGTCGGCCACTATCGGCAAGGACTCCCTGCACGCCGGCCTGTTGGCCGGCGCCGGCGGGATCGTCGTAGTGCTGCTCTACATGATCCTCTACTACCGGGCCCTGGGGCTGGTCGTGCTTCTCGGCCTCGGCGTGGGAGGAGCGTTGCTCTACTCGCTGCTGACCCTGCTCAGCCAGACCAGCAGCCTGACGCTGACCCTGTCGAGCATCACCGGCATCATCGTGTCGGTCGGGATCACCGTCGACTCCTACGTGGTGTACTTCGAGCGTCTGAAGGACGAGGTACGGGGGGGACGGACCATTCGCCAGTCGACCGAGCGCAGCTTCGCCCGCGCCTTCCGCACCGTGCTGACGGCCGACTTCGTCTCCTTCCTCGCCGCTCTCATCCTCTACCTCCTCACCGTCGGCGACGTGCGCGGCTTCGCCTTCACCCTCGGCCTCTCCACCCTCCTCGATGTGTTCACGGCCTACTTCTTCATCCGCCCGATGGTCATCGCGGTGGGACGGCGGAGGACCTTCACTGAGAACCGCTTCCTCGGTGTAGCGCGCGGCCTCGGGGCGTCGGCCGGGGGCACCGGCTGATGGCCGAGCACCACAACGCCTTCCAGCGCCTGTTCCGGGGGGAGACCTCCTACGATTTCGCCGGCCGGTGGCGCCGGTGGTTCGCCATTTCCGGGGTCATCATCGTCGTCGGGTTCTTGTCCCTCGGATTCCGGGGCCTCAACTTCTCCATCGACTTCAGGGGTGGCACCGTCTGGGAGCTGCCGACGCACGCATCGGTAGCCGCCGTGCGCTCCTCGCTCAACGGGGTTTCGGGCACGCTCGGTCAGTCCACCATCCAGACCCTGACCAACTCCCAGACCCACCAGCGGACCATCAAGGTGGAGGCAGCGGCCAAGACGACGTCGAACAGCACGCTGGTCAGCAGGGTGACTACAGCCTTGGCCAAGGTGGCGCACATCAGCCCCAACGAGGTGCAGCTCAACGACATCGGACCGTCATGGGGTTCGGACATCACCCACAAGGCGATCGAGGGCGTGATCGTCTTCTTGGTAGCGGTGACGGCCTATATCTGGTTCCGTTTCGAGGCCAAGATGGCTGCGGCCGCACTCACCGCGTTGCTGCACGACATCCTGGTGACCGTCGGCATCTACTCACTGTCAGGCTTCACCGTGAGCCCCGATACGGTGATCGCCTTCCTCACCATCCTCGGTTACTCGCTCTACGACACGATTGTCGTCTTCGACAAGGTCCAGGAGAACACGAAGGGCCTGGCATCGAGCGGTAAGGCCACCTACACAGACACCGTCAACCTGTCGATGAACCAGGTGCTGGCCCGCTCGATCAACACCTCGTTCGTGGCGATCATCCCGATCATGTCGATCCTGGTCATCGGCGCGTGGATCCTCGGTGCTACGGCTCTAGAGGACTTCGGGCTGGCTCTGTTCATCGGCTTGACCACTGGGGCCTACTCGTCGATATTCATTGCCTCACCATTGCTGGCGCTGCTCAAGGAGCGCGAGTCGCGCTATGCGCAGATCCGCGCTCGACTGGCGTCACGCCCGGCGATCAGGATGACTCCCGCTGCGGCCGCGGCCGGGCAGTTCGCCGCGTCAACGTCGGGCCCTACGCCCGTCGCCGGCCCGCCAGTGCCGAAGCGTCGCCCCGGAGCTACCAGCCAGGCGCTGGCCGACACCACGACGCGGGTGACGGTCGAGGGAGGCGACGACGCGGACCCCGCGCCCGTTAGCGCTGCGCCTGGCGACCATCCCGCCACGCCGGTCCCGCAACGCGCCAGCAACCGGCCGCCCCCGCGACCCCGCAAGAAGACCCGCCGGCGCTAGCGGCGTCGCCGCCCAAGCGAATGCCAGCGAGTAGCGTGGGATGATGGAGCACGCACCCACTTCCCTCGTGACGGTGGGTACCGGAGCAGCGGGAGTCGACTGGATCAAGGACTTCATCCGGGATGTGCCCGACTTTCCCAAGCCCGGAGTCGTGTACAAGGACATCACCCCGCTACTCGGTGATGGCAAAGCCTTCTCCCGCACCGTAGACGCTCTGGCCGAGGGCGTTCCACGAGGACGCATAGACAAGGTGGTTGGCATCGAGGCTCGGGGGTTCATCCTCGCCGCGCCCGTCGCCCTTCGCCTCGGCGCCGGTTTCGTGCCGGTTCGCAAGGCCGGCAAGCTCCCGTCGAGTGTCACCAGCCAGACTTATTCGCTCGAGTACCGCAGCGACACGCTGGAGATCCACACCGATGCCCTGGCGGCGGGCGAGCGGGTCCTCATAGTCGATGACGTCCTCGCCACCGGAGGCACCGCGGCGGCTACTACCGCCCTGGTCAGGGCGCTCGGTGGCGAGGTGGCCGGCGTGGCCTGCGTGGTCGAGCTTGCATTCCTAGGTGGGCGTGGGAAGCTCGGAGGCTTGGACGCTGTTTGCCTGGTCACGTACTGATGCGCACGACTCGAGCGACTGCGACCTGAGAGAGACGAGGAGCCGACGGTGAGCCGGGTGGACGGGGTCAACCGAGGAAGGGCCGTGGCCACCGTGGAGCGCGTCCTGCCGTGGCGGCGCCAGGTCCAGACTGCAGACGCCCTCACCCCTCTGCTCAACGCCTACCGGTCGCGCCACCCCAAGGCGGACACCAGCCTGTTCGTCCGGGCTTTCGAAGCAGCCAACGCCGCCCATGATGGGCAGCTTCGGATGTCGGGCGAGGCATACATCACCCATCCGCTGGCGGTAGCGACGATCCTGGCCGGCCTCGGCCTCGACGACGTGACGATCGCCGCCGCCCTGCTGCACGATGCGGTCGAGGACACCGGCGTGACCGTCGCCGAGCTGGAGAGCGAGTTCGGCCCGATGGTGGCAGCCATCGTGGACGGCGTCACGAAGCTGGACCGGGTCAGCTTCGACTCAAAACAGGCGCAGCAGGCCGCCACCATGCGCAAGATGCTGGTCGCCATGGCCAAGGATCCACGGGTCCTCCTGATCAAGCTGGCGGACCGGCTGCACAACATGCGGACCATCGCTGCCATGCCTGAGTGGAAGCAGAAGCGCACCGCCCAAGAGACCCTCGACATCTACGCGCCATTGGCTCACCGCTTCGGCATCCAGGACCTCAAATGGCAGCTGGAGGACCTGGCCTTCGCCGCGCTCCACCCCCGGCGCTACGCCGAGATCGAGCAGATGGTGGCGACGCGCGCTCCGGAGCGGGAGATCTACCTGGCGCAGGTGATCGACCAGGTAGACGAGCGGCTGTTGGCGGCCCGGATCGAGGGTCGAGTCACCGGACGGCCCAAGCACCTCTACTCCATCTACGAGAAGATGGTCGTCAAGGGCAAGGAGTTCGACGAGATCTACGACCTGGTCGGCGTCCGGGTGCTGGTCGACTCGGTCAAGGACTGCTGGGCTGCGCTGGGTGCCATCCACGGGGCGTGGGCGCCGGTGCCCGGGAGGTTCAAGGACTACGTCAACACCCCGAAGTTCAACCTCTACCAGTCACTTCACACGACCGTGGTCGGGCCTCAAGGCAAGCCGCTCGAGGCTCAGATCCGCACTGCGGAGATGCACAGCAGGGCAGAGCGGGGGATCGCCGCCCACTGGGGATACAAGGAGCAGGCTTCTGCTTCAGACGTAGCGTGGTTGCAGCGGATCGTCGACTGGTCAGCTGAGAGCAGCGACCCTGCGGAATTCCTGGAGACCCTCAAGCTGGACCTGGACACCGACGAGGTGTTCGTCTTCACCCCGAAGGGCGACGTGGTCACCCTCCCTGTCCACGCCACGCCCGTCGACTTCGCCTACGCAATCCACACCGATGTCGGGCACCGTTGCATCGGGGCCCGGGTCAACGGACGGCTGGTCCCCCTGGACTCAGCCCTCTCGTCGGGCGACAGCGTGGACATCTTCACCTCCAAGGTGCCGTCGGCAGGACCGAGCCGCGACTGGCTGAAGATCGTCCAGACTCCTAGGGCGCGCAGCAAGATCCGGCAGTGGTTCAGCCGGGAGCGCCGTGAGGACGCCATCGAGACCGGCCGTGACGAGCTGGTCAAGGCCATCCGCAAAGAGGGCCTCCCGGTCCAGAAGCTGGCCGCCTCGCCGGCGTTGGCCGGGATCGTCGAGAGCCTCAACTACACCGACCTCGATTCTTTGCATGCGGCGATCGGCGAAGGCCACGTCTCCGCCCAATCGGTAGCGCAGCGGATGGCCAAGGAGCTGCGGGGCGGCGACTCGGAGCTACAGATGCCGACTACCGCCCGACAGCCGCGCCGCACGACTCGGCGGCAGGGTGTGGGTGTACACGTGGAGGGCCTCGATGACGTAATGGTGCGCTTGTCGCGCTGCTGCACGCCGGTCCCCGGCGACGAAATAATCGGTTTCGTGACCCGCGGGCGCGGGGTCAGTGTCCACCGTTCGGACTGCTCCAACTCGGCTGCGCTGTCGGTCGCCGAGGTCGGTCGGCTCATCGAGGTCGAGTGGGACCGGGAGAGCACCGGCAGCTTCACCGCGGCGATAGAGATCAAGGCTCTCGACCGCACCCGTCTCGGCGTGGACATCTGGAAGGTGGTCTCCGACTACCACCTCAATATCGTGCGATCCGAGACGCTGACCAGCTCCGACCGGGTGTCGAGGATGCGCTTCGAGTTCGAGCTCGCCGACCCCGCCCACCTCGATTCGGTGCTAGGCGCAGTCAAGAGGATCGACAGCGTGTATGACGCCTACCGGCTGCTCCCCGGCAAGGGCGGCTGATCGCCACCCGCATCACCCGGGCATCCGCGGCGCGCAACTCGTCCAGGCGGCATGACGGGCGTCACACTTGAAGCTAACCTGGGTCCCCGAATGAGTTCTTGGGGGGATCCTGTGGTCGTCTGGTCCGAGGCAGTGGTCGAGTTGCTCCGCTGGCGGCGGCAGCGAAGGATAGCGGCACACGGTGCGGCGGAGCTGGTTCGCGGCGCCGAAGCTTTTCTGGCTGCAGCCAGTGAGCAGCCGCCGGAGCCATTCTTGTTCTGAGGCCCAGCCGCGCCGGCCCGGTACCCTGAGCGGCCGTGTCCGAGCTTCGCCACCCAATCGGGACTTTCGACGTCCTCACTCCAGACTCGCGACGTTGGGAGACGCTCGTGGGCGTGTTCGCTCGGGTGGTGGAGGGAGCCGGCTACGGCCTGGTGCTCACCCCGACCTTCGAGGATCTCTCGGTGTTCCAGCGTGTCGGCGCCTCGACCGACATCGTTCGCAAGGAGATGTACGACTTCGAGGACAAGGGCGGCCGCCGTATTGCGCTGCGCCCGGAAATGACCGCCTCAGTCGTCCGGGCCTACATTCAGCATCGGCCGACCACACCGTGGAAGGCCTGGTATGTGGGGTCGAACTTCCGTTACGAGTCCCCTCAGGCAGGTCGTTATCGCGAGTTCCACCAAGTCGGCATCGAGGCCTTCGGAGCGGTCGACGCAGACCTCGACGTCGAGGTCATAGCGCTCGGGTGGGAGTTCTACCGAGCTCTCGGACTACGCCGCATACAGCTGCTGGTCAATTCGCTCGGCGACGCCACCTGCCGCCCCCCCTATCGCGCCCTCCTCCTCGAATACCTCGAGGGACGCAGAGACGACCTGTGCGACGAGCACCGGGAGCGCTTCGCCGACAACCCCCTGCGCATCCTCGACTGCAAGCGTCCGACGTGTCACGCCGTCGCCGCCGAGGCGCCCAAGCAGGTCGAGCACCTCTGCGACGGATGCGCAACGCACTTCGCCCGTACCACCGGCGGTCTCGACAGCCTCGGCATCCCCTGGACACTGGCTACCGACTTGGTTCGAGGCCTGGATTACTACACCCGTACCACCTTCGAATACGCCGGCCTGGCTTTGCAGTCTGCGCAGAACGCAGTCGGCGGGGGGGGTCGCTACGACGGCCTGGTCGAGGAGATGGGAGGGCCGGCCACCCCGGGCATCGGCTTCGCTCTCGGCGTCGAGCGCATCCTCATGGCTTGCGACGCGGAGGGGACCCTGCCATCGCCCCCCGCCACCGTCGACGTATTCGTCGTGGATTTCGCCGGTGGTAGCGCGGCCAGAGACCTCACTGCTCAGTTGCGGTCCGCCGGCATCCGCGCCGATCGAGCCTTCGACGGGCGTTCTCCGAAGGCTCAGTTCAAATCGGCGGACCGCTCCGGTGCACGCCTGGCGCTGGTGGTCGGACCCGACGAAGAGGCAGCGGGCACCGTCGTGGTCCGCCCGATGGCCGGTGACAGGCAGCAGAGGCCGGTGGAGCGCCACCGGGTGGTAGCTGAGGTATCTCGTCTGCTGGCGCCCTGATGCCCGAAGATCTCTTCGAGGCGGCCGTCAATGACCGCCTGGCTGGGCAGGCTCCCCTCGCCGCCAGGCTGCGACCGCAAACCCTGGCGGAGGTCGTCGGCCAAGGGCACCTTCTCGACCCCGGGAGACCGCTCCGGGCTCTGATCGAGGCCGACCGTCTGTCGTCGGTCATATTTTGGGGACCTCCGGGCACCGGCAAGACGACGTTGGCTCGGCTTGTGGCAGGCGCCACGTCCAAGGTGTTCGTGCCCATGTCGGCGGTGACCGCGGGGGTGAAGGACGTGCGCGAAGCGGTCACCGAGGCGCGGCGCCAGCTTGGCGAGCAGGGCCGGGGCACGATCCTCTTCCTCGACGAGGTGCACCGCTTCAACCGGACCCAGCAGGATGCACTACTGCCGTCAGTCGAGGACGGGACGTTGACGCTCATCGGAGCGACGACGGAGAATCCATACTTCTCCGTCAACGCTCCGCTGCTATCACGCTCCACCCTCTTCCGCCTCGAACCGTTGAACGCTGAGGCTCTGACCGGTCTGGTACACAAAGCGCTGCAACGAGAGCGGGCCGCAGCCGAGCCCGATGCCGTGAGCCTCCTCGTCGGGCTAGTCGACGGCGATGCCCGCGCCGCCCTCACCTCCCTGGAGGTGGCGCTGGCTCTCACCGACAGCCGCTTGGCCACCCAGGTCGGCGGCGCGAGCCCCGACCGGACGGTGACCATCGCCGACGTCGAGGCGGCCCGCTCCACCAGGGCCCTGCGCTACGAAGAAGACGACCACTACGACGTGGTCAGTGCGTTCATCAAGTCGATCCGCGGTTCGGACGCCGACGCCGGTTTGTACTGGCTGGCCCGGATGCTCGCCGCCGGCGAGGACGCCCGCTTCGTCGCACGCCGCCTGGTCATCCTGGCCAGTGAGGATGTCGGGATGGCCGACCCGCAGGGCCTGCTCATCGCCGACGCTGCGGCGCGAGCGGTGGAGCTGGTCGGGCTGCCCGAAGCGCAGCTCAACCTGGCGCAGGCTGTCGTCCACCTGGCCCTCGCCCCGAAGTCCAACACCGTCACCACCGCCTTGGGCGCGGCGCAGGCCGACGTCGCGAGCCTGCCCGTGGGGCAGGTCCCGCCACACCTGCGCGACGCCCACTACGCAGGTGCGGCTCGGCTGGGACACGGCGCGGCGTACCGGTATCCCCACGATGACCCCAGCGGATGGGTGGAGCAGGCCTACCGGCCAGAGCACCTCGAGGGCCGCCGGTATTACGAACCCTCTCAGCATGGGGTCGAGGGTCGCCGCGCAGAGGAATGGCGGCGGCGTCGAGGCGGGTGAGCTCCCGTAGCCGGCTACTCGGCTGCGATCCCCGATGCCCGGTTGCTCACGATCTCGGGCGACTCTTGGGGGACGGTCAGGTCGATCAAGACCTCGTCCTCGCGTCGCGGCCGGTATGCCGCCCGTGCGCGCGAGCGCGCACGGGTGATAGCCACGATCACTACCAGCTGCAGCGTCCCAGCAGCGACGAAGGCGGAGCGGAGCCCGTGGGTAGCCGCCACAACTCCTCCCGCCAGCGCTCCCAGCGTGCCCGCAGCCAGTAACGCCATCCTGAAGGTGGTCGCCACCCGCCCGAACATCCGCTGGGGAATCATCCGCTGGCGCAACGACCTACTGGCGACGTTCCCGATGGCCACTCCTGCGTTCTCGAGGGCGATGGCGGCCACGGCGGCCACGACCGATACCTGCGCCGCCAGCAACAGGTAGGCGCACCCGGCCAGCAGCCCCCCGGCTGCCGCAGCTCGAAAGCTGCCAAACCGGCGCGCGATGCCGGCCGAGCCGAGGGAACCGGCCAGGGCGCCGAGCGCTCCTCCGGCCATGAGCAGCCCGTATCCGGCCCGGCCGATGTGTAGTGGTCCGGTGGCATAGAGCACCAGGACCGCCAGCACCCCGCCTTGGCAGAAGGCGTAGCTGGCGATGAGGGCGGCGAGGAGGCGGAGGTGGCGATGGCGGGCGAACCACCGGAATCCCTCGGCGATGTCGGCCCGTATCGAGGTGCCCCGCCGGCGGATCTTCGTCCGTGGCAGGCACGAGCGCACGAGGACCGCAGAGACGGCGAAGCTGAGGGCATCGAGCGCGAAGGGGAGAGCACGAGCCAATGCGTACGCCACGCCGCCGAGGCCCTGCCCGGCGATGGCGCGGGCGGTCAGCTCGGCGCCGCCGAGGTGGCCGTTGGCCCGCTCGAGGTCCTCTTCGGCCACGATCGCCGGCAGCGCGGCGTTGGTGCAGGCCAGGAACGTCACCTCACAGCATCCGAGGACGACGATGGTGGCGTAGAGGAGCGGGAGGCTGTCGTGGCCGCTCGCGACGGCGACGGCGAACCCGCCGAACACCAGGAGGCGGCACACCTCCACGGCGGTGGCCAGGCGGCGGCGCTCATGGCGATCGACGATGGCGCCCGCCAGCGGGGCGATGATCACAGCGGGGAGCTGACCCGCGACCGCCACCCCGGCCACCAACATCGGACTGCGGGTCAGCGAGAGGGCCAGCAGTGGAAAGGCCACGAGCACCAAACCGTCGCCCAGCGCCGAGGCTGCTGTCGCCGTCCAAAGTTGCCAATAGGCCGCTCCCAAACGCCCCGCCGAGCTCACGGCTCTGGAGTCGCCAACGTTGCTGCGATACATCGAGTCCTCTTGCACTGGGCGCCGGGGCGATCCGATGGAGGCGGGGTAACTCTCACCGACGGCGGTGCAGCAGCGACGAGCTAATAAAAGGCTCAAGTCGCCGCCGACCGCCGCCGATGGAGATTGATGACGCCCCCGACCGGCCCTCCAGGCACAGTGGTCGCGGGCGCGCAGGGTAACTGAGTAGATCAGTCCCACTTCATGCAGGTACCTCCCTTCGCTGTGGCAGACCGTGGAGAGAGCCGGGACCCGCCGCATTGGCGTGCGGTGGGTCCCGGGATCCTGCAGTGAGTGGGCAAGTGAGACAAGAAATCTGACTGACTTTCCCCTACGGCGTGATCCCGTCACGCAGAGTAGTCGCCTTCTGCCTTTTCGGCAACCATGGGCAGTCAAAAAGGGCAGCTTGTCCCGATATGATCGAGTCCTCCCTTTTGCTGACATTTCACATGTCGCAGCTCCGGACGCTTGTGTCGGGACTCAAGGATCGTCCCATCGCGACCGATGTCTGGACTAGGTATCGGAGGAGGTCGGCCCCATTTCTGGCGTAACGAGAAGTCGACCATCCAAGGTCTGGCTCCTTGTCGCTGCCCTCGCTGCCATCGCCGCGATCCTCGGCTCCGTGTGGCAGACGAACGGCACTGTCGCCGCCCACAGGGTCCCGTTGTACGCGCTCATGTCCCTTTGGATAATCAGCCAGCTGGTCAACACGCGGGTGCGGCTTCGGGGTCAGTCCATCACCGTAGGTCTCACCAGTTGGGCGCTCATCACAACCATGGCCTTCGCCCCTCGCACCCACCTCGTGCCCTATGTCGTTGGCATCGAAGCGCTCCTAGGCGTGATACGAAGGCGGCAACCTATCAAAGTTGCCTTCAACGCCTTCAATATCGCGGTGGCCTGCGCGGTGGGCGGTATGGGGTTCGGGGCACTCACCAGCCCCCTGTCGCTCGGTCGTCCGGCGAGTTGGCTCTCGATCACCGTCGCTGTGTTCGCGGTCGAAGTCGTCTCGGCGGCGACGACTTTCACCGTGCTGGCGATACAGGGGGCTCTCGACCTGCACCGCATCGGGACCTTCCTGATGCCCCTGCTGATCCTCGGACCGGTCAACGCGGTGTTTGCGATCATCACCGTCGACTCGGTGTGGACCGTCAGGTGGGCCCTGATCTTGGTCGCCTCCATTCCCGGGGGCGCGTTCCTCGCCCACCGGTCGTACGTGGCCCTGAGTGCCAGATACAACAACCTGGAGGTGCTCTACCGCTTCACCGAGCACCTGGCCGGCCTGTCAGAGGAGCGCGACGTGGTCACCGCGGTGCTGGCAGGCCTGCGAGAAGCCTTCTTCTGCGGGGTGGCCCAACTCGTGACGCTCGGCGAGGGGGCCGGAGCCTGCTACCAGCAGGTGGGCGATGGCCCGCTCACGGTGGTCGATCTCGAGGCGTCCGGCGCCCTCCGGACCACCTTGGCGGGCATCGAGGACGTCCAAGTCGTCACCGCCAGTCGGGCCCGCCGCGGCGGCCAGACCCTTCTGCACGGCTCAAACCGTGTGCTGGTGGGTCGGATGCCCGAGGATGGTGGCCTGCCTCGGTGGCTGCTGGTAGGGGACCGGCACGACGGCCTGCCCTTCGAGAAGGCGGACCGGAGCTTCATGGTGGCGCTCGCTGCACAAAGCGCGGTGGCCCTCCGGGGTACCCGACTCCTCGACGAGCTGCGCTCGGAAGCCGCCAACCGGGAGCACGACGCCCTCCACGATCCCCTCACCCACCTGGGCAACCGGACGCTGTTCACCCGTAGGACCCAGACCGCGCTGACCCGCCGGGGACCGGGCACGAAGGTCGGTGTGATGCTCCTCGACCTGGACGGGTTCAAGGAGATCAACGACACCCTCGGCCATCCCGTAGGAGACGTGGTCCTCAAGGAGGTGGCTGACCGTCTGCAAACGGTGGTACGGGCGGTCGGCGTTCCGACCAGACTCGGCGGCGACGAGTTCGCGGTGTTGGTCAGTGCCGCCTCGAGCAGCGCCGACATCGAGCGGCTAGCCGCGTCGATCGCCAAAGCAGTGGCCGCTCCGATGGACGTCGGCGGCTTCGCGCTCACCGTGCAGGCCAGCATCGGCATAGCGATGTCGCCGGATCACGGGACTGACACGGCCACCTTGCTCAAGCGAGCCGACGTGGCGATGTACTCCGCCAAGGGCTCCAGCAACCTCCCGGTCATCTACGACCAGGCCGACGACCACAACACCACGCGCCGCCTGACCCTGGCGACCGAGCTGCGTGCCGCGATGGCCGCCGAAGCCTTCGACCTCCACTTCCAACCCAAGATCGCGATGGACACCCTCCAGCTGCGCGGATTCGAGGCGTTGCTGCGGTGGAACCACCCAGGCATGGGTTCGGTCTCGCCGGCCGAGTTCATCCCTGTCGCCGAACAGGCCGGCTTGATCGACCAGCTGACCTGGTGGGTGCTGGACCGGTCGCTGCAGGAGCAGAGACGGTGGGCGGCGAACGGCTTCGACCTGGAGGTCGCGGTCAACTTCTCGGCGAAGTCCTTGCTCGATGCCAACCTGCCCCGCCGCCTGGCCGAGCGGCTGCAGCTGACCGGCGTGCCGCCCGACCGGCTCACCATCGAGGTCACCGAAACCTCGGTGATGGCCGATACCAAGCGCAGCGCCACCATCCTGGAGCACGTCGCCGCCACGGGTATCAAGCTGGCCATCGACGACTTCGGTACCGGGTACTCGTCGCTCAGCCGGCTCCGGGAGCTGCCCGTCGACGAGATCAAGGTGGATCGATCCTTCGTGACCACCATGCTCGACTCTCCCGACAACCACGCGATCGTGGCCGGGACCGTTCACCTGGCGCTCAGCATGGGGCGCACCGTCGTCGCCGAAGGGGTCGAGGACCTCATGACGTGGGACGCGCTGCGGGACATGGGCTGCCAGGCTGCCCAAGGTTTCGTGATGTCGCCCCCCATGGCTGCCGACGAGGTCATGGCTTGGCTCGCACTCACCCTCGACGGGGCCGTCCCCGTACCGAGGGGGGCGGCGGTCGTACCGCCGGGCCGGCCCGGCGCGAAGGTGCGGTTGCCGGCTCGTTAGGCTCTCCCTGTGCGTCGTCGGAGAAATGTATGCCTGTGACGATCGCCGCCGCCAGCAGCGGCGAGCAGACGCTGGCGGTCGTGGTCAGCGTCGTTGCCACGCTCGTGGTCGTCGCCCTCCTCGCAGCGCTCGTGGCCGCGCTCCGGGCCGCCCGTCACCTGCGGGCTGCGGCGGCGGAGCTGGAACGAGACTTGAGCGACGTCTTGGAGTCGGTAGACAGCACCCTGGCCCACGCCAGCGCGGAGCTGGAGCGCGTCGACGGGCTCATCGGTTCCGCCGAGCAGCTGACCGATACCGTTGGGACCGCGTCGCGCCTGGCGTATGCATCGCTGGCCACCCCCCTGATCAAGGTCCTGGCGTTGACGCGGGGCACGAGCCGTGCCTCCCGACGACTCCGCCACGCCGGTCGGCCAGAGCGGTCAAGGGGGAGGTAGCGTCGTGTTCAAGCGGGTCCGGTGGGTCTCGATCGGGGCCGTGCTCGGCGCAGGCGGGTCGGTCTACGCTCAGTTGAAGATGCGCCGCACCGCGCAGCGCTACTTGCCGCCGGAGGTGGGCGCTCGGATGGTGGGCCGGGCCCGACGGCTGGGCGACGAGGTCCACGACGCGGTAGCCGAGGGGCGCCAGGCCATGGCGGATCGAGAAGCTGAGCTTCGGGCCCGAATGGCTCCACGCCCACCCCCCCCTGGCGGTGACGTGCACGACGCCAACTCGCGCCCGGTAGCGGGGTCAGAGCGCTCGGCGCCGCCTGCGCCGCCCGCCCGGCGTGGCGCTCCGGCTGACAAGGCCCGCAGGTCGCGCCGCGACCGGGGGGACCGTCGGCGCTAACCTCTCGGGGTCATGCCTGACGTTGCGCCCATCTCGGCGCGCCCGCCTGCCGGGGCCCCGGGCGATCCGGTGACCGGGCACGACGAGCGTGGCTTCCCTTTGCTCACCTCTCCTGGTCGCATCCTCGGACTTGACCTAGGCGCTCGTCGCATCGGGGTGGCGGTATCGGACTCGGACCGCCGCCTGGCCACCGGCGTCACGGCCATCGTCAGACAAGACCCCGCAGCCGACCACCAGGCTGTCGCCGCCTTCGTCGCCGACTACGACGCGACTGCAGTTGTCGTAGGCATGCCGCTGTCTCTCTCGGGCGAGCGTGGGCCGGCGGCGAGGGCAGCCGCCGATGAGGTCGGGCGATTGCGAGCCGTCCTCGACGTGCCCGTCCACACCGTCGACGAGCGACTCACGACGGTCCAGGCCGCGTCGGGCCTCCGGGCTGCTGGGCGACGCAGCCGCCAGCAGCGCGAAGTCATCGATCAGCAGGCGGCGGCCGAGCTGCTGCAGACCTGGCTCGAACGGCAGCGGGCGGTCTTCTGATGCCGGGCCAGGACGAGGAGCGCTCACCCGGCAGGTGGGACGAAGGCCCCGCTTATGGCACCGCTGGTTACCGGCGGGGCGGCGAACCGGCCGGAAGTTACGCACACCTCGGGGGCAGGGGCCGGGACCAAGATCATTACGTGGAACAAGATCATTACCTGGAACTAGAGGAGCCCCAGAGCGGGGATCACTACCCCGAAGATGACCAGCCGGGCGGCCGGCATGGCGGCGACGAGCGGTACCCGGAAGAGCAGTTCGCCGCCGATGGTGGGCACGTCGACGAGTACGGGCACTGGGTCTACGACGAGGACGGCGACCCGGCATACCTCGGATACAACCGACGGGGCCATGCGCGCCGGCATCCGCCCCGGCGGGTCCGCCCCGTACGCACCGTCGTGCTGAGCGTGTTGGTGGCGTTCATCCTCGCGGTCGTCGGGCTGTACTTCCACTTCGAGGGAGAGATCAACCCCGGCGGCCATCCCGGCAAGATCGTCAGCCTGAACATTCCCGCCGGCGCGTCTTCCGCTCAGATCGGGTCAATCCTGGCCAAGGCCGGAGTCATCCACGGGTCCAGCCTCTTCCGCTACTACGTCAAGCTGAAAGGCGCCGGACCGCTCTTGCCTGGCACCTACCGGCTGGCTGTCAACGAGAAGTACGACCAGGTGATCTCCGCGCTGAGTGCCGGACCGCCGGTAATCACGGAACGGCTTGTCATACCTGAGGGCTTCACGATGCAGCAGGTAGCAGCCCGGGTCGCGGCGTTGCCGACGCTCGGGCTGTCGGCGGCGAAGTTCCTGGCGGCGGCGAGCAGCGGCCAGGTCCGCTCCCCGTACGAGCCGACCGGCGTCAACAATCTGGAGGGCCTGATCTTCCCGGCGACCTACCAGATCCGCCAGGGACTGACCGAGGCTGACGTGCTCCAAGCCCTCGTCGACCGCTTCGACCAGGAGGCCACCATCCTCAACCTGGCCCAGGCCTCCGCCGACCTGGGGCTCTCCCCCTACCAGGTCATCACCGTCGCGTCGATAGTCGAGCGCGAGGCGAAGCAGGACGCAGACCGCGGCCCTGTCGCCAGCACTCTTTACAACCGCCTGAAGCTTGGGATGCCACTCGGGGCGGACTCCACACTGATCTACGCCCTGCGCCAGGCCAACCCGTCGATCCCGTTGAGCTCCATCAACTACAACCAGCCCAACCCGTACAACACCCGCCTCAACAAGGGCCTGCCGCCCACACCGATCGCCAACGCGGGGGTCCCGTCCCTGTCCGCAGCCACCGCCCCGCCGGCCACGAGCTACCTCTACTTCGTGGAGACCAATCCCGATGGCAAGCTCAGCTTCGCTTCGACCTCGAGCGGCTTCGCCAGCCTTCAGGTCCAATGCCGGCAGGCCGGCCTCTGCTAGGGGCACGCACACGGGTCGCCGGGATCATCGGCGAACCCGTCCACCACTCGCTCTCTCCGCTCCTGCATAACGCCGCCTACCGAGCCCTAGGCCTGGATTGGGCGTACGTCGCATTCCCCGTGGCGCCAGGACGAGCCGCGGCCGCAGTAGAGGCGATGAGAGCGCTCGGACTCGCCGGCCTGTCGGTCACCATGCCGCACAAGGCAGCGGTGCTGCCAGTGCTGGACCGCCTGTCGGGGACGGCACAGCGCCTCGGATCGGTCAACACGATAAGCAGGCACGGCGCCGACCTCGTCGGGGACAGCACCGATGGCGCAGGCCTCATCGATGCGCTCCGCCAGGACCACGGATGGGAAGGTGCCGGACAGCACTGCGTAGTGCTCGGCACCGGGGGTGCGGCGCGCGCGGTCGCTTACGCTCTCGGTCAGGTAGGCGCCGCCACCGTGGGGGTGGTCGGACGGAGCGCTGATGCGGCGGTCGAGTGTGCCGCGCTGGCCGGTTCGTCGGGGGTCGTGGTTGGGATCGAGGCGGTCGAGGAGTCCGACGTGATCATCGATGCGACCCCCGCTGGGATGCCGGGTCGGGCGGCTCTACCGTTCGACCTCGACCCCTCGCGGTTCGGGCCAGGTCAACTCGTTGTCGATCTGGTCTATGCTCCGTCGCGGACGCCATTGCTGGCGGCTGCGGCCGAGCGCGGAGCGGCCACCGCCAACGGTGTGGGCATGCTGCTCCACCAAGCGGCACGCCAGATCGCCATCTGGACTGGCCAGCCGGCCCCGCTGCGGGAGATGGCCGAGGCGCTGGACGACCACATCAGCGGCGCGAACTACACGGAGGCTAAAGAGCCGTGATCGGCCGGCCGATACGTCTACGACGCCTCGTGGGAGAAGGAGCCAGAGTGTCGCTCGCCGGATCGCTGGATGAGTTCGCCCTACCTGACATCCTGTCTTTGCTTGCCGTCACCTCGTCGCGAGGTCTGCTGCGCATCGACGGGCCAGGAGTGGCGTTGGACCTGCCGGTGCGCGGGGAGTTCCTGGTCGAAGCGGACGGCGGTTCCCTGAGCCCGGCCATCCGCGACATCCTGGGCTGCCGCGGCGCCCGCTTCGACTGGCTGCCCGACGACCTCGAGCGGCCGGGGACACTCATACCCTCGACAGCCCTCATCGGCGATATCGACGCCCATGTGGCCGCGGAGGCCGAGATGACCTCCATAGTGCCGTCCGGCTCGCATCGCCTGACCTTGGGCGCGGCGCCCGCGGGTGAGCTGCTCCTCGACCTCAACGCATGGTCTGTTGTCAGAGCTGTAGGTGACGGCTCGTCGATGGACTTCGTCGTCGACCGCTGCCAAGCGGAACCGCTTTCCACCTACCGGACCGTCCGTACCCTGCTCGCCAACGGCGTGCTCGAGCTTCACCCACCGCTCGACGCCGGCGACCGTAACGATGCTCCGGAGCCCCTCCAAGCCAGGCCGGCCGCCTTCCATTCTCCGATCGTTTCCCCTGTCGTGCCCGAACCGGTCGCAGCCACCCCTTCGGGTCTGGACCCCGCGCTCGACGACCGCGGCCCCTGGCCTGCGGACCAGTTGGCGTCGATGGTTGCCGAAGCTCATGATGAGGAGTCGGGTTGGCCCGCCGGCGCCGAGCGCACAGCGCACCCTGACGGCCAGGGCCGGGCGGCTGACCGTGGAGTGCTGCTCCGGTTCTTCTCGACGGTGAAGGCCTGAGGTGACAGCGCTCGCCAGTGGCGGGCACGCTCAGCAAGACGAGCAGATCGGTGACCTCCTCGTAGCCAGCGGCCGCATCGACTACCGCCAGAGGGAAATCGCCCTGGCGACCGCAGCAGAGCGCGGTGTGCCGCTGACCCGCGTGTTGATCGACGATCGCCTCATCAGCGAGGTCGACCTGGTGTCGACCTTGGCGACGCACCTGGGGATGGAGTACGTCGACCTCACCGAGTACCCCGTCGATGCCGCAGCCACCCGCCTGATCTCTGACGCGTTGGCCCGTCGCTATATGGCGATCCCGATCGGGTGGGACAACGGTCAGCTGATAGTGGCCATGGCGGATCCGTCCAACGTCGTCGCAATCGACGACATCCGCACCCTCACCGGGGCTGCGATCAAGCCGGTGGTGACGGTGGCGGCAGGCATCGCCGATGCCTTGGCCCGTTACCACCGCTTCGATACCGAAGCCGAGAGCATCTCGGCCGAAGCAGCGAGCAGCTTCGTTGCCGACTCCGGCTTGACCTCGATCCGGGAGGTCGTCGAGGACGCCCCGATCGTGAAGCTGGTCAACATGATCATCACCCAGGCGGCGGCCGATCGTGCGTCGGACATCCACGTGGAGCCCGGGGACGGCAACCTGCGGGTCCGCTACCGCATCGACGGCGTGCTCCACCAAGTGATGATGCCGCCCAAGAGCATCCAAAACGGCATTATTTCACGCCTCAAGGTGATGGCGGACCTCAACATCGCCGAGCGGCGGGTGCCCCAGGACGGCCGCATCACCACGACGATCGACGGACGCTCCATTGACCTGCGGGTCGCCACACTGCCCACCGTTTGGGGTGAAAAGGTCGTCATGCGGATCCTCGACAAGTCGACCGCGCTGCTTCGCCTCACCGACCTCGGTTTCCTCCCCGAGAACATGGAACGCTACGAGCGCTCCTACCGAAAGCCCTACGGCACCATCCTCGTTACCGGTCCTACGGGTTCGGGGAAATCGACCACGTTGTACTCCACCCTCAACATCCTGAACGACGAGGCCAGGAACGTGATCACCGTGGAGGATCCCGTCGAGTACCAGCTCAAGGGCATCAACCAGGTGCAGGTCAACATAAAAGCCGGCCTCACCTTCGCGGCCGCGCTGCGCTCGATCTTGCGATCGGACCCCGACATCGTTTTGGTCGGCGAGATCCGTGACCGGGAGACCGCGGTCATCGCCATCGAAGCCGCTCTAACCGGCCACCTCGTGCTCTCTACGTTGCACACCAACGACTCCGCCAGCACGCCGAGCCGGCTCATCGAGATGGGCGTCGAGCCGTTCCTCGTCGGCAGCGCCATCGACTGCATCGTCGCGCAACGCCTGGCCCGCCGCCTCTGCGAGAAGTGCGCCGAGCGCTACGTGCCCGAGAGGCCCGAGCTCGAGTCGGTCGGATGGGATTTCGAGCGCCTCGGTGGCGTCGACCGGCCGCCCGTGCTGGCGCGAGCTGCCGGGTGCGGCACTTGCGGCCAGACCGGATACCACGGCCGCTTCGCCATCCACGAGGTCCTCGAGGTGACCGAGGACATCGAGCGGCTCATCGTGGAGCGGGGCCATTCCGACGACATCCGCAAGGCCGCCGCCGCCCAGGGGATGTTGACGTTACGCCAGGCGGGCTTGCGAGAGGCGCTGGCCGGCCGCACCTCCCTGGAGGAGATCCTCCGCGTCACTGCTTGAGCGGCGCTTGGCACTACAGATCACGCTCTCGCCAGGTCGGTCTTGGAGAAGTCATCGCCGACGAAAAGGAGCGGCTCGCAAGCCAACCGGGCGACGGCATAGGCCATGCAATCACCGAAGTTGAGCTTCGCCTCGTGCCGCCCTCTTCCGAAACGCCAATAGGCGCGGTTCGCTTCTCGCCAGTGCTCGTCACCGAATGGCACCGGTGTGACGTCGAACTCTGCCAGCATGCGGCTCAGCAGTCCGAGCGGCTCCCGCCCGAAACGTGCCCCCAGTACCAGGCCCGTCTCGACCAGCGTCGGCGTCCCTATGCCAGCGGATCCTGGCGAGGCCAGCTTGTCGAAGACGTCCTCGAACCCGGGTTCCCTCAAGGCCACCGCAACCATGGCTGAGCTGTCGACGATCACACGCCGCTCGAGCTGTAGCCGAGGATTTCGTCCTCTTCTTCGCTCGTGAGCCTTCGTCCGAGTTGGTCACCCGGCACCTGCGGCCAGACCTCTGATTCAAGGAAGGCCAGGAGGCGGCTGCGGCGGTCTTCCGGACTGACCCGGTACGCCAAGCGTTGCCTGCGCTCGGCCAGAGCTTGGCGGATAGCCTCTGTCTTGGATTCCCCGGCGATCCGGGCCACCTCGGTCGCGAGGCGCTCCACTTCCTGGTTCTTGATGTTCAGAGCCACAAGATCATGGTACCATTGCTACACCGCTACACCGTTTCGTGGTGCTGCAGTCTCTTCCCCCAGTAGGCTCAACCCGGCACCTCGGCGTGCCGATGACGAGGCATGGCCTCTGCGTCCCGCCTGCTCGGTGAACACCTCGTCGACCGCAAGGTCTTGTCCCGCAGCCAGCTGGAGGCGGTCTTGGCCCAAGAGGCCGACACGGGCGTGCCGTTCAGCAAGCTGGTGGTGGCTGAGCACCTCGTCTCGGAGCGGGACCTGGTAGGAGCCGTCGCACACCAGCTCGGCTACGGCTTTTGGGATCCGGTAACCACCCCGATCCAGCCGGTGGTGCGGGGGCTTGTCCCCGAAGCGCTGGCCCGCCAGCACCAGGTGATCGCCGTCGACATCGGCACCGACGGAGACCTGTTGGTGGCCAGTGGAGACCCGGCGAACCAGGTCTCCCTGGCGGCGATCAAAGAGGCAACCGGATGGGCGGCGCGCCCACTCCTGGTGTCACCCTCCGATCTGGCCCGGGCTCTAGAGCTGGAGTACGGGCCCGGACCCGAAGCTGCATCCGGTCGCCCTTCAACGGCGGCCGATGATGACGACGTCAGCGGCGGGCGGTTGCACCTCAACTCCCTGCTGACCGAGATGATGGCCCTCGACGCCTCCGATCTCCACCTGAGCGCCGGCCGGCCGCCGAGCGTCAGGGTGCACGGAGCGATCCGTCCCCTGGAGGGGCACGAGCCGATGATCGGCTCGGACCTACGAGAACTGGTGTACGGGATCTTGACCCAGCGCCAGCGAGAGCGCTTCGAAGGAGAGAAGGAGCTCGACACATCCCATACGGTTCCGGGGTTGGGGCGCTTCCGGGTAAACGTGTTCCAGCAGAGAGACTCTGTCGGGGCCGTCCTGCGCGCCATCCCCTTCAAGGTCAGACCGCTTGCCGAGTTGGGGATCCCCGCCACCGTCGAACAGTTTGCGCACCTGCCGCGCGGCCTGGTGCTGGTCACCGGCCCTACCGGATCGGGCAAGTCGACCACTCTGGCGTCGCTGATCGACATGATCAATTCCGCCACCCCCAGCCACATCATGACCGTGGAGGACCCGATCGAGTTCCTCCACGACCACAAGCGCGCCGTAGTCAACCAGCGTGAGGTGGGGGTCGACACGAACTCCTTTGCCGAGGCCCTGAAGCATGTGCTGCGCCAGGACCCCGACGTAATCCTCGTCGGCGAGATGCGCGACCTGGAGACGATTGCCACCGCCCTCACGGCTGCCGAGACGGGTCACTTGGTGTTCGGAACGCTCCACACGCAGGACGCCCCCCAATCGGTCGACCGTGTGATCGACGTCTTCCCGTCTCACCAACAGCAGCAGATCAGGGTGCAGCTGGCTGCCGCCCTCCAAGGCGTGGTCACCCAACAGCTGGTCCCGACCGCGCGCGGCGGGGGGCGCGCCGTGGCGACCGAAGTGATGGTGGTGACCTCCGCCATCCGCAACCTGATCCGCGAGGGAAAGGTGCACCAGATCTACTCGAGCATGCAGGCCGGCGGCCAGTACGGCATGCAAACCATGGACCAGTCCCTCGCGCAGCTGGTCAGGGACGGCGCGATCACCCTCGACGCCGCGCTCGAGCGTTGCGCCAACCCCGCTGACATCCATCGCCTCGTCGGCTCCGGCCGCTGACCCTTCGATCTCGAGAAAGAGACAACTGTGGCAACAACCTTCGCCTATAAGGTCCGCGATCACGCCGGCAAGGTCGTCAGCGGGACGCTCGACGCTGACAGCACGTCCCTCGTCGCCAACAAGCTGCGGGAGATGGGCTACACGCCCATCGCCATCGACCAGAAGTCTGCGGTCAGCTTCAAGACCGAGATCATGATCCCTGGCCTCAGTAATCGCGTCAAGCTGAAGGACCTGGCGATCTTCTGCCGCCAGTTCGCCACCATGATCGACGCCGGGCTCACCCTGCTGCGAAGCTTGGCCATCCTGGGCGACCAGGCTGAGAACAAGTACTTCGCCAAGGTCATCGACGACCTGCGGTTGGATGTCGAGCAGGGCCTCTCGCTGTCGCAGGCGCTGGCCAAGCACCCCAGGCATTTCTCGAATCTGTTCGTGGCCATGGTCAGGGCCGGGGAGACCAGCGGCTCGTTGGACAAGACGTTGATCAAGCTGGCTGACACCCTCGAGACCCAAGTCGAACTGCGAGGCAAGATTCGCAGCGCCATGGCCTACCCGGTCGCGGTCCTGGCCTTGGTCATCTTGATCATGGCGGCGATGCTCCTCTTCATCGTCCCGATCTTCGGGAAGATGTACAAGGACCTAAACGGCACGCTGCCCCTGCCCACCCGCATTGTGATCGCCGTGTCCCACGTCCTCACCACCTCCCTCCCGATCGTCATCCCCTTGGTCCTGCTCGGCGTGTACCTTTTCCGCCGGTGGATCCGCACCGAGAAGGGCGGCGCTACGTGGGACCGGGCCAAGTTGAGGATGCCGGTGTTCGGGAACCTGGTGCAGAAGACGGCGATGGCCCGCTTCTCAGGCACCTTCTCCACCCTGCTCCGCTCGGGGGTGCCTCTCCTCGACGCCCTCGACATCACCAAGGAGACGGTCGACAACGCGGTAGTGGCCAAGGGCCTCGAGGCCGTTGCCGACGGCGCCAAGCAAGGTGAGCCGCTGACCCACCGCCTCGGCGACCACCCTGTCTTCCCGTCGATGGTCGTGCAGATGATGTCGGTGGGGGAGGAGACCGGCGCCCTGGACGACCTCCTCGGTCGGATAGCCATCTTCTTCGAGCAAGAAGTGGCGGCCACTGTGGACGCTTTGACGTCGCTCCTCGAGCCGCTCATGATCGTCGTGCTCGGTGGAGCCGTCGGGAGCATGGTGATCTCGCTCTACCTTCCGATGTTCAACATCATCAA